>JAABTT010000013.1 GCA_011389765.1 Desulfohalobiaceae bacterium S24 | reverse complement strand
TCGTATGAAACTTCAGCTGATGCCACGAACCGATCACAGAGCTCTCTTTCGCTTTAACGCTTCCGGCTCTTGGTTTTCTAAGACTTGCTCTCGGGGGATCTTTTCCCCCTCCGGACTCTCTGTTTTGTTCTTTGGCAACTGCCTTATCTTCTATGGAGATATATCTCTTACTTCAGGTTGTAAGCCGAGGCCGCGGTCCGGTTTCCCCCGGCGAGCAAGCCTAAGAAAACCTAAGAACCTCCCAGCGAAATCGCGAAAGAGAGCCCTGTGACCGGTTCTCTATTCTATGACCTATTGTTGACCAGTTTCTTCAACTGATCAAACTGGCTGGTCCGTCCAGCCAGCGGCCGCGCTGACACCTGACACCAAATGAATGTCCAATTTTGAAGTCAAGCAAACCATATACTTTTATCTATTTCGTGCCACTTCAATCAAAGAGAGCCCCTATGACAAGGATCCCTGGCGCCTGGACAAAGACCCACCCCTGAATCGTCTGTCCAGGCGGATCAAACTTGCCCATCCACTCCGAAAAAAACCGAAGAAGCGGCGCGTGGCCGCTTCTCCGGTTTTTTTCTTGTAGCCTGTCTCACCCATGTCCTTGAATGTTCAGGGCGTACTGGAGGCGAATCGGGATTGACCGTCTGCTCTTTCTTTGCTATTTTGTTGCTTGAGTGAGATTACTCACCCAAGTTCAAAGCGCTGTTCTCCGAGACCTCTAGTGCCTTTTGATTTTCTTGTATTCAGCAACATTAAATCTTCAATTTTCAATCGAGGATTTTATATGAGCCTCAGCCGTCGTGATTTTCTCAAATACCAGCTCGCCGCAGGCCTGCTCTGCAGCTGCGGGCTGCAGGGCATCTATCCCTGGAAAGTCCAGGCCCAAGGCCTGCCGGACCTGGCCGTGGTCAAGGGAGACATTGCCCCGGCCTGCCGGGCTGCGGTGGAACTCCTGGGGGGCATGCCCCAATTTGTCAGACCCGGGGACAGAGTGGTCATCAAGCCGAACATGAGCTTCGACACCCCCCCTGAACGGGCCTCCAACACCCATCCCGAGGTCATCCGCTCCCTGAGCCTCATGGTTCGGGAGGCCGGGGCCAGCCGGATTAGCATCCTGGACAATCCCCTGCGCCAGGCCGAACTCTGCCTGGAGGCCAGCGGCATGCAGCAGGCCGTCCAAGACATCGAACAATGCCGGGTTCAACAGCTGGACGCCCCAGAGCGTTTCCGAGAAATCGAACTGAAAAACGGGCAGCAGGTCAAAACCACCGAAATCATGCGGGAGGTCCTGGAGGCGGACGTGCTCATCGCCGCACCCGTAGCCAAACACCACGGCAGCACGGGGGTCAGTCTCAGCATGAAGGGCATGATGGGCCTGATACTCAACCGGGGCCTCTTTCATTACCGTTTTGATCTGCATACGGCCATCGTCGATCTCTGCACCTTTTTAACACCCCGCCTCACCCTTGTCGACTGCAGCCGGGCCTTGACCACCAACGGCCCTTCCGGGCCGGGCAAGGTGGTTCATCCGAAAACCATGGTCGCCTCCAGGGACATGGTCGCGGCCGATGCCTATGTGACCGGGATGATCAAATGGTACGGCCGATCCATCCCACCGCGCAAGGTCGAACACATCCGCCTGGCCCATGAACGGGGCCTGGGCCGAATGGACATTGAGAACCTGTCCATACGGCGTATCAGCCTATGATCTCCCTGCGCCGGGTCAACCAGTTCCTCTGCCTGCTCCTGTTTCTTCTACTCATCGTCTTCACGGCCTTTCCGGTTCCGGACTGGCTCCCGGTTACCCGGGTCTTTGCCCTGGACCCCCTGCTCTTTCTCGGACCGCTCTTGACCGGCGGAACGCTTATCACCGGTCTGAGCGTCCTCCTGGCGCTCTTTGCGGCTACGGCTGTCCTGGGCCGGTTCTTTTGCGCCCATGTCTGCCCCTTCGGCACCACCCTGGATTACAGCCGTCCGCTGGTGGCCAAATCGAAACAGTCTGGGCCGCAATCGCAGCCACAAGCCTGGGCCGGTCTGCGCAATCTCAAATATCTTCTGCTGCTTCTGGGAATCAGTGCAGCCCTGCTTGGCCTGAATCTCCTGCACTGGGGCTCTCCCTTGTCCCTGGCCGCCCGGTTCTATATCCTGATCCTCGAACCCTTTCTGAATGTCCTTCTGCACTGGATCGAGTCTCCCTTCAGATCTCTCTTTTCCAATACAGGACTCCCGGCTTTTGCCCCGGCACCCCACACCGGCTTTTCCACCCTTTCCTTTCTGGCGGTTTTTTTGGGCGGCCTGTTTGCGGTCAACCGCTGGATTCCCCGTTTCTGGTGCCGCTTCCTCTGCCCGGCCGGCGCCGTGCTGGCCCTCATTGGACATTGGTCCCTTATCAAAAGGCGGGTCAGTGAAGCCTGCACCGAATGCGGCCGCTGCCGCCGGTCCTGCCCCATGCAAGCCATTCCCGAAGATCCCAAACAAACCCTGAGCACGGAATGCATCCTCTGTCAAAAATGCCGGCAGATCTGTCCCGAGGAGGCGATCATCTTTTCATTTTTCGGGAATCGCCGCAGGGAATCGCCACAGCTCCCCGGCAGACGGGCCGCACTCCAGGCCATCGGCCTGGGCTTCCTGTTTGCCTTTCTCGGGAAAGCCGACCAGGCCGAAAGCAGGGCCGCTGGTCCAATCCGCCCCCCTGGAGCTTTGTCGGAGGAACTTTTCCTCAGCCGCTGCATCCGTTGCGGGATGTGCCTGGAGGTCTGTCCGACCAACATGCTCCAGCCGGAACCCCTGACCCAGGGCCTGGCCGCCCAGTTCGCCCCTCTGGCTGTTCCCAGAATCGGCCCCTGTGAACCGGGATGCAATGGCTGCACCCAGGTTTGCCCCTCAGGGGCGATTCGCATCCTGGATCTGGAAGAAAAGATGTGGGCGAAGATGGGAACCGCGTTTATTGAGCGCCGGAAATGCCTGGCCTGGACCTATGACCGAAGCTGTCTGGTCTGCGACGAAGTCTGCCCCTATGGGGCCGTTGAGCTCCACCCTGAAGAGGGAAAGCAGGTCCATGTCCCTTTTGTGACCTCCCGGAAGTGCACGGGATGCGGATTTTGCGAACACGCCTGCCCGGTCCAGGGCCAAGCCGCCATTCTGGTGCGCAACATGTTCGAACAGCGCTTGAGCCATGGATCATACATCGAAGCAGGTCAAAGGCTGGGCCTGTCCATCTCCCGACAGGACTCCGCAACTCCTTCCGAAAGTGCCGGGTCATCCGGCAAAGAACAGGACCTGCCGCCCGGATTCTCGGAATAATGCACAAGCTCAGCTCATGACCAATACACAGTCATACTCGCTCTCAATTTTTTTTGTTCCCGTAGCGATTCAGCCTCACTTTTTTAAAGGGCAGTGTGTCCCGGCTGTGCGAAGGCTTTTCTTCCGCGGGATAGCCGATGCTCACAAGGGACAGCACCTGCATGGGCTCAGGAAGACCGAAATGCTCGGCAATAAAGGCTCCGGCTGTCTGTCCCTCGCTGTGCATCCGTTCCCGGATCTGCACCCAGCAGCTTCCCAGGCCCAGGGAGGCCGCCATGAAATGAATGGATGCGGAGACGATGGAGGCGTCTTCGATCCAGATGTCGGAAACACCGGGATCGGCACAGACCACAAAGGCCAGGGGCGCGTTCTTCACAAATCCCGCTCCGTGGGGTTTGGCCCGGGACAACACCTCCAAGCGCTCGCGCTCAGTCACCACGATTATTTCCCATGGTTGCAGATTCCTGCCTGAAGGGGCGCGCAGGGCGGCTTCAATGAGCTGATCGATTTTTGCCTGTTCAACCGCTCTCTCTTCATAGGCCCGGATACTCCGTCTTTTTTTCAAGATGTCCAGAAACATATTTCCCTCCTTCGTAGAAATATTCATATGTTATATCTTCAATCTTCAATTCTATGAGACCGGCCCGGCAGATGCCGCCCGGCCCGATTCCAGCTGCAGTTGGTGCGTGATGCAGGGAACAAGCTCCTCCTGATGATGGGTCACGTAAATGATATGGGTGGCCGTCCTGCTTCCGATCAGCTCTATCAGTTCCAGGACTCGTTGTCTGTTGCTCCAATCAAGTCCGGCACAGGGTTCGTCCAACAGGAGCAGCAGCGGGGATTTGACCATGGCCCGGGTGATGAGCGCCAGGGCCCGCTGCCCCTGCGAAAGATGCTGAAAGGGGCATTCCAGCAATGCTTCGATCCCCAGCAGGCGAATCCACTCCCTGGCTGTTGCTTTCTGGCCGGGGGTGCAGTTCCGGTACAGGCCGATGGAATCAAAAAAACCGGAACAGACCGTCTCAAAAACAGACAGGTTTTTTTGGTACCGAGTGAAAAGACTATGGGAAACAGTCCCGATTTTCTGCTTGATGTCCCAGACCGACTCTCCGGAACCTCTCTTTTTTCCAAACACTCTGATGCTGTTGGCGTAAGCCTGGAGTTCATCTCCGCTAATCAAATTGAGCAGGGTTGATTTCCCTGAACCGTTCGGACCGGTGATTGCCCAATTTTCACCTGCGTGCATTGTCCAGCTGATCTGATCCAAAACCTGCACCGGGCCATAGTGCACCCGGACCTGTTCCATTTCTATCAGGGCTGAAGCAGCTGAAGACGCATCATGCCGCCATTCACCTCCGATCAGGGGAATGCCGGATTGTTCGAGGGATGCAGTCTCTTGAAAAAGTGAATGCATTTTCCCGTCTTGCAGGACCTCGGACTTCTTGCCCCTGGCGGCGATAGCGCCGTTGTTCATAAGCAGGACATGGGTCAGACCCGGAAAAATCTCATCGATTCGATGGGTAATGAGGAGGAGATGAACCTTGCGGGCCATGAGCCCGGCCAGGACCCCTTCCATCTGTTTTCTGGAAGATGAGTCCAGCCCGTCAAAGGGTTCATCAAGAATCAAGAATGCGGGGGGCGACACAACAGCCCTGGCGACCAAGAGTTTACTCAACTCTCCGGTGGACAGGGAATGCAGCGGACGCACGAGCATCTCCTGGATATCCAAATCACTGCACGCAGCTTCCATCCGCTTCTCGGCGGCACTATCGCCGTCCTGCAGGAAAGGCCGAAATAGTTCATGCCCCAGCGTTTCATCAAAGATCTTACCGCTGAAATGTCGGGCCTGATCCAAGACCCCTTCCTGCCTGTTCAGTTCACTGCGCTCCTCTGAAGAGACAGACAGAATGGATTTTTCCAGACCCTCCGAAGCCATGAAATGGCGGTGCACGGTTCCCCGGACCACGGGGGTTCGACCGGCCAGGGTTTGCGCCAGCGTGGTTTTGCCCGAACCGTTGGGCCCGGAGACGGCCCAGTGTTCGCCCTGCTTGATTTCCCAGTTTGTGTTCCGGAGATACCAGCGATCCCGCAAGCGGACCGTGACATTGTCCAGGGTGATCAAAGGCTGCGCCATGGTTTAGACTCATCGGTTAATCGCTGTCCTAAGAAAACAAGAAAATGTGTTGCTCCGAAGCAGTTGAAGTCCTTGTTAAAGAAATTGGAAATTTGAAATTGGAAATTGGAATTGGCAAGAAAAGAATGCAGAGTGTTCTATGAGGCCTCATCAAATTTCAAATTTCGAATTTCTAAATCCGGAGTGAACCTGGAACCTTTGGGTTGCGGGCGAAGCCGGCTTTAGAGAATAGCAGAAAATGCTTGAAGATCAGTTCACTGTAAGGTTTTGATTTGCTTTTCTTCAGCAATATTCAATCTTCAATTTTTTTACCAGACGCACCTGCAAAAAGTCGTAAGTAAACGATTCGAGTGAATCAATGTTCTTATAATTATCTGGATTTACTGACCTCTGACCACTGACACCTAACGGCTGCAAAAGGATTTTTTGCAGCCGCATCTTACCAGGCCTCTTCGTAAACCGCAGCTGCGGCCTCCATTCCGCCGGAATTGATACGCACATCCTGCTTGCGGAGCGTGGCCTCCAGGGCTGAGAGAAACAGCAGCACATTGCGGGGCTTGGCGGTATGGCCCATGAGCCCGACCCGCCAGACCCGGCCGGCCAGATCTCCGAGGCCGGCTCCAATCTCGATGGAATAGCCTTTCAACAGATGCCGGCGGGTGGCGATATCATCCGCCCCTTCCGGTATCCAGACCGAATTGAGCATGGGCAGGCGCTCCGCCTCGGGCACGAGCATCTCGAGTCCCATGGCCTCCAGCCCGGCCACCAGAGCCTTGTGGTTCAGGGCATGCCGCTCCCAGCGCTTGGCCAGACCCTCTTCAGCCACCAGCCGCAGGGATTCACGCAAAGCATAGATCATATTCACCGCTGCTGTGTGGTGATATTTCCGCCTGGCCCCCCAGTATTTCCCGACCATATTCATGTCCAGATACCAGCTCGGGACCTTGCTCTTGCGGTTTTGCAGCACCTCCATCGCATTGGGACCAAAGGTGACCGGCGAAAGGCCGGGCGGACAGGACAGACATTTCTGGGTGCCGCTGAAGGCAACATCAATGTCCTGCCGGTCGATATCCACTTCCATCCCCCCGAGGGAGGTCACCATGTCCGCCAGGAAGAGGGCTCCGGCTTCATGGGCTATATCCGCCAGATCGTTCAAGGGGGTACAGGCCCCGGTGGAAGTCTCGGCATGGACCACGGCCAGGATCTTCAGGTCCCGGCCGGCGGCGGCCCGCCGGACGTCTTCCGGATCTATGGCCCGACCCCATTCGGCATTCACCTGGATGAGTTCGGCCCCGAGCCTGAGGGCCAAATCGCTCATGCGCATTCCGAACACCCCGTTCACGCAGACCAGAACCGTGTCTCCGGGCTCAATAAAATTCACCAGACAGGTTTCCATGCCCGCGCTGCCTGTTCCGGAAACTGGAATGGTGAAGGGATTCTTGGTTTGAAAGACATAGCGCAGGAGCTGTTGGGCCTCGTTCATGTACCCCAAAAACTCCGGGTCCAGATGCCCGATACAGGGTGCGGCCATGGCCTGAAGCACCCGCGGCGGGACGTTGCTGGGGCCGGGCCCCATAAGGATTCGTTTGCCTGGATCGATTTCTTTGAAACTGTGTGGATCAATATTCATTGTTCTTTTTCTCTTCAAGTTAATTTCACGCTGACGCCCATTTCGTCCCCCAAATCCTGCAGACCGTCCCGGAATGCATCCGCCCCCAACTCGAGTGGAATCTCGATATCCATATCCACCAGATACATGGAAGTTCCGGTCTGGGGCATATTTCTCCGTTCGGATTGCAGGTACAGGATATTCACCCCCTGTTCGGCCAGATGCCGGCTGAACTTATAAACGATGCCGGTTTGATCCATGCCTTCGAGATGGAGGGTGTGCCGGGGCAATGCCAGATCCGGGGTCATGGCCTCCGAGCCCAGGAGACGGTAAAAGGCGCTGATCCCCTTTTCCTTTTCCAAACGCTCGCAAGCCTCAGTCAGGGTCTCATCAATCTCGTCAGGATGCGTGAACAGAAAGATCAAGGCAAACTCATCGGAGAGCCGGGTCATATTGCCGTCCTCAAAGTTGCAGCCGAGTTCGAACAAAATCTCGGTGATGTCGGCAACAATCCCGACCCGATCCCTTCCGAAGGCGGTCATGATGTAGCGGTTGTCAATGTCCATCTGTCATCTCCTTTGGGATTGCGGTTACACAGCCAGCATTGGCATACCAAGCATTGGAAACATCTGTCAATCCAATTCATCGGGACGCCGGCAGGCCTGCGGGCCTTTCGGAGAATTGGATCTCCTCTCGAATTTCATATTCCTTAAACCCGGTCTTTCCGACGTTTCATGATCACAACCAACCCAATGCCCAGCATGGTCACAAGACCCGCACCCACCATTCCCGCGGCAAAAGATCCGAGGTCCCCGGCCAGGGCGATGCCGGCCGGAAGCAGGCCGCTGCCGATCAGGGGGGCCACGGCCAGGCTCAAGGAAAGGGTCAGGGCCCGGTTCTCCAGGCTGGAAATCTGTGAAGCCATGGACAGAATCGGAGGGAACAGACAGGCGGCGGACAGCGCCTGGACGAAGACAGCCGGGATCAAGAGCCAATCCGGTCCAAGGCCCAGGGCCACAACCGCAGCGCCGGTCACCCCCAGTCCCACGGACACTGTTACAGAAGGACTCAAGCGGTCCGTGAGCCAGCCTGAAGCAAGGACCATGACCACCCCCGGAATTCGGGACAGGCCCAGGAGCTGATTGGCCTCCGCCAGATCAAATGCCCGCTCATTGACCAGGAACAAAGGGACCATGGTATAAACCCCGGTCTCCACGCCAACCGCCAGGCTCAGCAACACGCCCAGACACCAGAAAGAGGGATTGGAAACGATCTCCAGAATTCGCGCTGTATCCGGCGCTGAGGGCCGGTTTTTGGAATCGGCCCCCCACAGGGTGTAGACCAGGGCCAGAAGCACCAGCGCCCCGGCCAGCAGCAGGTAGCCCAAGCGCCAGGAATACAGCACAACCACTCCTGTAGCAAGAAAGGGGACCGAAATCAGAGCGATATTCGGGGCCAGCTCGTGGATGCCCATGGCCTTGCCCCAGTCCTTAGGGCGGACAAGGACCGTAATCAGGGCGATGCCCGCAGGAACATACAGGCCTCCGGTTATCCCGATGCCCAGAAAGGCAAACGACAGGCTCAGCACCGACTCCATGGCCCCCAGGCAGCAGCAGGCAGCCGCGCTCCCCCAGAGGGAGACCAGAATACAGCGCCGATAGCCCCAACGGCCCACAAGAAACGCCGAGCCGAGCTGACTGAGAAAAAATCCGAATCCCATGAACAGCACAAACAACCCGCTTTGGGTATGGCTCAAGCCCAGTTCCAGCTCCATGGCCGGGAGCAGCGGGCCGGCGATCTGCCGTGACACAAAGTGTATGAAAAACACACCGGTCAGCAAAAGCACCGGGCCCAGAATTCGATCCAGGCTTACGTCTTGACGAAGGTCCCGCCTTTGCCTATTGAGATCTGTCGAGCTAGTGCTCATTGTGACATCCGTACGGCATCCGAAGAGTCTTTCTGAAAATGGTTTTGGATAGAGCCAGGCTAACTTCTTGATCTTCTTATATTCAGCAGTATTCAATCTTCAATTCTTAAGCAAGCCGAGTCCAAGGTATTCATGAGCCCCTATTTGAACCTACAGGCCGTTCTGTCCCTGATCAAACGCTATTGGTTCTTGATCGCTCTTCTCGCCATATGTCTGGCAACTGTTGCGGATTTGAACGGCACGCTCCGAGCGCTTGGGGGCTGGCTCAAAAATCACCGTGGACCGGAAATTGTTGTTGTCACGATTTTCCTGTTTTCCGGCTTTGCCCTCAGTCCTGATCAATTGAAAGACGGCCTCAAGGACATCAAGGGCATGCTCCTCGCCTGCGTCGTCATCTTCATTTTTGCGCCCCTGACAGCCGCATTGTTCAGTCTCATCTCCATGGACAGCGGCATCCTCATCGGCATCTTCCTGGTGGCCGTCATGCCTTCTTCCCTGAGCAGCGGGGTGGTTATGACGGCTGCCGCCGGCGGCAATGCGGCCCACGCCCTGGTCACCACCATCGCCGCCAATGCCCTGTCCGTTTTCACCATCCCCTATTTCCTGACCGCGCTTTTAATGTGCATCGGACACGGCACAGCCGTGCACATTGACAAAGCGGCCATCATGCTAAAAATCGGCCTGTTGGTGGTCCTGCCCCTGGCGGCGGGCATGCTGGCAAAACATCACTTTTTTGCACTGTATCAACGTTTTGCCGGAAAGATCAGCCTGGTCAACCAAAGCATGATCCTGCTCATTGTATGGATTGCCATGTCCCAGACCCGCGGCATCCTCATCAGCAGCGGATTCACCGCGGCCCTGATCATCGGCCTCTCCTTCATCTACCACGGACTGCTCCTGCTCGGCGCCTGGGGTCTGATTCGTTTTTCCGGCCGCGGACGGGGGAAAATGGAGAGCATCCTGTTCATCGGAGGGCAAAAAACCCTGCCCTTGTCCGTCATTCTGCAAATGTCGCTTTTTCCCCAGTACGGGGTCGCGCTCCTGGTCTGCGTTCTCCACCAGGTCGTCCATCTGATGATGGACGGCTACCTGGTCGAACGCTTGAAGAAAGCATAGATGCCCAAAAAAAACAAGTTCGCCGGGACGAATGTTTGAACCTAAAGCAAGCAATCTCCGGATGCACTTTCTCCCTTGACCTCTGCCTGCTTCAGGTTTAGATCTGAACATTCTGCAGCGCAATCTGAGTCAGGGTTTGCTTGACCTGTACAATTCGTGTATGCGACGTTCACAATTTAAAGGCAAGAGAGAGTTTAATTTTTTTGTATAATTTCATAGGTATGTGTCAGATTTGCCGGAGGTTAAGCGGACAAAGGAGGAAAATATGGCCAGCTTTTTATTCATCCTGAGTCAAGACGACAATGAAGCCGCGACCAGGTGTTTCCAGTTTGCAAAGGTTGCCAAAGACAAAGCTCACGATGTGGAAATGTTCCTCGTTGATGACGGGGTCATGTGGGCCGACAAGAACCGGGACCTGTCGCAGAGGACAACCACAGGGGACAGCCCAGGCGACTATCTGCCAAACCTGGTCGGCAGCGAAGTCCCTTGCGGGGTCTGAATCCCCTGCGCTCAGTCTCGCCAGGTCGGCGAGGATATTTTTCATAGCAATATGTATCTGGGCGGGGCTCCAAAGATCATCGACCTGGCCGCTGAAGCCAGGGTCTTTAATTTTTAAATATTTTTCGGAAAGTTTCACAAATACAAGCAATAAAAAAGGGGGGCGGATATGGCAAAAATCGATTTCGGCGGAGTGCTTGAAGAAGTCATCACCTCGGATGAGTTCACTTTGGAAAAATCCTTGGACGTCTTGAAGGATGAAACTGTAGCCGTTCTAGGCTACGGGGTTCAGGGCCCGGGTCAGGCATTAAACATGCGGGATAACGGGGTGCGGGTTATTGTCGGCCAGCGGGAAGGCGGCAAATCCTGGGAAAAGGCAGTCAATGACGGTTTTGTTCCCGGCAAGACCCTCTTTCCCCCGGAAGAGGCCGCCCGGAAAGGGACCATCATCCAGAATCTGATTTCCGATGCCGGACAAGTGGCTACCTGGCCGGCCTTGAAAGAATGCTTGAATCCCGGAGACGCCCTGTATTTTTCCCACGGCTTCGCCATCACCTATAAGGATCAAACCGGCATCATCCCCCCGGACAACGTGGATGTCATTCTGGTCGCCCCCAAAGGATCGGGCCGGACCCTGCGAACCAACTTTCTCAACGGGGCCGGCGTCAATTCCAGTTTTGCCGTTTTTCAAGACGCCACCGGCAAAGCCAGAGAACGGACCCTGGCCCTGGGCGTGGTCATCGGTTCGGGCTATTTGTTCCCCACCACCTTTGAAAAAGAGGTCTTCAGCGACCTGGTCGGGGAGCGAGGCGTGCTCATGGGCTGCCTGGCCGGCGTCATGGAGGCCCAGTACGACACCCTGCGCCGCCACGGGCACTCCCCGAGCGAGGCCTTTAATGAAACCGTGGAAGAGCTCACCCAGAGCCTCATCCTGTTGGTCGCTGAAAACGGAATGGACTGGATGTACGGAAACTGCAGCACCACGGCTCAACGGGGCGCCCTGGACTGGAAAAAGCCCTTTAAAGAGGCCGTGGCCCCGGTCTTTGAAAAACTCTACCAGAGCGTTGCCTCGGGCGGGGAAACCCGCATCGTCTTAGAGGCCAACAGCGCCCCGGATTACCGGGAGCGACTCGACAAGGAACTCAAAGAGATTCATGAGTCGGAAATGTGGCGGGCGGGAACGGCCGTACGCTCCCTGCGGCCGGAAAAAAGACGAAAAATTTAGGGCCTTCAAACCTTCGCTCTTCCCAGGCACAGGCCCCTGCGAAACAAGGGCCTGTGCCATTGGAAGACCCCCCCGGTCTTTTGCTTCTTCTGCATGCCCCCTTAGCTGGTATGGCCTCGCTGAAGCAAAGTTTACAGACTGATAACGGTGGCTCCCTCGCCTTCCTGGAAGAGTTCGGCGGCTGAGGCAAACCTGGCGCCCTCAATCAACTCGTCCTCACTGATCTTTCTGGCCTTGGCGCAGGGCGTGCAGGCCAAAAGCGGCACTTCATGGGCCTGCAGATAGGTCATGAGATCGTCGGCCACATCACCGGTGGCCGCCCGCAGATGCTCGATAAGCCCTTCTTTCACCAGATAGACCGCTTCATCCAGAAAAAACATCACGGTTTCATTGCCCTGCTGGTGGGCCACTGTAGCCAGGTGAATCGCCCGTGTCGCCCGATTCGGCTGGTTGGTCCCGCAGGAGATCACGATCAACACCTTGCCTGCCATACGCAGTCCTCCTTGTTCAGGAAAGAGTGTCCGGGGGAACACCCCCCAAAATTGAGTATAAATCCCTCTTGATGGTTATTAAAAATATCAGCGGGCCACTCTTCGAGTAAAAGTTGTTTTATTATCCTTGTCCGCTTCTTCTCTGAAAGCTTGTTGCTGATTGAGATCACGATCGCTTTTCACAGTTTCCTCAGTTTCCACTTCGACAATCTTTCTTTGACCATCTTTAAAGGCAATAATATCAGGGCAGTAGCCACGTATAAGCCCAGGACGTTCAAACCCTTCAAGGTCTGCTTTTACCCGAAATCCCTTTTTCAAAAATTCCTGTACAATTTCTTTCACTTTGTCGTCATGCTTGGTTTGTGAATGCTGGTTGCGCTGCATAACTGCCTCCATCTTTTGATTTTGCTCAATTTTATGAAACATGATCGTCAAACACTGCCTCCAGTCGTTCTGAATGCAACACAATGACAATGTACAACAACCCATAAGTTATCTTTAGGCCATTTTTCCGTTTATTTCCAGCCGGTTTTTTGGGGTGTCAGGGAGATTTCAAAGGACATGCGGGCCTATTACCTGAAGCCACTAACGTCAGTTGGGGGCGCCCCTGAATTACGGGGCGGACGTGCTCCATGCAGGTTTTCGATAAGGGCTACTTTCTTGCCTTCTTTTTTCTGAGAATCCGATAAATGGTGTCTCGTTTTCTGCAGATCACAGAAATCGTCACATTTTTTCCATCGACTTCATAGACCAGCCGGTAGCCGACAGACTCCAATTTTATTTTATAATGATTGGTATATCCCCGTATCCTGGCACTCTCAACATGTGGTCTTTCAAGCCTTTACTGCAACCGCACCTTGAACTGTGCCTTGTCGATAAGGGATTGAGGATTGCGCTTCAAATCGCTGATACTGACTGCATAGTTGGCATGAATTTTGGTGAGCATGCAAGATCAACCTCTATTTTAAAAGTACTTTTTAAAGTATCTTTTTTAGCTCTTTAATGTCTGTTTGTCAAGACGAGAAGCGGATGCCTTGTCCACTTTTGCAACTCAAGGTTTCACATTGTTTAAGGTTTTGAGGCATCCGTCCGGATCTCAAACTCGGGTGGATCGGCCAGGGTGCGTTTGACGGTGCACAACCCGGCCGCCTTCTGCACGGCCTTGATGTATTTGGGGGGAAAATCGGCCGGGAGGTGGAGGGTGAGCACAACCCTGGAAAAGAGCTTGCTCTGCTCATCCTTTTCCGCGGCCAGGCTCAGGCGCAGCCCGGTAGTATCCAGCCCGCGTTCCCGGCAGAAGGACAACACGTAGACCCCGGCACAGGTTCCCAGCGAGGCAAGGAACAGGTCGTAGGGTTCCGGCGCCGAGCCTCCGCCGCCTTCATCCTCGGGTTGATCGGTGCGGTGGGTAAAACCCCTGTACTGGGCGTCCACCCGCTTGCCTCCCGGAAATTCAATATCCATTCTCTCCATGCAACTCTCCTTTCTCTCTAATTTTTTCGACGGTTTTGCGCAGGCGGATGCGATAGCCCTCCTCCTCCTGACGCACATCCAGGACTTCAACGCTCTGGGGGTCGAGGACCTCGAAGAGCCCCTGCTGCATCTCGGGATCGTTCCCCTGAATCTCCAGAACCTCGCCCCCGGCCAGGCCGTGCAGGGTGTGCACCACTTTGAGCAGGGAAAATGGTGTGATCCCACACCGGAAATCGATCTGAATCCTCTTGCTGTCCTCCACGGCAGCCCCCTTCATCAAGAAAGGCATGCATTTTTTATGCCCAACGATTTTGAGCGGAAAGACCGTCAAAATCGTTTATACATAAGTGGAGAAACTTTTTGCCTGGCACCGGCGTCAACTCGCTTTTTTTCGTGTTTTTTCATGAGCAGATTCTTCTGGATTGCCTGCTGTCGGTAAAAGTGTTAAAAATTTACTTAACACCTGTATTGGAATTGAACACCCACAGTACAGGCTGTTAAAGCCTTTGCTTCAGTATTGTCCAATCTTTAAATTTCAACCTGCTCAAGGGAAACTCCATGTTTGACAACGAATTGAACAGCTACTGGAAGACCGTGGTGGACACCATCCAGGAAGGCGTCATGCTGGTGGACACCTCTGGGACGATCATCTCGGTGAACAAGGCCATGCGGGAAATGACCGGCTACTCCCGGGAAGAACTCCTGGGGGCTTCCTGCCTGATTCTGGACTGCGATTTGTGCACCCGGCTGCAAAACGACGAACATCCCTACTGGTGCCACCTCTTCGCCCAGGGGAAAATCCAGGTCCGGGAATGCGGCATCAAACACAAAAGCGGCCGCTTTCTTCCGGTGCTCAAAAACGGGGCCGTGCTCAAAGATTCCCTGGGGGAGGTCATCGGGGCCGTTGAGACCCTGACCGACGTCTCCGAACTCCTGGACAAGGAACAACAGATCGAATCCTACAAACGGGTTCTGGCCGAAGACAATACCTTTTACGGGCTGGTGGGAAGCTCGGCGCTCATGCGCCGCCAGTTTGATCTCATTTCCAACGCGGCCCATTCCGAGGCCCCGGTGATCCTGTTCGGGGAAAGCGGCACCGGCAAGGAACTGGCCGCCCGGGCCATCCACGATATCAGCTCCCGGCGGAAAAAACCGCTGATCAAGGTCAACTGCGCCGCCCTGAACGATTCCCTCCTGGAAAGCGAACTCTTCGGCCATGTCAAGGGGGCCTTCACCGGGGCCACGTCCAGCCGCAAAGGGAGATTCGAAGCGGCAGACGGGGGCTCCATCTTCCTGGACGAAATCGGGGACCTCCCCCTGCCCACCCAGGTCAAGCTCTTGCGGGTCTTAGAGGAAAAAATCGTGGAACGGGTGGGGGACAACCGCCCTCTGCCCGTGGATGTCAGGATCATCAGCGCCACCAACAAAGACCTCAACGAAATGGTCCGGGAGCGTACCTTCCGGGAAGATTTGTTTTTTCGCATCAACGTCATCCCCATCCATCTTCCGCCGCTCCGGGAACGCAAGGAGGACATCCCGGCCCTGGCCGAGATGTTCTTTGCAAAAATGAAAAGCAAGTCGGACAAGAACATCCCGGGCATCGACAACGAGGCCATGCAGGCCCTGAACGCCTATCACTGGCCGGGCAATGTCCGGGAATTGAAGAGCGTGTTTGAATACGCGTTTGTGAGCTGCCCGGAAGGGGTCATCAAGACCGAGCACCTCCTGCCCAGGGTCCTTGATGCCGTGGGTTCAGCAGGATTTTCCGAAGGGGGCAAAGAGGTCAGAGACAAGCAGGACAGCGAGCACAGGACCATGCTCATCCGCATCCTGCGGGAAACCAGGGGCAACCAGTCCCAGACCGCCCGGCGGCTTGGGGTCTCCAGGGTCACGGTCTGGAACTGGATCAAAAAATACGGAATCAGTGTCAAAAACACCATTGAAGGCTGAATCGGTTCCTCAGATTCAGCTTTTGACCTCCCATTCGTGCCCGGCAGTGTCCTCCACTTCCTCCCAGCCGGTGAACATGGATTTGATGTGCGCGCTCAGGCTGTGTCCGGTAGTGGTCATATAGACATGGACTATCAAAAACACGAGCATGGCAAAACCGCCGGCGGTGTGCAGCAGGGCCACGGGCCTCAAGGCCCAGTCCCAGCCGAGCTGCGGCCAGGCGTTGTAGTAATAATACAGATACCCGGTGATCAGCTGAAAGGGGACCAGAAAGGAGACAATGCCCAGATAGGTCAGCCGCTGCAAGGGGTTATGTTTGACCCGAGCGGTCTTGGGAACGGGATGCGGGTCACCCTTGAAAATTCCGTACACATAGTACCACATCACGGCAAAGAGTTTTTGGAATGTCGGAATATACTGCTTCCATTCTTCCGTGATCGCCATCCAGAACAGGATAAACACATAGAGCACCAGCCAGGTCCAGGCACAGAAGTTGTGCACACTGAAGGCGGTTTCAAATCCAAGCAGGCTGTAGGTGCCATGGATTTCCAGGCCTGTGAGTATCAGGATCAGGACCAGCAGGGCCTGGGCCCAGTGCCAGAAACGTTCAAACCGGGTATACAGATAAATACACTCGTTCTTTTCCATTCAAATTCCCTCCAGGATTACCCTCGTTTTTTGGCCAGCACTTTCCGCATGAGGCCATGCACTGCTACACCGGCTAAAGAACCGAACACCGCCAGCCAGCCGATGGCATCCAACACTTTGTTTTTATCCCGGCCCGGGAGATAAAATCCGGTCAGTTTGGCCAATCTGCCTTGATCCGCATGGCAGTCCAGGCATTGAAGCGCGTCTTCCCCCGGAGCCACCATATGCGTGGAGGGGAAATGATACTCGGTCTCGACGAACGTATACTCGCCGCTGAAATCCAGTCCGTGGGCCTCCATTCCGGCTTCCAAAGCCATATTCCAATCATAGGACTTCCAGTAGGCTTCTTTTTCCTTGCCGAAAAGCTTCGGGGAGAGCATGGTCTTGTTCTCGAGGTCATAAGGCATCAGGCCTCGATGGACTTTAAAGGGATAAATCCTGGAACGGGGATCGTCTCTGGAGCCCATGATTTTGTTCAATTTGACGGATTCGGAGGGATCGACCGTATCGGTTAACAGCTTGTATTCCATGGTTCCGTTGAACCAGAAATATTCCGGAACCACATTATTTTCCCAGCGGAAGCTCCCTTTCTTTCCGTGGTAGACCGCCTTGCCCAAATCTCCTTTTTTAACCAGGGGTTTTCCGTTTTCATTCATGCGTCCCGCCGTGGACCAGTCCCAGTACATTTTGGTGGGGTTCTGCCTGGCAAATTCCGGGATATGGCAGCTCTGGCAGGCCACCTTGTCCGTATGATCGTTGCGCTTGGAGCCCGGCTCGTGCGGGGTCTCGGTATGGCAGGACACGCAGGCGATACGTTCCACCATATCATCATCAATCAGGCTTTTACGTTCGGTGAAGGCGGGTTTCTTGTAACAACGCCCGGCAATGAAGTGGGCCTTGGTGGTATGGCAGCGGGTGCAGGTGAATCCCCCGCCTTCAGGTGACATGTGTACATCCAGATCCCGACTGGCATGGAATAAGGAGGAGTCCAGATCGCCGTGCTTGACCCCGTCCCCGCCACCGCCGTAGAAATGGCAGATTCCGCAATTCTCGATTTGCGGACGGCCCACGGACTGGGCGACCCGGTTCCAATCCGGAGGATAAAACATCTCTTTCCCGGAGAATTTTTTGGGTTCTGAGACCGGATGTCCCGCCCCGCTAGGAAATTTCTTATAGGTTCCGGTCTGTTCGTGGCAGACCAGGCAGTCGATCTTGGTTTCATCGGAAAAATCAAAGGAATCGTCTTTCCAGCCGTATCCGGCGTGACAGGAGGTGCAACGAGCCTCGTTGCCTTTGATGTTCACTCAGAAGTTGTTCAGGGTGAGGCCCGCCTTGCCCATCCGCCCCTTGGGATCGGCCGGGCAGATCCAGGTCCAGTGAATGGTTTCCTGCACCTGTTCGCCGGCCTCATTGTGACAGGACAGGCAGGCCGTGGTCACCTCCGGCCCGGTCTGAAACTCCTGCTGCAGCTCCTCGAACTGGCTATGGTCGGCTGTGATCCAATGCTCCGGCTCTTCGACCACTTTCCGAGCCTCCGCCGCACCATAGTCCTTGTCCTCGGTCTGTTCTGCCACCGCCCCCCAGGCCGGGGTCCCGGCCAGAACGACCAGGCCGGCCAGCATCCAGGCAGCAAACCTCGATTTTAATTGTGTATGCAGCATCAGACCTCCTTTTTCAACTCGCGAACGGTTGGCGTGCAGGAATGCACTCTTCTCAACTAGATTTCATCTTCAGAGTATTATGCAAGTTGGATACCAGATCAGAGCTTTTCCAAGTTTTTCCCTCAGGACGTCTTTTCCCAATAACGGCGGATGGCCTCCCTGATGGTCCTGGCCGCCAGATGAGCGCAGTGCTCCTTGTCTTCCGGAATCGTGGTCAGGATCTCCAGGATGTCGCTGCCCTCCATGGCGGCGGCGGATTCCAGGTCCCGGCCCTCGGCCAGCTCGCAGGCCATATCGCCGCAGACAACACTGGGTCCGCAGCCTGTGGTCACAAATCGAGCTTGTTGGATACGTTCCTCCATAATTTTCAAGGATACGGTGATGCAATCACCGCAGTTCCCGGTGAGAGAGGCCTCTGTGGAAGCCTGCTCCAAAAGCCCCATATGGACGGGATTGGTCCAGCGCTCGAAAAATTCCTGTCCGAATTCCTGCTTGGTCTGTTCATGAATCTCATTCTGAATCCTGAACACCAAAGTATCCAACGTGTCGTTCATATCCCTCACCCGATTTCAAAATCTTAAACATATCCAAATAGCGATTCTGATCGCGATTTGGATTTACATTTTTTTCAGTACCCAGTTCAAGCCCGGCTGCATCCGCCGGTTCACTGTTTGGCTGCACACCGACAGCCGCGAGAATCAGATCCGCTTCCAGCTTGCCATGATCGCAGCAGCAGATGAGTCCTGAACCGCCTGCTTCAATCCTTTGCACTGCATGGCCCGGAAAAAGCTCCACCTCGTGTGCTTCCAATTCAGCCTGGACAAGCTCTGCAAGCTGTCTGTCCAGCCAGGGCAATAGATCGGGTCTCGGTTTGACCATTTATGATCACAAAACGCATTGCCTTCTCCCCACAACAGACAGAACTTGGAAACATCGACTTCCATCTGATGAAAGGTGTACACCCACTCTTCTCAATTGTAAAGATTGGCTGTCTCCTGTAAACCTCTCGCCTGAACAGGTGTCAACACGAAACACCGGTTTGACCCGCCGGCGGGTCTCCACGTCCATCAGAAAAGCCATGCACTCCACGCTTGACATGCACCGGAAAGAGCTTACAGTGATTGATGGCATGAAATATGCAATTTTAAGCTGTTACGATTTAATACCATAGCACTGTTACGAAGTCTGAAATAACATAGGAGAGTCTCATGTCAGCATTCTGCAAGTCCATCTTTGTAATCCTGGTCGGCTGCTTCGTGTTCACTGTTTCAAGTCCGATTCAGGCCAAGGAGATCGAAGCCCCGGGATTCGAACTCCCCACCCTGGCCGGCGAACGTCTGGCCCTGGAGCAATTTGAAAATCAGAATCCCGTCCTCTTGGTTTTTTGGGCCACCTGGTGTCCGGGATGCATCAAAGAGGTTCCGAATATCAACGAGATGGTTGAAAAATATCAATCCCGGGGACTGGTCACCATCGGGGTGAATGTCGGCGAGCCCTCCGGGCGGGTCGGACAATTCAAGAATAAATATGACCCCCAATACCCTTTGGCTCTGGACCAGGGGAACAAAGTCAGCAAAATGTACCGCATCCAGGGAGTTCCCACCATGCTGGTCATCAATAAAAGCGGCAACATCGTATATGCCTCTTACGGAATTAATGAACAACTGCAGGATGCCGTTGAGGTCGCTTTAAAGGGATAAAAGCGTGCTGGATCCCAGGCATTCATCACTGACAGCATCCTGCTGGCCGCAGAATCCGGGTCTATCCCCACCGTTTGCGCATGGTTCAACTGCTCCTTCAGGGCGAATACACCGTCGGCGAATTGGCCGGTTTCTGTCAAATCCCGAGTTATATGGCCTCGGAACATCTCCGCTTGATGCGGAATAGGGGACTTCTGGATTTCCAGCGTCGGGGCAGAAAAATCTTTTACTTTGTCATTGAGGAGGGGTTGAAGGGCATTATTGCCTGTCTTGAAGACAAGTACAATATTTCTCGTCCCGTCAAATAACCCAAAAGAAGCTCGTATGAAACTTCAGGTGTACTCCTATGAGATTGCTTCGGCGAAGACGCCTCGCAATGACGGGTTAAGGTGATGGTATGCGGTAAAAATAAGGCTTCTTCATTGATCAAACCGGCAGTCGTGGATTACAAGATCAACAGCCGACGAGTTTATGAGTATATTGTAATATATTTCAATTAGATATGTGTCAGCCCTGCCTCTGGCAGGGCTGACACTTGAAACAGCATCTGGGAGAAACACAATGAGCTTAGCCCGCTTCACCAGTGATACCGCCACCAATCATCCCCGCTCAGTTTTCGGAATCATCGCCGTCATGGTCCTGGTGCTCGGTCTTCTCGCGGCCCTGCCCTCCCTCTGGCCCAAACAATTTGCCGTTCTCAATCCGGTTCAAGTGGATACCGACCCGGAAAACATGCTCAGTCCGGAAGAGCCGGTGCGCATCTTTCACAATGAGATGAAAGAACGCTTCAATCTGAATGATATCATCGTAGTGGGCGTGGTCAACGAAGAGCATCCGCAGGGGGTCTTCAATCAGGCCTCGCTGGAGCGTGTTTATACCCTCACCGAATACGCCAAGACCCTCCAGGGCCAGACCATCGGCAGCGACGATCCCCGGGCCGGGGTGGTCCGGGCGGACATCATCGCCCCCTCCACCGTGGACAATATCGAGCAGGGGGGAGTGGGTACGGTCCGTTTTGAGTGGCTCATGCCCCAACCTCCGGAAAATCAGGAAGAGGCTCTGGCGGTGCGGGACAAGGCCCTGAACATCCCCTTTTTAAACGGCACCCTGGTCTCCGAAGACGGACAGGCCCTGGCCCTGTACCTGCCCATCACCTCCAAGGATCTGAGTTATGAAATCTGGGACAAGCTGCAGGACAAAATCAAAACCTTCGAAGGAAACGAGCAGTGGCATATCACCGGACTTCCCGTGGCCAACGACGTCTTCGGGGTGCAGATGTTCAAGCAAATGGCCATCTCCGCCCCCCTGGCCATGCTGGTGATTTTCCTGCTCATGCTCTATTTTTTCAGGAACCTGGTGCTCATCATCTCCCCGCTTTTGGTAGCCATGGCCTCGGTGATCTTCACCATGTCCCTCCTGGTGATCACCGGGAACACCATCCACATCATGAGCTCCATGATCCCCATTTTTATCATGCCCATTGCGGTCCTGGACTCCGTCCATATCCTCTCGGAATTTTTCGATCATTACCAGGGAACCCGAAACAGGCTTAACACCATCAAATACACCCTGGAGACCCTGTTTTTGCCCATGCTCTACACCTCGGTCACCTCGGCCGCCGGTTTTGCCTCCCTGGCCCTGACCCCCATTCCGCCGGTCCAGGTCTTCGGCATATTCGTGGCCCTGGGGATTCTCTTCGCCTGGGCCCTGACCCTGATCATCATCCCGGCCTATATCATGTTCATTCCGGAGCACAAGCTGGAAAACTTCGGGCTGCAGGCCAAGGACAGCCATGACTCCCCCGAGACCACACTCATGGGTCGTTTTCTCAGTATACTCGGCAGTTCAACCTACCGCAGAGGCAAGGTCTATTTGAGCATCACCGCGGTGCTCTTCGTCCTGGCCGTCTACGGCATCACCCAGATCGTGATCAATGACAACCCGACCAAATGGTTCAAAAAAGATCATTCGATCCGGGTGGCGGACCGGGTGCTGAACGAGCATTTCGGGGGCACTTACATGGCCTATCTGCACCTGGAGCCCGGAAAGCAAGTCTTCGCCCCGCAAGAGTACCTGACTGATTTTAACTCCCGGCTGGACGCCTTTGCCCGGGAGGAAGCCTTTGAAAAAGCGACCCCGGAGCTGGCAAAACAGCTGTCCGCCGAGGCCGGCAGCTTGATTTCACAATCCGAGGACCGGGATACCTTCCTCTCGAGTTTGAAAGACTTTGTCCAGCGCAACAAAGAAGCCGCCTCCGGGGACAGCTCCTATGCCTGGGATGAGCTCCTGTTGTTTCTGGACCAGGAGCAGACCCGGAATGACCTGTTCAAGGATCCAGAGGTCCTGCGATACATCGGGGAACTGGAAAAGCACCTCCTGGAAACCGGGATCGTGGGCAAGTCAAACTCCCTGTCGGATATTGTCAAAACCGTGCACCGCGAGCTGTTTGAAGGCAAAGAGGAGGCCTTCCGGATTCCCGACTCGAGCAAGGCCGTGGCGCAGACCCTGCTGACCTACCAGAGCAGCCACCGCCCCCAGGATCTCTGGCATTTCGTGACCCAGGACTACCGGCAGTCCAGTCTCTGGGTGCAGCTCAAAAGCGGTGACAACCGGGACATGAGCCAAGTGGTCCGGGCCCTGGAGCGTTATATGCAGGGCCATCCGCCTCCGGCCGACCTCCAGGCCGAGTGGTTCGGCCTGACCTACATCAACGTGGTCTGGCAGGACAAAATGGTCAGCGGCATGCTCAAGGCCTTTCTAGGAAGTTTTCTGGTGGTGTTCCTGATAATGACCGTCTTGTTCCGCTCCGCCCTGTGGGGGCTTTTGTCCATGGTCCCTTTGACCGTGACCATTGCCTTCATCTACGGGGCCATCGGCCTGGTGGGCAAAAATTACGATATGCCGGTGGCGGTTCTGTCCTCGCTGACCATCGGCCTGGCTGTGGACTTCGCCATCCATTTCCTGGTCCGGGCCAGGAATTTGCAGGCCGAACACGGCGACTGGGCGAAAACCGTCCCCCATGTCTTTGGGGAGCCGGCCCGGGCCATCACCCGCAATGTGGTGGTCATTGCCGTGGGCTTCACCCCGCTGTTGCTGGCCCCGCTGATGCCTTACGTGACTGTGGGCTTCTTCATGGCCTCCATCATGCTCGTTTCCGGAGCGGCCACCCTGGTGCTGCTGCCCTCGATCATCCGCTATCTCCAGCCTCTGCTCTTTCCCA
The DNA here is from genome assembly GCA_011389765.1 of Desulfohalobiaceae bacterium S24. Classification (GTDB taxonomy): domain Bacteria; phylum Desulfobacterota; class Desulfovibrionia; order Desulfovibrionales; family Desulfothermaceae; genus JAABTT01. The sequence goes on along the minus strand of JAABTT010000013.1, from coordinate 36,491 downwards.
AGACGCAGAAGCTGTCCTTGATGTGCCATCGAGGGACCTGTTTTGTCAGCGGTCTGGCCGCCCTGGCCCTGGTCCTGGTCAATATCCAGCAGTTTTTCCAGGCCGGCTGGACCCTCTGGACCTGGATCAGCCTTGCGGCTCTGCCGCTTTTGTTCCTGTTCTGCGCCTACATGTCCAGGCGGACGGCCTGCGGGGTGGAGGGCAGTGGTCAGTAGGCAGAGGACAGAGGTCGGGGGGCGGGGGACAGACGTCAGAGATCAGGGGTCAGAGATCAGTAAGAAGGCGGAGGACTGAGGACGGAGGACGGAAGACGGAGGGAAGAGGGATGTCGGACGTCGGACGTCGGAGGTCAGTAAGAAGTCAGAGGGCTGAGAGAAGAGGGAGGTCGGACGTCGGAGGTCAGTAAGAAGGCGGAGGACGGAGGGAAGAGGGAGGTCGGACGTCAGATGGCGGAAGATGGAAGGCGGAGCAAGATTGGGATACTGATCCAATTTTGGTTTTTGAAACAAAGACTGATTGTCCTTTGATATCAACGACAGAATCCTGAAAAAGGTAAGTTGGAGCAGTAGAATTTGAAATTTGAATCAAACGACAGAGGTCACAGGATTCTCGTGAGAGACCTCGCTGGAAGGCTCAATTAAAAACTATTTTGAATCATCTAAATGAAAATTTTATCTGCTTGGAGATAAAATTTTAAGGGGGGTTTTATGATACGCGCCTACTGTTTGCAACTCATCGGCATCGTCGTTTTCTTTGGCTTCACAGGATATCCGGCCCTGGCTGCCACGCCGGATGTGCAGGAAATCGTGACCAAGGCCAACCATATGGCCTATTATCAGGGTAATGACGGCAAGGCCCGGGTGGAGATGACCATCAGCAACGACAAAGGACAAACCAGGAAGAAATCCCTGACCATTCTGCGTAAGAATATGGACGATCAGGACCGGGAACAGCGTTTCTATGTTTATTTTCATCGCCCCTCGGACGAACGGGGGACCGTGTTCATGGTCTGGAAGCATATCGGGGAAGACGACGATCGCTGGCTCTATCTGCCGGCCCTGGATGTCACCAAACGCATAGCCGCCTCGGATGAACGGACCAGCTTTGTCGGCTCCCATTTCTTTTACGAAGACGTCTCCGGCCGGGGGATTCAGGAAGACGAGCATGAGCTCACCGAAACCACGGACAACTACTATGTCCTGAAAAACATCCCCAAAAAGCCCGAAATGGTGGAATTCGACCACTATATCATGTACGTGCACAAATCCACTTTTCTGCCGGTCAAGGCCGAATACTATCGGGACGGGACCAAGTACCGGGAAATGAGCGTCCTGGAAGTCGAAAAAATCCAGGGCAAGACCACCATTACCAAGCAGAAGATGAGCAATCTGGGAAGCGGGGGGCACACCGTGCTCGAATTCACGGATGTGTCCTACAACAACGATCTCCCGGACGACATCTTTACGGAGCGCTATCTCCGCCGGGCGCCCCGTGAGTACTTGCGCTGATTTTTCTGCCGGAAATCGGCAGAAAAATCATATCTTCTCAAAATCTTTTAACCCAGTTCAGGTCAAACGCGAAATGCTGAAGATAAATTCTCTGCTCACAGTGTGTATCTGCCTGCTCGTCATATTTGGGAGTCCACCTCTGCTCTGGGCTGAAGAACCGGCTCTGCCCACTGGATTGGAAGCTTCCGGCAGCAGTGACGCTCAGGAACCGGAACTTCCTGCCGGGCTCAATGATTCAGGCGGATCTGAGGGGCCGCAACTCCCCAAAGGACTTCAGCAGGAGGATGTCCAGGGAGAACCCGAGCTTCCGGCCGGTCAGAAGCAGGACTCGAATGACGAGCCGGCCCTGCCCTCGGGGCTGTCCTCGGATGACAAGGCAAGCTCAGGATCGACAGGTGCAAAAGCCCCCGCCTTCGAAGACGGTGGATGGCGGGAGCAGCTTGGCTTTCCTGTGCACGGTTTTGCGGAGACCCGTTTTGGACCGAGGCTGCAGGCCGACCCCAACCAGTCCAAGGGGGCCACCCTGGGAGAGGCCCGGCTGCAACTGGAAACCGAAAAATACTGGGAGGCGGGCACCCTGGATGCGACGGCCGACATGCTCTTGGACGGGGTCAGTGAAGACGTCGATTTCGACCTGCGGCAGCTCCGCTTCACCTTCACCCCGCTCCCCTCTGTCGACGTCAGGGCCGGGCGCCAGGTCCTTTCCTGGGGCACCGGGGATCTCCTGTTCATCAACGATCTGTTTCCCAAAGACTGGGTCTCTTTTCTCAGCGGACGGGATGTTGAATACTTGAAGGCCCCGGGTGACGCCCTGCGCATCGGCTGGTTCAACGATCTCTTCAACCTAAACCTGGTTTATACCCCGCGGTTCGATCCCGACCGCTATATCGATGGAGAACGGCTCAGCTACTGGAACGGCGGGCTGGGCCGTATCGCCGGTGAAGACAAGCAGATTCACACCAGGGAACCGGATGACTGGTTTGACGACGACGAAATCGCCCTGCGGCTCTACCGGAACTTCTCGGGATATGAATTGGCCCTGTACGGCTATTTCGGCTACTGGAAAAGCCCGGCGGGTCAGGACCCGGCAACGGGAAAGTATCTGTTTCCGAAACTCAATGTTTACGGGACCAGCCTGCAGGGCACTCTGGGACCGGGTATCGCCAATATTGAATTGGGATATTACGATTCCCGGGAGGATCGATCCGGGGACGATCCCTTGATCAATAATTCCGAGTTGCGGCTCCTGCTCGGCTACGAACAGGAACTGGCCAAGGAATTCACCGGCTCCGCGCAATATTATCTTGAACATATGCAGGACTATTCCGAGTACAAAGCACACTTGCCGCCGGGGGCCAAGGCACGTGACGAAAACCGCCATCTGCTGACCCTGCGGCTGACCAAACTGCTCCTGAATCAGGATCTGACCCTGTCCTTGTTCACCTTTTACTCACCCTCGGACCAGGACGCCTACCTCCGGCCCCAGCTCAGCTATGAAATCAGCGACGCCTGGACCGTGACCACCGGAGGCAACCTGTTCATGGGCGAAAAGCCGCACACCTTCTTCGGCCAGTTCGAAGACAACAGCAACTGGTATCTGAGCCTGAGGTATTCGTTTTGAATGTCAGCGCGGCCGCTGGCCACGCTGACACATAATTTTTAAAGAAATACACACAAACAAGGAGATTGATATGGGCATCAACAGACTCCTCCGCGGCATAGCCGGAACCTTTGTCCTGATCAGCGTTCTGCTCGCCGTCACGCATTCCCCCTGGTGGCTGCTGCTCACCGCGTTTGTAGGACTCAATCTGCTCCAGTCGGCTTTCAGCGACTGGTGTCCGATGATCACGATTTTGCAGAAAATCGGATTCAAAAAGGAGGTGCTGCCGAAAACCTGAGCCGGGACCGATCCAAAGTCCAATTTGGATAATCCAATGAGAGGCCTGTATTGTTTTGAATGGGCAAAGTTTGAAATCTGTAAAGGAGAAAAGCAATGGATCTCGAAACCATCCAAGCGGATCAAGTCCTGGACACCTCCGGACTGAGCTGTCCCATGCCCCTCTTGAAGACCAAAAAGACCATGAAAGGACTGAAGTCCGGACAAATCCTGGAAATCATCGGGACCGATCCCGGATCGAAAAACGACATTCCGGATTACTGCAATAAAGGCAACGCCGAATTCCTGGGCATGGAGGACAAGGACGGCGGCAGAACCCACTACTACATCAAAATCAAATAATTTTTCCCCTGGGAAAAATTATCCAACTTCTTTTTTTCAAAAAGAAGCAAAAACATGAAACAGTCCTTGATCGCAACAATCAAATTTTTCAAATAGCGAATTGGAGCGGTTCTTATGAAAAAAATTGCCGTCCTGGTCAAAGACGTCGATCAGCAGTACGAGGCCCTGCGCACCAGCCTGGGAGCCCTGCTGGAAATGGCCGAAGTATCCATGTTTGTTCTGGATCATGAGATCGCAGACATGGATGAGGCCTATTCGGAAAACATGGAGTTCCTGGATGAAATGGAGGGACTGCGCTATTCCAATAATCAGGCCAATGTGGACAAATACGGCTTTCAGCCCGTGACCCTGGCTGACGTCGGAGAGGCCGTCAAGGCAAGCGATATCGTCATCCCCTTCTGAAATCGAAATCCATCTCCCGGGCCGGGCCTTGAAATGGATGAAACAATTTGACTCACACATAAGTCTAAGGAGGACCTGACCATGGAAACCCTGCACATACTGCGTTCCGAACCTGATGCCACCACCAGCGAATTGCTGGAGCATGCTGTTGAACCCAATTCGGAAACAATGAAGCTCTACGCCGGCGATGTGGACTGGGATCAACTCGTGGATGCCATCTTTGCGGCGGACAAGGTCATTTCCTGGTGGTAGGAGTTTCAGACTCTACTGATCCATCGTAAATCCAAAATTCTATGAGGAGTACTCTATGGCTCAATCTCTGGGTATACTCGTAACCTCAGACAAGCATCTGGATAATGTGGTCAATCTGACCAAGGCGGCCTCAGGCAAAGCGGTTGATGTCCGTGTTTTTTTCACCGGCAAAAGCGTCCTGCTGACCCAGGAAGAGCGCTTCAAGGAGCTGGTCGGCCGGGGCAAACTCTATGTCTGCGACGTCAGCTTCCGGGCCAATGGACTGGAAGGAAAAGAGGTCCCCGGCGTGGGCTTCAAGGAATTTGTGACCCAGGCCAGGAATGCGGAAATGATCGAGGAATGCGACCGCTATCTCGTGATGTAGCCGGGCGTTTCCGGAAACAATTTCGACCCGCCGCAGGCTTCAATCCTGTAAAGGATGCACCTGGCCCGGCCTGCCCGGGGCAGGTGCATCTCACTCCCGATTCAGCTCCTGTTTCACGCTGTCCATGTGAGAGTGGAGATTCTCCAGACAGGCAAGTAAGCCCTCCCGTTCCTGGGAATGGATCCGCAGGAGAAGCTTCTTGTGCAGTTCGAAATGAAATGACTCGATTTCCCGGACCTTCTCCCTCCCGGCCGGGGTCAGGCTGATCAGCTTGACCCTGGAGTCCTGGGGATCGTCGATCCTTTTCACCAGTTCCCTGGCAACGAGTCCGGAAACCAGTTTGGTGACCCGGCTCTTGGCCACTTCCAGCCTGAGGGCGATCGACTTGACGGTCAAATAGCGCTCGTCGCGGAACAGCAGCAGGCACTGCACCGCGGCGTAGGGCAGTCCGAACTTCTGATTTTCATAGATCCGCCGATCTTCGCAGCATTTGACGATTTCCTGGATCAGCTCTTTGAGCTTCAGGGTCTGGAATTCCAGAAAGGACCCGTTCTGATGCCGGTTCGATCGTGTGGGTATGGAGGACATTGCGGGAAAATCGCTTACTCGTTGGAATTCGTTGTCGTGACGCGTGTCAGAATGTCGGACAAACGATCCGAAAAACGGTGTCCGGAGAAGACCACGGTCCCCTCCCGGTCGATGAGCAGGATCGTCGGTACCCCCCGTATATTGTAGTCCTGACTGACGCGGTGCTCGTGATCGAAGGCCAGGGGGATGTCCACCTGATACCGCTTTTGAAATCGCTGCATTTTGGAAACCGTATCCCGCCAGCCGCTGTTGATCCCGATGACAGCCAAGGATTGCTCCTCGTAATCGGTCAGGAATTCATCCATGTGCTTGAACTCCTGCTTACAGTATGGGCACCAGGTTGTCCAGAAAATCAGCAGGACGGATTTTTCGCCCCGATACTGCTCCAGGGAGAGGGTCTCCCCTTGGCTGGTGCGCACTTCGAACCCTGGCGCCTTGGTCCCCGCAGGGAGTGACCAGGCGGCAACAGGCAGCAACAGGAGGCAGAAAAACAACAGACTTGATCGCAAAACGCTCATCACAATATTCTCCTTGAAGGAAAGTTCAGGTTTCGAGATTGAGAAATCGCTCTGCCAGAAAATACAGAACAAAGAAGATGCCCAGTCCCAGGGCAAAGATCATCCACTCCACCGGACTCGGGGCGTAGCCGGCCAGGCCGTTGACCGTGTGCACTCCGGAACCTTCGAACCCCTGGCGCATGGGGGGCAGCTGTCCGGCCACGATAAAATCGTAGCGGGTAAAAAAGAGCCCCAGGAGATAGACCAGCCCGGCCAGGCCAAGGACCATGCTGTTGCCGGCCCGACAGAGAATGATCAGCAGCAGGGGCAGGACCAGAGCCAGCCCCACCTCGCCGATCCAGAAGTGGGCGGCCAGGGGACCGGATAACAGGGCATAGGCGGCCTGTACCGCCCCTTCCGGCTCGACGTAAAGGGACACGGCGAATTTCCAGACATAGAGAAAAATCATCACCCCGATCCCCAGCCCCATCAACCGGCCCAGGGCCTGCATGGAGTCGGTGAGCTTTTCCTCGATACGAAACTTGAAGACAATGTTGTGGATTACCAGCAACAGGGCGGCTCCGGCCACAATCCCGGAAACCACAAGAAAGATCGGGAAGTAGATCCCATGGAAGAAAGGGCGGGCATTGATGGAGCCGAACACGAAGCCCAGGTTGCTGGTGGCGATGATCCCCACCAGCAGGGCCAGGAAGCCGAAAAATGCGCTCAGCCTGTGACTGGTCGGGCCGGGTTTGAAGATCAGGTACAATTCAACCCCTAGGATCAGCAGTTCAATGCTGTAAAAGATCCCCATCCAAACGATCGGCGCCTTGAATTGCGGGGAAAGTAGAAACAGGTACATCAAACGGAACGGGTGCCCGAGTTCCATCCCGATCTGGGTAAAGCCGGCCAGGAGCGTGATGAAGGCCAGGACAACGATGCGCCTGTTCATTTTGGCGAAAGAGGCGAAGCCAAAGGCATGCCCCAGCCCTCCGATAAAGGCCAGGCCGGTGGAGGTGATCACCAGGTAGGCGTAACTGGCGATGAGCAGCCCCCAGGGGACCTCCCGGCTGACCCCATACACGGCTTCATGGCCCTTGGAAAAGACGAGCAGGACCCCAATCATCCCCACAATCAGGAGCAGGCCACCCAGCCCGATAAAGGGAAGACTGGGGACCTCGCGGTTGTCTCGGATGATATGCTGCAGCTTTCCTTTCAAGACTGTCATGTGACCTCCAGACGGCATTCTTTCTCCCGATTCTATCCCAGATAGGAAAGCCGGGGACGGGTGTTTTGATGCGGCTTGAGATGATAAGAGTTCCGGGACCCCAGCAGTCGATTGACTTCTGATTCCGGATCGTTCAGATCTCCGAAGACCCGAACCTTGGTCGGGCAGGTCTCCACGCAGGCCGGCTCCCTGCCCTCCAGCAGGCGATGGATGCACATGGTGCACTTTTCCACGGCCTTGTGCTTTAGGCTGACGAACCTGGCGTCATAAGGACAGGCCACCATGCAGGCCTTGCACAGAATGCACTTGTCGTAATCCACCAGGACCACCCCGCTTTCGGTGGTGAATGTGGCCCGGGTGGGGCAGACCTTTTCGCAGGGAGCGTTTTCACAATGCTGACACTGTGAGGGTTGAAATTCTTGATGGAGGTGGGGAAAGCGCCCCTGCAGGGGCATCTCGGTCACCCAGATGCGGTAGGCTTCATCCTCCACCGGTACATCATTTTCAAACTTGCAGGCCACGGTACAGGCCTTGCAGTTCAGGCACTTCCTGGTATCCAGGACAATGGCGTAGCGTGGTTGTAACATCGTTGTTCCGCCTTGTTCAAAATTGCGTTCCGCACGATCAGGCCTTTTCCAGGGTCACATAGGTCTCATGCATGGCCGCGCTCCCGGAGATGGAATCCATGGTGTCTTCGAGGATCTCCGCTTCAGAGGCCCCTTTCTTGTAAACCAGGGACATTCCCGGACTCAAGCGGCCCCAGCCATTCACGTAATAGACCGCATCCCGGCGGATCTTCTCAGTGACATAGGCCTTGAGCGTCTGCTGACCTGCCTTGCTGCTGACCCGGCAGGAGTCCCCGTTTCGGATCCCCAGCTTGCGCGCTTCTTCGGTATTGATCCAGATGGCGTTCTCTTTCATGATCTCCCAGAGATGGGGGATATTCTGGGTGCTGGAGTGGGTGTGCCAGGCGGTTCGTCCCACCAGAAAGCGGTATTCTCCCTCTTTCCGGGGTCGAAGCGCTTCGCAGTAACTGGGCATGGGGTCCAGGCCCTTTGCCTGGAAACGTTCGTTGAACAGTTCGATCTTTCCGGTCTTGGTCTTGAAGCGAAAGCCCTTTTTCCTGGTTGTGCCGTACTGGGGCTGATCCGAGAGGGCGAACACCCCCTTTTCGAGGATCTGTTCATAGGCCCCGGGATATTTCGAGAGTTGATGCTCCATGTAGGCCTGAATGGGCTGGTCCAGGATTTCCTCCATGACCGTTTTCTTGAAGTCTTCGAGGCCCTCGGGATCGGTATCTTCCCAGAGTTCCGGAATCGTGAGCATCTCTTTGAGAATCCCCCTGGAGATCTCGAACATGGTCTTGGTCTTGAACAAGGGCTGAATCACCGGTTGGCGCGCCACAACCACCGGCCAGATGCCACTAAGGGCATGGCAGGGATCCCAGCTCTCCAGATAGGTGGAATGGGGCAGGACCAGATCGGCATACCAGGCCGTGTCCGACATCTGCTGCTCAATCACGCAGATAAAGTCCATCTTTTCCATCATCTTCAAGGTCTTGGACGTATTGGGGACGGACTGGACCGGATTCTGCTTGAACACAAAAAATCCCCGGACCGGGTAGGGTTCGTCGTGAAGCACCGCCTCCCGGAAGGTGATCCAGCTCCCGTCCCGTTCACTCAAAAACGCGCAAGAATCCTCGGGAAGCCCTGTCCCTACCAGAGGACAGTCCACCACCGAGGGGACCACTTTCTTCACAATGCCCACCGCTTCCTTGTCCACCCGCTCCTCGACGTCGTAGAAAAAAGGAAACAAGGGGGTGTGGGAGGACAGAGACACCGAGGATTTGGGGACGACCGCCCCCTTCACGTCCCAACAACCGCAGATGGCGGTCAGCATGGCGCAGGTCTGCCGGAAGTAGACTTCATGCGCGTAAAAAGAGCTGCGCCGACCGGGATATATCACACTGCGCGGCGCATGCCTGGCAAACTGCCGCGCGGTCCAGCGGATCTCCTCAGCCGGGATATCGCACTTGGTCTCGGCCCATTCCGGGGTGTATTCATTGGAAAAAATATGCTCCCTGAATTGCTCGAAGCCGTGCACGTTCTCCGCCACAAAGGCCTTGTCGTAGAGCTCCTCTTGGAGAATCACATGGGTCATGGCCAGGGTAAAGGCCATGTCGGTCCGCGGTTTGACCGCAAACCACTTGTCCGCTTTGGCCGCGGTCTCCGTAAAGCGCGGGTCCAGGTAGACCAGGATCTGCCCCTTGGGCTTGTAACGCTGGAAATCGACTGAATCCGGAGTGATCAGGGACTGGGCCCGGTCGGAGCCGATCATTACCACGAATTCGGCGTGACGTAGATCCGCATCGGGATAGACCCCGTAGACCGAACTCCAGCCCTGAATGTTCGTGGACAGGCAGAGGGTGGGATGACGGACCGTATTCAGCGATCCAAACCCGCTGACCAGGTAATAGAAGAATTCTTCCTGAAGCCCCTCGGTGGAGGCAAAGGCCACGCTGGAACGATTCGTGTACTTTTTCTTGAGTTCGGCCAGTTTCTCGGCCGCGTGCCGGTAGGCCTCCTCCCAGGAGATCTCCTTCCACTTGCCCTCACCCCGCTTGCCGGTGCGCAGCAGCGGCCGCTTCAGCCTGTCCGGACTGTAGGGCAGGGCCGCCCCGGCATTGCCTTTGGCGCAGAGCATACCCCGGCTTTTGACATGCTCGGGATTGGGATTGATCTTGTGCAGCCTGCCGTCGATAACCTCGGCGATGATGCCGCATTTGTTGACGCACATGGCACAGTTGCTTGCGATTGAGACTTTGTTTCCCTGACTTTCGAACTTGGACAGGTCTTCCGAGTCTTCGGCAGCCCGAAGCTGCCCCAGGCCGGAGCCGAGGGTGGCTGCAGCCAGGGCCCCGCCGCTGACCCCGAGAAATCGTCTTCGATTCATTTTCATGGCACTCATAATCTCACCTTTATTGAAGATCAAGATCCAGGAGAAAATTCTCCAATGTATCCCCGGCCACCCGGTAGATATCGTATTGGGCGTGTTCCCGAATCAAGCCTCTCATTTCCGGAGCGGCCTCCAAAAGATAGCCTGCGCAGGGCTGCAGCAAGGTTTGAAGCCGGACTCCCTCATCCTCTGCCGGCGGCTCGGCCCGGGGGCATTTTGAAAAAATCCGCGCACAAAATTCGAGCAGAACCGCGAGATGGTCCTCGAGTTCCCCTAGATCCTCGTCCAGGACGAAACCGGTCCTTTTCATATGGTCCCTGATCCGCTTCAGAGAATTTCCAGCCAAAAGCCTGTTCGAATCGCGGTAATAGGAAAGATAGGGGATCACCGGAACGAATCCCCGGTTGTTTACAAAGAGCCGGACATATTCGGCCTGCAGCTCTTCCTGGGGAATCAGTCTGGGACTGCGGCCGGCATAGGCTTGAAAAAACGGTTCGAAACCCTGCAGATGCTCGCTCAGGTTCTGATACACCTCGGGTCCCGGGTAACGGAACAGCAGGGAAAGGATGAGAAAGCAGCCCTGAAGTGCATCCGCTGTCTCGAGATCGAAACCTGCCGACCCTCCCCATCCGGCCCCTTGTCCATCGTCGTGCTCGTCTGGCATCAGATCGCTTTTCAGATTGATCAAACTGGCAATAGTAGAATTCCTCTTTTGCGTAATGGCATGATCGAATATTATAATTTATTTCAAACAATTATATGTCAGCGTGGCCAGCGGCCACGCTGACATCAGAACAGGACAAACTTTTCACTCCGTTCATTCCAACCCAAAAGCAGTATCCCGAAGAGAAAAAACGCAAAATAAAAAATGAGGGTCGGCTGCCAGGCGAAAAATTCGGGCAGGAGTACAGGGTTTCCAAGCCATTGCTTGAGGCCGCTGCCCGCGATCCAGCTGACGCTCAGGGAATTGCTCAAGGTGAAGCCGGCTAAAGCGATCCACAGCTTGAGATGCCCTTCGCCGGCCCGCCACAGGGTGCCGCTGGCGCAGCCCCCGGCCAGGATCATGCCCACCCCGAAAATCAGGCCACCAAGAGGGGATCCGAGCATATAGGGATGATAGACTCCGGCGCCCGGGGGCTGTATATAGCTCCATTTGATGACAGCGCTGCCAAGGGCATAGATCATCAGGCTGGTCAGCACGGCCCGCATCATGCGCCCATCCCCGGTCATGAAGGGCTCCCGGAAGGCATTGGCGAAGCAGAAGCGCCCCCTGTGCATGACCAGGCCGATGAGAAAGCCGAAGAAGATCAGGCCGCCTAACTGGGTCTCTCCCTGCCAGGCATAGATTTGAAAGACGACGAGCACCAAAAGAACAAGGGCGACACCCGCGACTTTTTTCAGAGTCGAATACTCGCGTGCCGGACCCTTGCCCTCAGGCTTGGCCCTGATTTTCGTGCCGAAGCTGACATGATCCATTTCCCAGATCAGATAGCGCAGTCCGAGGTAGGCCCCGGCCAAGAGTCCCAGCATCATGGTCAGGCCCCCGGGGTCGAACATGGCCACAGCGCTGTAAAATCCGCCCACATTGCAGCCGGCGGCCAGGGCAGCGCCAAAGCCCATCAAGCCGCCACCCAGCAGGCCTTTGAGATACTCCAAAGGCGGGGCCTTGTTGATTTTGAATTTTTTGCCGATCAGGGCCGAGGCCATGGCCCCGAAAATGATGCCCAGATTGGAGAGGGACATCCCGTTGCTCAAGGGACTGCGCTCCGGCGGCTGGTCATACAGGCCGGTGAGATAGAAGAACCAGTTCCCCCAGTTGTTGTACCCACCGGCCACGCCCCAGGTATGCCACCACAGAAAGACGATCAGGGCCAGGATGGCCAGAAAAATGCCGGAGAGCCAGGCCGGCCATTCCCGGTCAAAGAGAGAGCTGATCCCTGTATTGAGGTCCTGGAGCACGGACTTGAAAAAGGCTTGATCGGTCATAACAATTTCCTCAGAAGCGATAGACAACCGACAGATAATACTGCTGCATGTCTTCGACCACCGGGAACAACGCGTCCATACCGGTCACATCGTCGATGTCCACGGGTTCGCCCAGTGGGTTGCCGCTTCCGCTGTAGTTGAACTTGTAGAACTGGGCCCCGATCCTGAAGAAGAAATTATCCCCGGATATGGACTGGATATAGTAAGGTTCGATGACATGTCCCCGGGTGGCCAGCTTGCTGCCGATAAGATTGTCCTCGGCTCCGGTGAAATTGAACCAGTATTTGGATCCGTAGTTGTATTCCAGTCCGAATTTCGCCCCGTAGTCTTCCAGGGCATACCTGATGCCCCCGAAAAAGCTGTATCCGGTGTGACTTTCCAGGTCCCCGTTTGAACTGAGCAGGCTCATGCCCAGGGCCTCGTAAAGCGGATTTTGCGATACTTTTTCCGCCTTGGTATGCGACCAGGCTCCGGACAGATAGACATCAAGGGTGCCCCAGAAATTCCCGGTGACACCGACGGAAAGGGCCTGCCAGTCTCCGATGTTCGTGGTAGGCTCGACCCTGGAGGTGTACATCCCCAGATTCTGGTCGAAATAGTACTCGGCCACCCCGTCTTGATTGGTGTCCTGCTTGGAGACAATGAAGGGCATCACCGTGAGGCCGGTGAATCCGTCGCTGATGTTCGGAGCATAGGCGTAGTTGTACCCGATGGAGAGGTCCAGATCCGAGGAAGGCAGGTAGTTCTCGTACAGGGTGCCAATCACTCCAAAGAGATCGACATCGTCCACATTGGGTTCGTCCAGAAAGGCCCCGGTAGTCCCGTACTGGCTCTCAAACCCGGACCCGTAGCAGAACTTCAGATCGAATCCAGGGATACCCGTGAGTTCTTCCAGACCGAAATGCAGAGAAGCCCCGTCGAACTGCCAGTTGATGATATGGGCCGAAGGAGAGCCTCCGGAATAGGGATAGTTCTTCTTGTACTGCAGGGGGTGACCTTCCGTGGAAGGACGCCGTCCAACCGATATATACCAGGGGATATCCTTGAATTCGTTGTTGTAGACAAAATAGCCCCGCTCCAGATGGACGGTGTCGCCGTGGGGATTGCTGGCCGTAGTCCCGTCCATGGTGATATCCTGCATCCCGGACGAGTTGAAGTTGATTCCCGCACTGTCGCCCCAGACCTTGTAGGCCGCCAGGCGACCCGCAAATCGGAGATTGTCGTTCACTTCGGCATCCATGCGCAATCTGAATTTCAAGGTCCGGATCGCGTCGTTGTCTACATCGATTTCTTCCGCCGAGGGGACCATGCCGGCAGCCTGCATCCCCTGAAACATCTGCTGGATTTGGGGCAGAGTCGCCCCGTCCAGGCCCCCGGCCATGGGGTTGGCGTTGTTATAGGGCGTGAAGAACAGCCCGGTCAAGGAACTCGGAGCCCTATACACCTGGTCCATCTGGATCGACCAGAGGCGGGGTTCCAGCTCAAGCCCCAGCTCCACCTTATCGGCTGCGGTATGCTTCTCCGCAACCGCTACCCGATCGTCGAGGTTGTCGATGTCATCGGCATTCCATTCCTGTTCCTTCTTGGCTTCTTCCAGCTTCTGTTGGGTCTGCTCCAGCTTGTTCTGCAGCTTTTGCATCTGCTCCTGCATCTGCTGCAGCTGCTGCTGAATGGCCTGCGTCTGCTGTTCCAGATCTTTGCTGTCCGCCCGGGCGGCGAGCCCCTGAGAACAGACCAGAACAATGAGCAGGGCTGCCAGATTCCATTTTCCCAAGCACCTCCTAGTGAACACTGATCGCATAGGCCCTCCTGTAGTTAGTGTTTGGCCGTAAACTCACCCATCTACTTCGTCACTGCAAAATTTTGAAATCCTCATGTATTAAAATACACTGCGGTTGCAAAATTTTTTGTTCCTTGTATCAGGGCAAGTTTACGGCCAAACATGAAGATATCGTTCAGGCACTAGTTGTTAACAGTTGACGACATTTATCCGCAGGTCGCCGGTTGCGGGGAGTCATAGGCGTGATCGTAGAGATAGGTGAAGATGTCGGTCAGGTCGCCTTGATCCATTTTCTGCCATTCTTCAGCACATTCCAGGCGCTCGTAGGTATTGAAGGTCCGCTGCCACTGGGCCTGGGTCTTGGTATTCGGAGAGATTTCGGCTGCGGAGCTGCCGTCGTGACAGGTCCGGCAGTTCTTGCGGTACAGATACTTCCCCTTCCGGCCGTTGCCGTCGTTGCTGAACTCGGAACCAGCCAAAGCCGCCCCGAACGAACAGGCCACAAAAAAGACAATGCAGACAACACTCCAGAATCGTTTCTTCCGTGCCATGATCAGGCCTCCTTTGTTTGTTGTGGATGAAAAACATTTCATCCCGTTAAAATTTTGATCTTGTATTTTTCTTTCGAAATATCAAAGGCTTTTATTGTCATTCCAGTAAATTTAGATCATTTTTCAAAAAAATTTGTTCACACTGTTTACATTTTACTCAGCTCAATCGCTCTTGTCAAACATTTTCTTGCCAGCGCGGCCGCTGGCCACACTGGCCCAGAACTTTATGAAACCGACCCACGATTTCACTCTGTTGGTTTGATTTCGTAGGTCCCGTCTTCCGTAAACACCAGACCCCCTTCCAGATAGTAGACCTCTTTCAGGGAGGGGCGCAGATCCTGGAGCATGTAGAAGGATTCACCACTCCTCGCACCGGTGGGGCACACAAACACGATGGGCTTGTCATCCGGCAGATCCTCGACCTGTTTTTCCAGATCGTCCACCGGGATATTGATGGAATTCTCCAGGGAATTTTCCGCGAACTCATCCGCGTCCCGAACATCAATGAGGTAAATCGATTCAGGCTTGTTTTCGAGAATATCTTGAAACTGCGCGATATCGATACTGCCTTCCACTTCGCCGGCCTCCACCATGATCGTGGTGTCCGGGTCATCCCCGTAGGCGGCCTTCCATTCCGGATACCCCCCGGAAAAGACCTTGACATCAGTGTAGCCCAGCTCTATGGCCGCTTTGGCGGATTTGTGACTCAAGCGGCACTCCAGACCACCGCAGTAAAAGATCAGCGGAAAATCCTTCTTCCGGGGAAGCTTGGCGCTTAAGCTGTCGAACTGGGTGTCGGGGACGCTCAGCGCACCCGGAATATGTCCTTTGACATATTTGGGCTTATAGGGCCTGGCATCGACCACGACCACGTCGTTTTCAGCCATTCTGGCGGCTACATATTCGGCAGAAACCGAAGCGTAATGGCCGGAAACTTCCATCCATCTGGGGAACCCTTCGGCAAAGACCCTGACGTTGGAGTAGCCCAGCTTTTCGGCCTTTCTGGCCGCCTTGTGACTCAACTTGCATTTCAGCCCCCCACAGTAGAAGATGAGCAGGGTATCTTTGTCCTCGGGCAGACGCTCGACCCCATCTTCGAACGTAGTGTTGGGGATGCTCACGGCGCCGGGGATGTGACCCTTGATATACTTAGGCTTGTAGGGCCTGGCATCGATGATCATCACATCATCCGCCACCGGGATCTGAACATGCCGGGCGACCTCCTCCACATCCACCAGGGAATGGAACATCCAGTCCTCGGGCTCAAAGGTCAGGTCCGACTGGGACTTCGCGTACAAGGGGGCGTTTCCGAGCAGCAGACCGAGCAGCAGGCCGGCGATCACGACAATCGCATTCATTCGCTGTGAAAACTTGAAATTTTTCATGATGTCCTCCACTAGCTTGCAGATCGTTTTAAATAAGATATACAGCTGTGCAAAACTTGTGCCAATTTTCTAAATTGGAAAAACCCTTTCTTTTTATGATCTTTTTTCCTGCTTGACGAACAACCGTTTTGGATGTAAACAAGCACTTAACAATATCGTTAAATTATTAGGCACAATTTGGTTTACACTTAACAATCGGGGTAACACTTCATGGATCTGGGGAAACACTGGAAGACCCTTGTGGACTGTCTTCAGGACGGTTTGCTGGTGGTGGACCCCGGGGGGACCATCGTGGCCGCTAACCGCTCGGCCGAGATCATGACCGGCTATATGTCCGACGAACTCATAGGAAAATCCTGCCGCATTCTGAACTGCACCGGATGCCGGATCATTGCCAAGGGCAGGGGAATTCACTGGTGCGACCTCTTTGTCCGGGGCAATGTCCGGGGGAAACGCTGCATGATCACCAATAAGCAACAGCGCCATGTGGATATCATCAAAAGCGCCTCGGTTCTGCGCGACGACAACGGTAAAATCATCGGAGCCGTGGAAACCCTCACCGATATATCTGAAAACATCCGGTGTCGAAACGAAATCTCCACCCTGCGCAAAACGTTTCAACTTGACAGCGGGTACCACGGCATCCTGGGGAGCTCGCCGGTCATGCAAAATCTCATTGAATTGATCGAAAACGCGTCCCAGTCCGACACCCCGGTCATGATTCTCGGCGAAAGCGGTACCGGTAAGGAACTGGTGGCCAGGGCCCTGCATGAAGCCGGCCCCAGACGGGACGGCCCGTTTGTCAAGGTCAACTGTGCCGCCCTGAATCAAAATCTTCTGGAAAGCGAGCTTTTCGGGCATATCAAGGGCGCCTACACCGGCGCTGAACGGGACAGGATCGGCAGATTCGAGGCAGCCCATCAAGGGAGCATCTTTCTGGATGAAATCGGGGACTTGCCCATGAGCACCCAGGTCAAGCTTCTTCGGGTCCTCGAGGAGAAACGCATCGAAAAAGTCGGCGATCAGCGATCCATTTCCGTGGATGTCCGGGTGATCACCGCGACCAATCGGGACCTGGAAAAAATGCTGGGCGAGGGTGAATTCCGCGAGGATCTCTACTTCCGGATCAATGTCTTTCCCATCCATTGCCCCGCGCTGGCCGAACGGAAAGAGGACGTCCCCCAGCTCATCCGAAACCTGATCACTTCCAACAATGAGAAGACCGGCAAGAATATCAGCGGGATCAGCCAGGAGGCCATGGAACATCTGATGGCCTATCCTTGGCCCGGAAATGTGCGCGAACTCAGAAACGTGATCGAATATGCCTTTGTTCTGGCCCAGGGACGCACCTTGGAACTCCGGGACCTCCCCCAGAAAGTACTTCAGAACACAGCTCGCCCCGGGGGCGGGGTCCGAACGGACGGCAACGAGGCGCATTCAGGACAACAGGAGGATCGGGAGCGGCTGCTCGGGGCGCTGCACAAGGCCGGCGGCAACAAGACCCGGGCCGCAGCCTTGCTCGGGGTCAGCCGGGTCACGGTCTGGAAACGGATGAAAAAATACGGTCTTGCGGCCGAAACCGGCAAACCTTCGCCCTCATCCGCAAGCCTCTGAACCACAACGAAGCGAGACAGACATGCACATTGGCGAATACAGCTTTGAAGAGTTCAAGGACATGGCTGCCGCCTTTCACGGCTATCCCGCGCCCGGCATCCTCATCGGGGGCTACATGGTGGAAGCGGCCAAATCCCGTCTGCCGGCGGGGACCCTATTCGAAGCCCTGGTGGAGACCTCGAAATGCCTTCCGGACGCGGTCCAACTCCTGACGCTCTGCAGCACCGGAAACAACTGGATGAAGGTCATCAACCTGGGACGCTACGCCCTCTCCCTTTTCGACAAGCACACCGGCCAGGGCTGCAGGGTCAGCCTCGATCTTGACAAGCTGCAGGCCTGGCCAGAGATCAGGTCCTGGTTTCTCAAGCTCACACCCAAACCCGAACAGGACACCACCCGGCTTTTCGCCGAGATCGAACAGGCCGGGGACCGTTACCTTCAGCTCAGGGAGATCAATATCCATTCCAAGTTCTTAGGAAAACAGCATATGGGCGAAATCGCGGTCTGCCCCGTGTGTGCCGAGGCCTTCCCCCGCAAGGACGGGACACTCTGTCGCGGCTGTCAGGGGGAGAACCCTTATCGCGCCCTGCCCGGCCCCTTGTCCGACCCAGAGGCACAGGGGCTGCAGCTGGAATCGGTGCCCCTCGAGGCGGCGATCGGACGCCGGGCCCTCCACGACATGACGGAAATCATCCCCGGCCGATCCAAGGGACCAGCCAAGAAAGCCGGAGAACCCATCAGCGTGGGGGACGTCTGCCGTCTGCAGCAGATGGGGCGGTCGCGGGTCTATATCCTCGATTCGGAGCAGGAGCCCGCCGGGGATTGGATCCATGAAAACGACGCGGTGCTCGCCTTCGCCCACCGAATGGCCGGCTCCGGTGTCAGCTTCGAGACGCCCCCGGAAGAGGGCAAGATCAATTTTTCAGCGGCCCGGGACGGCCTGTTGCTGTTCGACCCGGATACCTTGAAGCACTTCAACCTAATCCCGGATGTCATGTGCGCCAGTCGCCAGAATCGCCTGTTCATCCAGGGCGGCAAGCCCTTTGCCGGATGCCGGGCCATCCCCCTCTATCTGGCTCGGGAACGCTTGGGACAGGCCCTCGCTGTGCTCGGCGAGCGTCCCCTTTTTGAGGTCCGCCGACTTAAAAAGTCACGGGTCGGAGTGCTGGCCACCGGGACCGAGGTCTTTCAGGGCCTGATCCAGGACCGGTTTCACCCCGTGATCAAAAACAAGGTCGAAGCCTTTGGCAGCACCGTCCAGACCACGGACATTCTTCCGGACGATCGTTCTCTGATCGCGGCCGGCATCAGCAGCATGCTGCAGAGCGGGGTCGAATTGATCATCACCACCGCCGGCCTCTCCGTGGACCCGGACGATGTGACCCGACAGGGGCTGGTGGAGGCCGGCCTGACCGATATCCTCTACGGCGCCCCGGTCCTGCCCGGGGCCATGACCCTCCTGGGCCGCATCGGCAGGACCCGTATCCTTGGGGTCCCGGCCTGTGCTTTGTTTTTTCAAACCACCAGTCTGGACCTGCTGCTGCCCCAGCTGCTGGCAGAGGTGCCCATCAGCAGAGACGATCTGGCCCGTATGGCGGAGGGCGCCTTTTGCCTGAACTGCAGGGCCTGCACCTTCCCCAAGTGCCCCTTCGGAAAATGACATCCCCGGCCGTGATTTCCGAAGTTGTTTTTCTTGACTTCTGCCGGGCCATCCTGTAGCTTTGTAGAGGTCTTACCATTTTACCAGGGTCCTCTGACAGGCAGGCCCCGTTCTCCGGCCCGGTGAGGCCGGCATGATCGAGGCCCTGGAGCCTGCCGGAAGCGACGTTTCAGGACAGGAGCGGATTGAAGCCTTGATGGACAACAACAGAGAGATCCTGGCCCTTATCTAGGGCACGGCATTTGCCCAGCGCTTCCCGGACCCCGGGACAGCGGACGTCTGTTGTTCCACCCCCGGACCGGGCGGGCGCTTCTGAAACCCCGATGCTATGTAACACGGAGAAGGTATGCAAGAATTCAACCTGGTCATGATTTGTTTTTCATCTTTTTTGGCGGTTTTCAGCGTGCTGATCGTCATTGCAGTGGTCATGCGCGTCCTGATCGCTGTTTTTCCCTACCAGGAAGATGAAACGGACAGCGCCGTGATCGCGGCCATTCACTCAGCCTATTCCGTGACCCACCCCGGGACCAGGATAAGCAAGATACAGGAAATCAACAGGAAGGAGAGAAAAGGATGATTCACACCACGAATCCCAAAAAGATCAAAGTCCAGTTCATGCCGTTCCGGGACGGCCTGCAAAGCGCCTTCGGCGGCAAGGTGCGGCTCAATGACTATCTGCCGGCCATGAAAAGTGCCGCCAGGGATCTGGGTATCAGCCACATGGAATTCGGCGGGGGCGCCCGGTATCAGGCCCCCTTGTTTTATCTCAATGAAAGTCCCTTCGAGACCATGCAGGCCATGCGCGATACCGTGGGGACCGGGGTTGATCTGCAGATCCTGACCCGCTCCATATCCGGGGTCACCCTGACCACCCAGACCCTGGATGTTCTGGACATGCAGGCCAGGCTCATGGCCAAGTACGGCACGACCTACGACCGGAACTTCGATTATATGAACGACGTGGACAATCTCATCAAGACCGGGCGGCCCATTGTCAAGGCCGGCATGCACCATCAGGTCTGCGTGGCCATGATGGGGCTTCCCTTTCACGACGAGACGGTCCATACGCCCCAATTTTATGCCAACATCGTCAAAAAGATCATGGAGTCGGATATTCAGGTGGACAGCATCTGCATGAAGGACGCCAGCGGCACGACCGATCCCAAGACCTGCTATGAGACCGCCAAAGCCATCAGAAAACTCATCCCGGCGGATATGGAGCTCTGGCTGCACACCCACGATACCGCCAGCATGGCCGTGGCTCAGTATATGGCCGGCATCGAAGGCGGGGTGGACTGCATCGATCTCTCGGTGCGGCCCATGGCCAGCGGCACCTGCCAGCCGGATGTCCGTTCCATGGCCCATGCCCTGAAAAACACCGGATACAGCCTGGATTTCGATGTGGAGCGTGTCTATCTCATTGAGGAGATGCTCAATGATCTCATGCAGGACTACGCATTCAATCCGGTCACCACCAGTGCGGACGCCAGGGTGGTCGGCTTTCCCATGCCCGGCGGGGCTATCGGTCCGAACGTCCACATGATGGTCAAATCCGGACTCATGGATAAGTACAGCGACGTCCTGTCCGAGTTTCCGGTTGTGGTCAAGGCCGGCGGGGCCTGGACCAGCGTTACCCCGGGCAGTCAGCAATACTGGGTCCAGGCCTTCAACAACGTGCTCTACGGGCGCTGGGAAAAGATCGAAGCCGGATACGGACGGGCCGTGCTCGGCTATTTCGGACGCCCGCCCCTGCCGCCGGACCCTGAGGTGGTCAAAAAGGCGGCGGACCAGCTCAATCTGCCGCCCTACGAAGGGGACAATCCCTTTGAAGCCATTGCCGATCCCATCCCGGAGGCCAAAAAGGCTCTGGAGGACAACAATCTGTCTTTGAGCGAGGAGAACATCTTCATCGTGGTCTCAGCCATGGTCAGCGGCAAAAAAATGGCCACCAACGAGGGCCTGCGTTTTCTCCTGGGCAAAGGCAAAGTCGACGTCCCGCTCAAGGAAAAGGAAGAGGCGGCCCCGGCCCCTGAAGCACATGCCCCCGCTGCCCCGGCGGCCACCGCGCCTGCCGGACCGGTGACCACCAAGTGCCGGGTCAAGGAAAACGGCAAGACCCGGACCTTTGAAGTCACTGTGGAATCTATAGCCGGAGGCCCCGCCGCTCCGACACAGGGCCAACCGGCTGCACCGGCCCAGGAAGCCGCCCCCTCCCAGGCGGCATCAGGACAGGAAATTCCCATCTGCAGCACCTTTGCCGGCTTCGTCCAGCTGACGGACATCCTGGTCGATACCGGCGATACCGTGGAAGAGGGACAAGCCGTGGCCCAGGTGGAGGCCATGAAGGCCACTCACGATATTCTGAGCCCGGTTGCCGGCAAAATTACTGCCGTCAAAGCCGGCATCGGGGACGATGTCGATCCGTCCACCCCCATTGTCATGCTTGCGGAAGGACAAAACTGAGACCTATTGTGCGCTCTCGCGCGGCAATAGATATGGGTTCTGCAATCTTTTCCGTTTACTCTGCAATCGACACTGCGAGAAGAGGTTTTACTCTATGGATACCTACCTCCTCCTGATCAGCGACTCGGGTTTTGCCAATCTGACCTGGGGCAACGCGGGCATGTTCGCGATCGCCGGCGTGCTTATTTATCTGGCCATTACCAAAGGATACGAACCTCTGTTGCTCATCCCCATCGGATTCGGCACGATCCTGGCCAATCTGCCTCTGGGGGAGATGGGGGCCTACGCCGACGGGGTCATGAACTATATTTACAGGGTCGGTATCAAGACGGAACTCCTGCCGCCGATTATCTTCATGGGGGTCGGTGTATTGACGGACTTCCGGCCCTTGCTGGGCCGCCCTTTGACTTTTTTGTTGGGAGCGGCGGCCCAGCTAGGGATCTTCACCGCCGCTCTGGGAGCGGCCTATATCTTTGGGTTCAGTCCCCAGGAATCCGGGGCCATCGGAATTATCGGAGGGGCAGACGGCCCCACTTCCATCTTCCTGGCCAGCAAACTGGCGCCCCATCTTTTGGGGCCCATTGCCGTAGCCGCCTACAGCTACATGTCTCTGGTCCCTATTATTCAGCCCCCGATCATGCGTTTGATGACCACCAAAAAGGAACGGGCCATCGACATGCCCCAGGCCCGTCCGGTTTCCCAACGGGCGGTGATCCTTTTTCCCATTATCACCGGCTCATTGGCCTCTCTGGCCATCCCGTCCTGCGCTCCGCTTATGGGCATGCTCATGTTCGGCAACCTGCTCCGGGAGTGCGGGGTAACCGACCGCCTGAAAAAAACAGCCGGAGGATCGCTCATTGACATTGTGACCATCTTTCTGGGGCTTTCCGTAGGGGCGACCATGGACGCGGAGCATTTTCTCAATTGGCAGACCATCAGCATCCTGGTCATGGGGGGCGTGGCCTTTTCCTTAAGCACGGCCGGCGGCCTGCTCTTTGCCAAGATCATCAATCTCTTTCTGCCGCAGGCCAGGAAAATCAATCCCTGCATCGGGGCCGCCGGGGTCTCGGCCGTGCCCATGGCCGCCCGGGTGGTCCAGGTCTTTGTTTCCAAGGAGACCAAAGGGCGGGTCAATCCCCTCATGCCGGCCATGGGTCCCAATGTGGCCGGGGTGATCGGCTCGGCGGTCGCGGCAGGTGTCTTTTTGTCCGTACTTGGGGGATGATTCCGGAAGACGGACATCGGAAGACAGAGGTCAGAAGTCCGAAGTCGGAAGGCGGAAGGCGGAAAACAGGAGACAGGTATCAGTGATCAGTGAAAAAAACCCCAAATTAAAAACCCCGGGAGGATGAAAAGTTCATCCTCCCGGGGTTTTTAATTTGGGAGGGGCATATCCAGATGCTGTCTGAGCCCGCCTTTGTCCACTTTCTCGATCAAGGAATCCCTGACCTTTCGGTCCACATAATCGATATGCTCCAGCATGGCCATCCTGGCCTGTTCCTGGTCCCGGTCCTGAACGGCCTTGACCACGGCGGCGTGCTGCTCAAATATTTTTACCTTCACCAATTTCTCATAATGTGTGCAGATATACTGTCGGAGGACATCTGAGATGGAAAACATCATGTGCATCTGGATCTTGTTTTGGGTGGCCCGGGCAATGGCCATGTGGAATTCCGCATCCATATCCCCGAGAATGTCTTCATCATCCTCCAGATGGGACCGTATGAGCTCCAGATTGCTGTTGAGCGATTCTATATCCTCATCAGTCGCTCGCTTGGCGGCATAATACGCGTTCCAGGATTCAATGGCCTTGCGCACTTCCACCAGTTCGAAAACCGTCCTGACGTCCTCCTTGAGCAAGTGATCAAAAGGATCAATGAAGCGACTGGCCGCCAGATGTTTGACAATAGTCCGGTTGTTCTGGGTGATCTCTAAAAAGCCCATGCCCACCAGCGACTTGAGGGCCTCCCGCAAAGACGGCCGGCTCACATTGAGCAACTCCATCAATTTTCGTTCCGGGGGCATGATCTGACCCGGCTTGATCTTGCCCTCCAGGATCAGTTCTTTGATCTGGTTGCCGATCTTCACGGAGAGTTTTTCCTGCTTCACTGGCTTGAATATTGATTGCGGCATAATGTCAAAACTCTTTCCTGTATTCTAAATTCAGACTTCGTAACAGTGCTAGGGTACTAAATCGTAACAGCTTAAAACAACGACTGCCAGTTTGATCAGTGAAGAAACTTTGGATCACCCCTCCGTCATTCCGGCGGCTTGTCACGCCGAAGCTCTGAGCGAAGGCGGAAGCCGGAATCCAGACTGAAGTTGTAAGAGCTGGACCCCGGCCTACGCCGGGGTGACGTAGAAAGAACAATGAAGTTTCATACGAGGAAAGGCAAAATCCGCAAACTGAAACCTGAAACCCGAAACCTCAACTGTCTTTAAACCAGCGTGCCGCCAGAAAGGCCCCGGTCATCAGCTTGAGATCGGAACCTTGCCTTTCCAGGGACCGGGCCCTCTCCGGCTGCTCCTGTTTGTGAAAATGTATCGCGCTTCGCAGCTCACCCGACACCGGGGCAAGAGCATCCAACTCTTCGGGGGATCTGAAAATCATCTGTTGAAAAATGCGATCTCCATCCCGGGCTTTGGCTTTCCGCCGCTCAGCCCATGGACTGCGGCTGTTCAAGGTACTGACCACCACCGCGCCTCCGGGTGCGGCGACCCGGAACAACTCCCGGACGGCCTGCCGGCCCTCGTTAATGAACTCAATGGCGGTCATGGAAACAACCTTGTCAAAACTGTCGTCGGCAAAGGGCAGCTTGAGCATATTTCCCTGCAGCCCCTGAAAAGGCTTTTCTTTCCATTTGACGAGCGCTGCACAAAGCATGGGCCGGGAAATTTCCAGGCCTACGACCCGAGCCCCTGCAGCCAGCAGATCGCCGGTAAACAACCCGGTGCCGCAGCCGGCATCCAGAATGCACTCCCCGGATGCGGGCTGGAGCAAGTCCTGCATGACTTCGCTTTCGTACTCCTTGACCAGGCTGCCGATTGGCGTTGCAAACCATTCGTCATAGCGCTTTGGCCAGGAATCAAAAATGTGTTCAGGAGCCAAAACGCATCCCTGCCTGTAGTCGATGCTCCCGGGCTAATTCCGAAGCATCCATTTTCCGGGTCTCCGGGCTTCTCATTTTGCCGAGCAGCAGGGCCCCGTCTTGCAGGGCAACCTGCACCCCTTCCCCGCGCACATCCAGAATTTCCCCTGCCGGACGCTGAGCCCCTTCTGCGAGAAGACGAGGCGCGTAGAAACGGATCTTCTGTCCGCAGCAAAAGGAATAGGCCCCGGGCTGCGGGTCGCAGCCCCGGATCAGATTATAAACAACCCGGCCGGGCCGAGACCAGTCAATGCCGGCCGCCCTGTCGTCGCAGGGAGGTTCGTAACTGGCCTGGGATTCGTCCTGGAGAACCCGGGGAGCCTGACCTTTTTTGATGAGATCGACAGCCTCCAGCATGGCGTCTACACCCAGGGGAAACAGCTTCTGGAAATAGAGCGATCCAGTGGTGTCCTCCGGATGGATGTCCACTTCTTTCTGGAGCAGGATCGGGCCGGTATCTATCCCTTTGTCCGCCCAGAGAATGCTCAAGCCGGTACGTGCCTCACCCTGGATTATGGCCCAGTTGATGCTGCTGGCCCCGCGATGCCGGGGGAGAAGCGAAGGGTGATAACAAATGGTTCCCTGGCTGGGGACATCCAAAAGTTCTTCAGGTAGGATATCCGTGACAAAGGCCAGAATCACCAGATCAGGCGACAATCTGCGAAAGGTCTCCAGAACTTCCGGATCCTTCATATGATTCGGCTGAAACAGGGGGAGTCCGGCACCTTCAGCCAGGTTCTTGATCGGCTCCCCGGAACGGCCCGGCGGACAGAAAACAGCCTGAAGCTCTTCCCTGTTTTGCTGAAGTCTCTCCAGAACCTTTTCACCGAATGGTCCCTGACCCGCAAGAATTATCTTCATGGCCTCCCCCGCTCTGCGCTTTCTTCACCAGGAAAAGGGCCAGGGGTCATTCAATCCCCTGCCCTTTTCCTGTTTTCTTTATCTTCTCGCGAAGTTGCTTCTTTACAATCGATTCAACCGTCTGAATAAATGAATAAAATTATCGCACTTTGGGTGCGATAATTTTAGGCGTCAAAAGCCCGGATTTCCTCCATGGTTCTCAAGATCTGCAAGGCATTCTCATAGACCGGGGTGTCCACCATCTTGCCCTTATAGGTCACGGCGGCCGCGCCCTTGGCGATGCCTTCCTCTTCAAAGACCTTTTTCACGCCTTCGGCCCATTCCACATCCTCGGGGTTCGGGGTATAGAGCTCATGGGACGGTTCGATCTGACTGGGATGGATAAGCATCCGGCCCTCGTAGCCCATCTGCCGTCCTTCCAGGGTGCTGGTTTTAAAGGCTTCCATGTCCTGGAAAGCGACAAAGGGGCAGTCAATGGCTACGCAGCCGGCGGCCCGGGCGGCCACTGCCGTGTAATACCGGGCATACAACTGTTCCTGGCCTTCGGAGGTCAAGGTCACCCGCATATCCTTGGTATAATCCACCGCTCCGAAGATGAGCGAATTGACGCGGGGGCTTTCGCAAGCAGCCGGATAGGCGTTGATCACGCCCTTGGCCGTTTCAATGAGCAGCTGGATGGCCACGCTGCCCACTTCCATGCCCCGTCTTTGCTCCAGCTCTTCCAATTTCCAATCCAGGCGCCGGACATTGTCGGCATCCCCGCATTTAGCCAGGCAGACGCCGTCAAGTCCCGGATGGACAATGGCTTCCAGATCGTCATTGGTCATCAGGGTTTCCCAATTGTTGATCCGGACGTACAACTGCCGCGAGGCCTGATTGGCCCGCTCCGTCTTCAAATATTCCTGAATCTTTTCCCGGCCCTTGGGTTTTTCCGCCGGGGGAACGGAATCCTCAAGGTCCAGGGTTAAAATATCCGCTTTGACACTCGGAGCCTTGCTCATCATTTTCTCACTATTACTGGGCAAATACATTACTGATCGCATAACCGGCATAGCTTTTTCCTCCTTATCAGATTTGCCTCTGGTAAATCTGATATAATTAAATGATTTATATTAAAAATTGAAATCGATACAACTTTTTTGAGGTGTCGACTTCTCCCCTCTTCAACCTCGGAAAAGGGACTTATCGAAATCCGGTTTTTGCCGCCCGTCCGGGTGGCGATAAACGGATTACTGGATCAATTCTTTGATCTTGGGTGCGATTTCTTCCGGGTTGTCAACCACATAAGCCCCGGCTTCGGTCAAGGCCTTGATCTTGCCCTGAGCTGTGCCTTTGCCGCCTTCGACTATGCTGCTGGCATGGGAAAAGCGCATGCCCTCCGGAGCCCAGGCCCCGGCGATGAACACCACCAAGGGTTTGCTGAATTCCCCCCTGGCCACGGTCTCGGCCGCTTCTTCTTCGAGGTTGCCTCCGATCTCACCGAATACGGCCACTGCTTTGGTTTGCTCGTCCGCCTCAAACTCCTTCAAGACATCGGACATGGTCAGGCCTAAGACCGGCTCGGTTCCGATATGCAGAGCCGTGCTGATCCCGAGATCGGACACTTTCAAGGCCCAGGGCACCGTCCCGGACTGCCCCCCGCTTCGGGAGATAACCCCGACGGAACCGGGGTCGAACAGCGTATTGGCCCAGTCCACGCTGCCGCCAAGCCAACCCAGGGCCGCCTGTCCAGGCGTGATCATGCCCAGACTGCCCGGTCCCAATATTTTGGCATCATTCTTGAGCGCATATTGGACCATGTCCATGACGTCATGAATCGGGATTCGCTCCACCGGGGAGACCACGAACTTGATCCCGGCGTCTATGGCTTCGTACACCGCGCTTTTCAGGGCCGGACCGGGAATAAAAGTCACGCTGGCATCAACCGGTCCCCTCTCGTCGATGACCTGCTTGACCGTATCGTAAACCGGGAGGCCGTGCACTTCTTCACCCCCTCGTCCGGGGGTCACCCCGGCCACGATTTTGGTCCCGTAATCTTTCATGAAAGCGGTCCTCAAGGATCCTTCGCGTCCGGTCATGCCTTGAATGATGACTGTTGTATTTTTATCGAGTAATATAGACACATCAACCCCCTGCTTCTCTAAGAATTGAAGGAAAAGTCCTCACTGCGTAGAATTAAAAAAACGCCTCATTCACGCTGTGCCGTGTTTTTTTCGATACGCATCCAGCCCTTTGACGGGCACTTCGATGCTAATCGCTGAATTCCCCCTGAACCAGCATTCATATTCGCAGGCCAGGCATTCAGTCCCTTTCCGGGCAAGTTCTTCAGGAGTCCCTTCCACCGTAGGCTTCCCGTCTTTGAGGGTCAAAATGCCTCGGCTATAGGTTTTACAGGCCTCAATGCAGGCCTTTGAGGCGCAGGCCTCACACTTGGCGTCATCAATACGAATAGTGATTGTCCTTTCTTGGAATTCCATGCTTCACACTCCCTAAATTCACGTTATTCTCGTGCCTAAACGAAATGCACCCATCTCTTCGTGGGCACTGCAAAATTTTGCAATCCTAAATGCTCAATCGTCTTTCATCACCGGGACGAAGCGCCGGCCTGCTCTTTGCGGTACTCTTCGACCAGGGCCTTCAGCCTGCCCCCGATAAAACTCGAATCATAGACATGCTCCCGATCGTAAATCTCCACCCGGGCGTTGAGATCGGACAAGCCTTCTTTGAGAATTGCCTGCGACTCTTTTTCCTTGTTGCCGCAGAGCAGAATGACCGCTGGAAATCCCGGCCGTTTGGGCAATTCCTCCCGCAGGGCCTTCACGATGCCATGGGCGTGATGCCACTGTTCCTGATTGGCCATCATGAAACCAGCCAGTAAATACCCTTCGATGCCCGGTTGGGCCATAATCAGTTTAACGACCCGATACACCTTGGAAGCCGTGGGGTTGCCGCTGGTATCCGCAAAATCGGCGACCTTTAAATCCACTTTATTCACAGCGTCCATCCCCAGCATGGCCGCGCCGCCTCCGATCCCGTGAAATCCTACATAACCGCCATTGGCCACTTCCTCGGACGAGGCCATTTCAGCCACGTAGCTCGTCCCCCGAAAATCGCTTTCTTCGAAAGACCAGGCAATAAGATCAAACTCAGTGGGCTCTTTGAGAAATTCACGACCGATTTTGATTCCAAGCTCAGGATGCCTGAACAGGGCCTGATCATCCACCGCCATGCGGCAGTCCGCGGCCAGAACCTTGTTGTCTCTGGTCAAAACCAGGGGATTGATCTCCAAGGTCCGGCAGTCCAGCTTGCGGAAGACCTGATAGAGTTTGTACACGATATCCGCTACCTGACGGAGGATCTTGCCCTTGACCCCCATGGAAGCCGCCATGTTCAGCGTGTCATAGGGCATGAGCCCTTTGATTACGTCCACATTCAGCATGGCGATTTTCTCCCGAGGCACGGACTCGATCTCCACCCCGCCTTCGCTGCTGAACATCAAGACCGGCCCCCGGACATCCTGGGCCGAATTGATGACCACCCCGGCGTAAAATTCCTGGACAATATCCAGTTTTTCCTCCACCAGGACCTGCTTGACTTCAAGCCCCTTGACCTGCATTCCCAGAATATCCACAGCAGCCTGTCCGGCTTCCTGCGGGGTGTCCGCGAACTTGACCGCACCGGACTTTCCACGCCCCCCGGCCCAGACTTGAGCCTTGACCACCACGGGCCGGCCCATTTTGGCCGCGGCCTGTTCCGCCTCCTGCGGCGTATTGGCGACCATCCCTTCCGGAATTGGAATGCCGCCCTTCTGAAAATGCTCCTTACCCTGATATTCAAAGAATTTAGCCATCCTGCCTCCTTGTCTGAAACTGATACATATTTACAAAAACCGCTGACGGTAAGATGGTAGAACGATCTGACCATAATTTTTTGCCGCTTGCTTGTCAAGTCGACACAAGCAGGCTCAGCGCGGGCATTCGGTAAGATCATCTTATCAACTGACTTTTTTTGAAGCTTGCCAAGCCTTGCCTGCTTTGTCAAGGGTAATTCCTCACAATTTACACTTGACAGCGATGAAAAACTTGGTCAAACTTATAACTAGCATGGGTCGGTGCCTCAATCTTCGTGAATCTGATTCCAGCACTCCCCTTCACTTCGCGCGCCCGTTCACTCACCCCCCATATTTTCCGCTGGAATCTACCCTGCGCTTGAATTATCCGAAAAGCTAAAAAAGGATTGACATGTGGCATAGATTCATATATGGTCAGTCCATATTACCTAATGCTTGCAATTTAATTGGTGTATGTAAATTGGCTCGACCTGCACGCTGAAAATCGCCGATCTCTCTTTGGAGAGAACAAAAATCTCAAGCAGGATGTTGATATTCTTACTAAAAATATTTTTTTATAAATATCCCAACAGAAGGAGGTTATGCGTCAACTCAAAAATCAGGTTCAGGGCAATGTTTTTTTAACAGTAAATGTTAAAACAAGGAGAGCTTTATGAGTAAAAAGACGAATGACAACAACTCAAGCAAAAAAGAGGCAGCCCAACCCACGTCCCGGAGAAAATTTCTAAAAAATTCCGCTTTGACCGCCGGGGCTGCTGCTGCCGGTGTCTCCCTGTTCAACATTAAAACCGCCAAGGCTCAGACCACCACCTGGAAGATCCAGACCTCCTGGCCGGGCGGGATCGGTCTGAAAATCTTCGAAGACTGGTGCAACAGCATCATCGAAAAGACCGGTGGTGAGCTGGCCTTTGAACCCTACGGCGCCAAAGCGGTTGTCGGCGACTTCCAGCTCTTTGACGCCGTGAAAAACGGCGTGCTTCAAGGCATGAACCCCTTCACCATTTACTGGGCTGGCCGCATGCCCGCCTCGGTCTTTCTGACCTCCTATCCCCTGGGCCTGCGCAACCCCAGCGAGTGGGATGTTTTCTACTACAGCCTGGGCGGCCTGGAGCTGGCCCGGGAACTCTTCGCCAAACAGGACATGTTCTACGTCGGACCCGTCCATCACGGGGCGAACATCATCCATTCCAAGGTCCCGATCCGCTCCATCGAAGACTTCAAGGGCAGGAAAATGCGGGTCCCGGGCGGCATGGTCGCTCAGCTCTTCGCCAAGGCCGGGGCCAAGACCACCCTTTTGCCCGGCAGCGAAATCTTCCCTGCCCTGGACAAAGGCACCATCGACGTGGCCGACTATGTCGGGCCGGCCGTCAACTACGACCTCGGTTTCCACCAGGTCACGGACTTCATCAGCGCCGGACCTCCCGGCTTTCTGTCCATCTACCAGCCCGTGGACCTTATGGATCTGACCGTGGGCATGGACGCCTGGAACGCCCTGTCGGATTCGATGAAGCAGTTTGTGGAAATGGAAACCCATGTCTACTCCGACATGCACCACGCCAAGATCCAGGCCGCCGACCAAAAGGCCTGGGAGAAGTTTGAGGAAGCCGGGACCATAGTCACCAGACTGAGCCAGGACGATGTGGCCGCCTTCACCCGACTGGCCGTGCCCTTGTGGTACGAGTGGGCCAACAAGAGCGAAGGTGCGGCCCGGGCCTTCAAGATCCAGCTGGACTACATGATGTCCGGCAGCCTGGGCTATGTGACTCCGGAAATGGTCAAAGGGCAAAAGCTCAAATACGACGTCTAAGGAGACTTTGACGCCGCAGGAAATCGACAGACAGGGGAGGCCGGCCGGCGTTCTCTGTCTGTCCTGTTCCCTTCCCTATGTATCGTTCTCTCTCAGTATTGATGAGTGGCTGATCAAAAACCGTGCTTGGACGGACAGGTGTCCGAACATCCGGGGCGTAAATTTTTGAAATCGTGCACGAGATATCAGGCCCCGAATTTTACGCGATAAAGGCTGTCTTTTCGTCCAAGCACCCATTATTACCGGAATAGGATAATACCATGCCAGATCTCACTTTCTTTTTACCCCACTGGTTCTACTGGATGTCTCTCATAGTCATCCCGCTCTTGTGCATGTTTGTGATCCGTCGACAAAAGGGCAAAGTCAAAGAGGGGGAGCTTTCGTACGGAATAGCCTATATGTTCTGGTTTTTCGGGGGAATCGCCGGGCTGCACCGCCTCTATCTCAAAAACAAGGGGGTCTTGATCTACCTCCCCCTGCTCGTGGCCGTCCTCTTCGCCAACGCCCAGGTCAAGGAAGCCGTCAACGTGCACTCCGGGGCCATGAACGAAATGAGCATTGTCGAGTTCAAACTGGAGCGGGCCCAGACCAAGTTCGATCTCGAAAAGCCGGCCGAAGGCGAAACAGCCAGAGACCAGGAAGCCCTGGAATCGGCCCGGCAAAACCTGGAAGAGGCCCGGCAGACCCTGGGAAGCGTCAAACAGGAGCTGGCCGCCACGACGGCCCAGCTCAACAAATGGAATTGGGTTGCCCGAATACTGGCCATGATTATCGGACTGCTCCTTATCATCGACGCCTTTTTGCTCCCGGGGCTTATACGCAGGCGGGCCGATTACGAGAGTAGTGTCGAGAAGAAAGAACAGCAGTATCAATTTCCGGAAGAAAAAACCGGCGATTACAGCCCGGCCGCCCAAGTGCACCGCCCCTGGCTGGACTGGATCGACAAGCTCAACGGCTTTGTCGGCGAATTCATCTGTTACTGGTCGATCATCGCGGTCTTTGTCTACTACTATGAGGTCGTTGCCCGCTATTTTTTCAATTCCCCCACCAACTGGGCCCATGAAGGCATGTTTCTGATGTTTGGCATGCAGTACATGCTGGCCGCCGGCTATACCCTCCGGGAAGGGGGCCATGTCCACGTGGATATCATCTACAACTATTTTTCCGATCGCATGAAAGCCCTGGTGGACATCTTGACCTCTGTCTTTTTCTTTATTTTTACCCTGGCCATCCTCTGGTCCGGTTGGACCTTTTTTATGGACTCCGTCCAAATCTGGGAAGTCTCCTTCACCGAGTGGGCCATCGCCTACTGGCCGATCAAGCTGACCATCCCCCTGGGGGCGCTCTTACTGACCCTGCAGGGATTTACCAGGCTGTTCAAAGACATAATCTTCTTAACTGAAACAAAGGTGTAAGCTATGGGTCTCGAAATAGGTATCGGTTTACTCACACTCCTTATGTTTGGTTCCCTGATCTTCCTGCTCATGCTGGGACTCCCCCTGGCTTTTGTCACCGGCGGACTGGGGGTTGTCTTTCTCTTTCTCTGCGGTGACATGGACATGATCAACATTCTGCCCTCCAGGATATTCCCCTTCATGACCGACTATCAGCTTTCGGCCATCCCCCTGTTCATCTTCATGGCCAATGTCCTGGAACGGGCCGGAATGATCGAGCAGCTCTTCGATGTGGTCTACAAGATCCTGGGCGGCCTGAAAGGCGGCCTGGCCACGGCCTCGATCATCGCCTCCACCATCCTGGCGGCCATGGTCGGGGTCATCGGGGCCTGTGAGGTGACCATGGGCATCATCGCCCTGCCGGCCATGCTCAAGCGGGGCTATGATCAAAAACTGGCCTGCGGCTCCATCAACGCCGGCGGCACCCTGGGCATCCTCATTCCCCCCTCGATCCTGGCCATTCTCTTCGCCGTGGTCGCCCAGCAGTCGGTGGGTGAACTGTTCATCGGCGCGGTCATTCCCGGCCTGATCCTGTCCGGTATGTTCATCGCCTACGTCACCATCCGCTGCTATATCAACCCGAAACTCGGCCCGCCCCTGCCCAAGGAAGAGCGGATCAGCTTCAAGGAAAAACTCCTGCTGCTCCAGGGGATCATCGCCCCGATCATGCTCATCATCCTGGTCCTGGGCGTCATCTTCGCCGGCGTGGCCACTCCGGTCGAAGCCGCGGGGATCGGCACCTTCGGGGCCCTCTTTGTCTGCGCCCTGTCTCGAAAACTGACCCTCTTGAACATCAAACAGGCGGCCATCACCACCCTCAAGGCCTCTGCCATGGTCCTCTGGAT
Source organism: Desulfohalobiaceae bacterium S24 (assembly GCA_011389765.1). Taxonomy (GTDB): domain Bacteria; phylum Desulfobacterota; class Desulfovibrionia; order Desulfovibrionales; family Desulfothermaceae; genus JAABTT01. Next base: position 3,053 of record JAABTT010000013.1, on the reverse strand, counting down.
CATGTTCGGGGCCAGCATCTTCGTTGGCTTCTACATCGTCAACGGGGGTCAGGAGTTCGTGACCGCGGCCATGATCGGCACCGGCTTCGGTCCTTACGGCATTTTGTTGATCACCAACATTCTCCTGATCATCCTGGGGATGTTCCTGGACTGGGTCGGGATTCTGCTTCTGGCGGTCCCGATCTTCGTGCCCATGATGGTCTCCCTTTCCTGGGAAGGGCTCTGGGGACTGCCCGGAATCGGCTCCGGAGACGTTCGGCTCTGGTTCGGGGTGGTCTACATGGTCAACATGCAGATCTCCTTTCTCAGCCCGCCTTTTGGATATGCTCTGTATTATCTGAAAAGCGTGGCCCCGCCTGAGATCTCCATGGGAACCATCTTCAAAGGGGTCCTTCCCTTCATGGTTCTTCAGGCCATCGGCCTCTTTTTGACTATCGCCTTTCCGCAGCTCAGCCTGTATCTGCCCAGGCTGGTCTACGGATAAAGAGTACAGCGAAACTCGCCTCACAACAGGAAACGAACAGACGGGGCGGCATGCTTATGCCGCCCCGTTTTCCTTTTATCGTATGCTCCGATCAATCCCTGTTTCCCTCCTGACACTATCTTGCGGGCCGATCCGAAATCAGATACAGTTTTTTCCGCAAACGCTCAGCTTAAAACTCTTCAACTGGAGATCAGTTCACACCCTATGGACCATTCACCCCAGGCCCCTCAAATTCCCGAAGGACCGCCGGATCAGGTCTATGAAGCCCCGATACTCCTGGTCAAAGGCTTCTATTTTCTGGTCGGGATTTGGAGCATTGTCTGCATCATCTTCCTGCTCTTGATCTTTAAGCATATGGCCCTCGGGCCTCTGTACGGCTTGTTCATGATCGTGTTTATTCTTGTCTTCATGTGGTATTTCTCCCTGGCCTTCGCCTATCGATTGGAGGTCTGGCGGGACGGGACCATGCGCATGACCAGTTACCGGCGGACCATCACCGCCCAGGCCCAGGACATTCCCAAAGCCCTGGGGCCGAAGTTTCCAGTGGGATTCCTCAAGTTCAGGCTGGAACGGGAGATGGGCTATCTGTTTTATCAGGCCGAGAACCAGGATCTGCAAAAAGCCCTGCGCCTCATCAAGGACGCAAACCCCTACATCCGGTTCACCAATATCTGATATCAGCTTTGCCAGCGGCAAAGCTGATATATAATTATTTGATATTTATTGATATGTACGGCTGAGCTGTTGTGCTGTACATTTTGAAATCTACGACTAGCAGTTTGATCAATAAAGAAACTTTTGGTCACCACCTCCGTCATTCCGGCGTAGGCCGGAATCCAGTCTGAAAAAGCTGGACCCCGGCCTACGCCGGGGTGACGGAGAAAGAAAAATCAAGTTTCATACGAGCTTTACCTCCGGCAAAGCTGAAACCTGAGGAGTCCTTCATGAAACATGAAATAGCCGATATTCTGGGCCAAGCCGACACCCGGGACTGGAAACCGGTCCGGGTTGAATACGCCGAAGATGTTCTCGAGATTCGGGTGCCGCCCTCCTGCGAGACCCTGCAAATGCGCGCCATGCCCTGCCTGACCCATTCACAGGATGAGATAGCCAAGGCCCTGAACAGTCCCCTAAATTCGAAGACCCTTCCGGACATCATCAAGGACAAAGGCAAGCCTGTAGAGGAGGTCACCGTCTGCATCACGGTCTCGGATATCACCCGCCCGGTGCCCTATAAAGGACAAAGCGGCATCCTGCCGCCTCTGGTAAAAATCCTGGAAAATGCCGGCATCCGGCGGGAGAACATCGTTCTGGTCATCGGCAACGGTATGCATCGCCCCAGCACGCCTGAAGAACGCCTGGCCATGTACGGCCAAGACATCGTGGAGCGCTATCGCATTGTGGACCATGACTGCGAAGATCTCTCGAGCATGGTCCTGGCCGCCGAAACCAGTCGGGGGACCGAAGTTTATCTGAATACAATATTCTACCGCTCCGATGTCAAGATCATCACCGGCCTGGTGGAGAGCCATTTCATGACCGGGGTCTCCGGAGGCCGGAAAGCGGTTTGTCCGGCCCTGGTGAATACCACCACTATTCAGAAATTCCACAGTGTGGATTTTCTGGAGCACCCCAAAGCCACCAACCTTGTCCTTGAGGGCAATCCCTGCCACGAAGAGGCCCTGGAAGTGGCCCGCACCGTAGGGGTGGATTTCATGATCAGCACCACCCTGGACAATGCCCTGTGCATCACCGGCGTATTTGCCGGAGACCTGGAAGCGGCCCACCTGGCCGCTTACGAGGCCATGAAGGACTTTGTGAGCATCCCCATTCACGAACCCTACGATCTGGTTGTGACCCACGCCGGGTATGTTGGCCGGGATCACTACCAGAGCGTCAAGGCCGCGGTGAACGCCATGCCCGCGGTCAAAGACCAGGGGCTCATCGTGCTTTTTGCCAATAATGTGGATCAGGAACCCATCGGATCCCGGGAATACAAGACCCTGCTCCATCTCTTCAAAATCCTGGGACCGGACGGCTATATCTCCATGCTCAAGCACCCGGACTGGAAGTTTACCAAGGACCAGTGGGAGCCGGAGATGTGGGGCAAGCCGTTGCGCAAGGTCGGCGACGACGGGCTGATCTACTGCGCCACCCAGATCCCGGAAACTGAGTACAAAATCATTCCCGGGGTCTGCGGCTGGGAATTCCTCGATCCAGAACAGCCCTTTGAACAGGAAAAGGCCAGGGCCGCAGCCATGCTTCAGAACGCGGTGATCTATGCAGCCCATCATCCGCGCTTCCAAGGGCGCAGTCCCCGCATGGCCTTTATCCAGGAAGGCCCCTACGCCATCCCCATGCCGGCGTAGTATACCGTATTCATAAATACAGTGACATAACAATGCCAAAGCTGGCTCCGCCCGCAACCCAAAGGTTCCAGGTTCACTTCGAAATTTGAAATTCGAAATTCGAAACAAATTCGAATACCAAAAATACAATATTCGAAATGCAAGAGGAAGAATTAAAACATAATTTTTTTTATATTTAAAATTTTTGCTTGTCTTTGTTT
>JAABTT010000127.1 GCA_011389765.1 Desulfohalobiaceae bacterium S24 | reverse complement strand
CTTGTCCGGTGTCTTTCTGTTCAGATCGTTTTTCAACCGCTCCGAATTCAGGAACCTTAACAATGATTCGGAATACATCGTCCTCGATTAGTTGAGGGTCATCCCCTCCATAGGCTTGGCCGTACTTCATCATGTTGCGCATGCCGGAGCCCAGTTCGTCCGCCCGGTGGATTTCCCGGAAAAAAGCACCGACGACCGGATTCTTGGGAAATGAGATCTGTGCGGTGATGAGGAACGGCTGAAAGGATAACCCGGTCATTTCCAAGGAGCAGAATGCCGGCCAGGGTAACCCCGCTTTTTCCGGTCTCTGGATCTTTCTGGTAAAGCTGAGCACTTTGAATCAATTCCATGTCATCCATGTCCAGCCAGGGATGTCCCTCGCGCCAGACTCCCGCCAGGCGGCGGCACTTGTCAATCAGCTCTGGACGGAGATCCTCCAGGCCGGCATACGGGTAAACCTTGTTTTCAGAATAGGTGGCCTGCTTGCGCTGGTAAAGCTCCGCCACAAGTCGGGTATTGTCGGTGATGTCGAAATCCCCGTCTTCATTGCGGTCATAGATGCGCCCGCTGCAGCGATGAACCTGGGAACTTTCCGGAACATAGACCTGCAGGACAATCTGGTCCTGAATCTGGACTTCTTCTACAGAGAGATAGGCCGGAGGATGGATCTTCTGCGGATTGTTGATGGTGTTCACGAAATCTTTTTTTATCTGAACCACGGCTTCGGGTTCTATGCCTGTTACCTGGCCTGAATCGTCGACTCCCAGAAGGAGCGTACCCCCAAATCGATTCAAAAAAGCGCAGATCGTTTGATAGGCTTCCTGGCTCAGCTTATTGCGGCACCTTTTGAACTCCAGACTCGGTCCTTCGCCGCTCTTGATCAGTGTAATTAGCCGATGCTCGTGATTCATTATCTTTGCCTGGACGCAATGGCCTCAAAAATCAAACATTGTACAAATACCTGCGAAGAGAACGAGATGGACTGAACCCGTTCAACAATTTCCCGAGCTCAGAATCCACCTTGGCATAGAGCATGAGCCGGTCTTCTCCGCGCAGGCAGCGGCCCAGGGCATAGAGGGTGCGGCTGCAAAAAATCTTTTCGCCGCCGCCAGTGGTCAGAGGCCAGTGGTCAGAGGTCAGTAAATTCAAAGAATTACAAGAAGAATACATCACTTGAAGCGTTGACTGAAGACTTTTTGCAGATGCGTCCGGTGAAATGGAAGACCCAGTTAATTGGCATAATATTAACCGGGCTTATCCTGATAGCTGTTCGAGTTGGAGCAGCCAACTCTGAAAATGTCTGCAATGCTCTCGCAAAGTCTCCAGACCAATGGCCTGGGCTATCCTGGGTCCGGCCTGAACCTTGCGGCCGGCATACTCTGGAAGTTCAGCGATAATGCGCTTGGAAGGCGCAGTTTCTGCACCGTCATCAATGTCTTCCGGGCTTTGGAATTGGTCTCTGAGCCTGGTCAAATTGGCAATGGGCTTTTCCCGTCCGATGAATTCCAAGCCGAGCTTCGCAGGATCAACGAAAGCGAAAAAGATCGTTTCTCACTTGGGTATAGGAACGGACCCCGCCTCGGTAGGTCTTGCCCCGTTTTCTGCCTGTCTGCACGCAGCGAACGTCAGTGACGATATCCCATGCCCCCAAGTGGTCACGCAGAACCCGTTTGACAAAGGCCTCCTCTGTCTGACCTTCCACCACCATGTGCAAGCGAATCATCTTCAGGGCCTCCCGCCAAGCACGTTTTTTTCCCAGAGCTCCGAGATGGAATATTCTTCGAGCCATTCCTGGAGGGCTTCGGCATCAAGGCGCTTGAACAGGCTTTCCCTGTCTCTTCGTTCGACCACCAGGATGTCTTCGGGCTCGAACTGATCGACAAAGGCAGTGGATTGCGTGGCCAAAAGGACCTGGGCCTGGAATGAAACGCTCTTCAGAAGACCGGCGATGACAGTGATGGCATAGGGATGCAGCCCCAGTTCGGGTTCGTCGATGATGATCAAAGACGGCAGGTTGCCCTCGGGCTGCAGGAGGAGGCTGGCCAGGGCCATGATGCGCAGGGTGCCGTCCGAGGCCTGATGCGGGCCAAAGACGATGTCGCTTCCCTTTTCCTTCCACTGCAAGAGCAGCTTATGATGGTCCGGCTCCAGAACAAAGTCGTCAAAAAACGGGACAATGTCTTTGATGGTCTCCACGATGCGCCGGTAATAGGCAGGCTTGTGTTCCTGCAGGTGCAGGAGAAAGGGGGCCAGATTGGCCCCGTCCTCCTTGAGGAACTTGTTGTCGTCCACGTTCCAGTACTGTCTGATGCGGGCGTTTTCCGAGGTGTTGTGGAACTGATAGACCACACAGCCTCTGAGCATGGAGAGGATCACTCTGGCGGTCGGGTCTTCCCGTTCCAGAAGAGCTGCTTCCTTGTGTCCTGATCCCAGATGCGACCAGTCAGCCCTCCCCCCGAGATCTTGCCTGGAAAACCGATAGCATTCGTCTGTAAAGACCAGGACGTCCTTGGCCGCATGCACGAGCTCAAAGGCATATTCATTGATCCCGGCCTGGGATTCAAAGGTCAGGTCTGCCTTGATTCCCGTGGTCACCAATGAGCCTTCAAACAGAACACTGCTGCCGCCGCCGTATTTTGCAATATGCATTTGCAGATTGCCCGTGCCGCTCAACATCCAGGACAGCAACCGGAAAAATGAAATCAAGTTGGATTTGCCCGCCCCATTGGATCCGATGAGTACATTGACCTGACCAAGCTGCAGATACTGCAAGTCCTTGATGCTCTTGAATCCCGTGAGTTGAAGCTGGGTTAACCTGTTCATGGTCGTACTCCGAAAATCAGCGTTTATTCTTTTTCCCGGCGGCAGTATCCGGGGCTTCCAGCAGGCTCTGCAAGGCTGATTTCACAGGACCGGATGTCTGTTCATTGACCAGCGCATCAATCCTGTCTTGTGATACCTCAAGCGGCTGTATTTTACAATCCAATGAATGTGCAAATATTTTCATTCACATCCAGTTCTTCCAGGATTTCCCGCTGCAGACATGACTCCGGATTCTCACCCGGTTGGATCTTCCCTCCTGGAAATTCCCATTTGTGGGGCATCTTCATGGCTGCTCCGCGCTTGGCTGCCAGGACCAGGCTGTCTCGTTCGATGATGGCGCAGGTGACGTGGATGTGTTTATTCATGAGAGGCGAACCCTGAAAAAGACTCCTTTTGTCCACGAAGGCTCACAAAGAACCACGAAGGAAAGCGAGTTTTGTCTGCCGGGAAGGAAAACCGGCAGACAAAAGGCTCCGCCAGCAGGCGCTGCAGTTCACGGCTGGATGATCTTTTCTTTCAGGCAGCCGTGAAATCATGAATTACTTCGTGGAAATTCGTGTAACTTCGTGGATGAAAGAAATCCGGATAGGCGCAGGAATCCCATTATTCGCTGAATCTGGAGTATCCCTTGAAGACCTCCCGAACATGCCAATTTACATAACCGGTCCACCTCGGCATAGGGCATGAGGCGGTATTCTCCGCGCAGGCAGCGGCCCAGGGCATAGAGGATGCGGCTGCAAAAAATCTTTTCGCCGCCGCCATGAGCCCGCCGGCCGCCCTGCTTCCAGATATTGAGCCGGTCGATTCGCTGCATGATTGCTTCCTGGTTCAGGAAAATATGGGCCTGCCATTAGCGGTTAGCGTTTAGCCATATGCTGTGAGTCGGAAGCAGGTTTTTAAATGCTTTTTTCTAATTTATCAATATATTCTAAACCCTTTGAAGTCAGTCTATATTTCTGCTTACTACTTCGCGGCTTTTCAGGGATGGTCATTTCGATTAAACCCGAGTTCAATGCAGGCATGAGGTACGCTTCTCGGAAGTAATCTTCATGTTTAAGCTTCATTTCCCGTTGAATTTCTGCCCTGGACATTTCTCCCCTGATGCTTTGAACCAGTCTTCGGACTTCCCCGGTGACTTCCCCGGTGACTTCCCCGGTGACTTGTCCGGTGACTTGTCCGGTGTCTTTCTGTTCAGATCGTTTTTCAACCGCTCCGAATTCAGGAACCTTAACAATGATTCGGAATACATCGTCCTCGATTAGTTGAGGGT
>JAABTT010000126.1 GCA_011389765.1 Desulfohalobiaceae bacterium S24 | reverse complement strand
CGAAGTAGTTGAAGTTTTTGTGAAAGAGACTGGAAATTAGAAATTAGAAATTGGAAATTTGATGAGGCGTTATAGAACACTCTGCTTTTCTGCATTCTTTTCTTGCCAATTTCCAATTTCGAATTTCTAATTTCTCTTTTTGTTTTTTCCAATCGAAATCGAAATCCAAATCGGTATCGGGATCGCTATCGGTATCGCTATCGGAATCGAGGTGACATGGTATTTGGACACGCAAAATAAAACTTTCGTGCCTTTCGATTTCGATTTCGACTTCGATTTCGATTTGGATTTCGACTTCGATTTCGATTTCGATTTCGATTTGGATGATATAATGATTCAATTTTGGATTTTGAAACAAAGACTGATTGCCCTTTGATTTCAAGGACAGAATCCTGAAAAAGGTAAGTTGGAGCAGTATACCAACAAAACGATTTAGCGACACAGAGGGCTCTATGTCTGACAAACCGCATTACCTGGGACATCGCCGGCGGCTCAAGGATCGCTTTCTCCAGGACGCCGGTCTGCTTGAAAATTATGAACTGCTGGAGTTGCTCCTGGGCTATGCTTTGCCCAGAAAAGACACCAAACCCCTGGCCAAGGCCCTGCTGGATCGCTTCGGGTCCCTGGGGGGAGTTTTCGGAGCCAAGCCCCATGAACTCCGGGAGATTCAAGGCTTTGGCCCCGGTCTGGAGACCTTCTGGCGAGTCTGGCAGGAATTCTGGGCCAGGCTCTGCCGGGATACCCTGCCGGAGCGAACCCGCATCAACTCGCCCCTTGATATCGTGGAAACAGCCAGAGCCCGGCTGGGCCGGGATTCCCGGGAAAGCTTCTGGGCGGCCCTGGTGGACAACAAGAATCGTCTGCTGTCTTTCAACAAAGCGGCTCAGGGCACGGTGGACCAAAGCGCGGTCTACCCCAGGGAAATCATCGGACTGGCACTGGAACACAAGGCCTCCGGGCTGATCCTGGTCCACAACCATCCGGGCGGCGATCCCGCCCCGTCCCTACAGGACCGCGAAGTGACCCGGGAGATCCGGAAAAGTGCCGCCGGTCTCGGCATCCGGGTCCTGGACCACATCATTGTCGCTGAAGACTCCTGGTACAGCTTTCAGGAGAACGGGTTGCTGGCTGAGTGATCAAAGAATAAAACTGTCCTTCCCCGGCAAACTGCCGTCATCGATCCCCCGTGAATCGCCATAATTGAATGACTCGCCCAGAAATCGCTGACAGGGGGTTGCCCCTGACAAAATCCGATTTATATATAAGCAAACTCGGATTAACAAGACAAAAGGAACTCTGAAATTTCAGGAGATAATATATGAATGATGATCACAAGACCAACAGATCCCAAGAACAGGAAAACGGGGTGGACAGCACGCCCACGGAGACCCGGATCCTGGAGGCCACGATCAAGGAGGGCGGGGAGCAGCAGGAGAACGCCCAGGCTGAAATTCCGAGTCAAATGCCTCTTTTGGCGGTCCGGGACATCGTGGTTTTCAATTACATGATTCTGCCCCTGTTTGTGGGGCGGGACAAATCCATCAAGGCGGTAGAAGCGGCCCTCAACGACAAACGCTACCTGCTCATCAACACCCAGAAAGACGAAAAAAACGAAGATCCGGGCCTGGATGACATCTATCAGGTGGGGACCGTGGGCATGGTCATGCGTATGCTGAAAATGCCTGACGGCCGGCTCAAAGTCCTGGTGCAGGGCCTTTCCCGGGCGAGAATCAAGTCCGTGGTCCAGGAGGAGCCCTATAGCCTGGTGGATATTGAAATCATTGAGGAAATCGAACATACCAATATCGACGCCGATGCCGAAGCCCAGATGCGCACCGCCCGGGAACAGAGCGAAAAGATCATCTCCCTGCGCGGGATGGATCCTTCGGAAATCGTATCGGTCTTGAACAGCGTGGAAGAGCCCGGACGCCTGGCCGATCTCATCGCCTCCAATCTGCGGATGCCCACGGCCATGGCCCAGGCCATCCTGGAATGCCGGGAGCCCATGGAACGCCTGAAACTGGTCAACAAGCAGCTCCTCAAGGAGGTGGAGGTCGCCACCCTGCAGAGCAAGATCCAGAGCATGGCCAAGGAAGGCATGGACAAAGCCCAGAAGGAATTCTTCCTCAGGGAGCAGCTCAAGGCCATCCGCTCGGAGCTCGGGGAGGATGAAGAGGGCGACGAAGAGTTTGACGAACTCCACAAAGCGATCCAGAAAGCCGGCATGCCCAAGGAAGTCAAAAAAGAGGCCCAGAAACAGTTCAAACGGCTGGAAAACATGCACCCGGATTCATCCGAGGCCACAGTCGTGCGCACCTATCTGGAATGGCTGACCGAGCTGCCCTGGAAAAAGAGCTCCAAAGACCGCCTGGAGATCAAGCAGGTGGAAGAAATCCTGAACGCGGATCATTACGACCTGCAAAAGGTCAAGGAGCGGATTATCGAGTATTTGAGCGTGCGCAAGCTCAACCCCAAGATGAAGGGACCGATCCTCTGCTTTGTGGGGCCTCCCGGGGTGGGCAAGACCTCCCTGGGCCAATCCATCGCCCGCAGTCTGAACCGTAAATTCGTGCGCATGTCCCTGGGCGGGATGCGAGATGAAGCCGAGATCCGGGGGCACCGCCGGACCTATATCGGGTCCATGCCCGGCCGGATCATCCAGGGCATCAAGGAGGCCGGCACCAGGAATCCGGTCTTCATGCTCGATGAAATCGACAAGGTCGGAGCCGATTTTCGGGGGGATCCCTCCTCGGCCCTTCTGGAAGTGCTCGATCCGGAACAGAACAACTCCTTCACCGACCATTATTTGAACGTGCCTTTTGACCTGTCCAAGACCATGTTCATCTGCACGGCCAATATCCTGGACACCATCCCTCCAGCCCTGCAGGACCGGATGGAAATCATCCGGATTCCGGGCTACACCGAGCAGGAAAAGATCAAGATCGCGGAACAGTACATCATTCCCAGGCAGGTCAGGGAAAACGGGCTCAAGCCCGAATACATCTCCTTCAGCTCCAACACCCTGTCCAAGATGATCCGGGAATACACCCGGGAGGCCGGACTGCGCAATCTGGAGCGGGAGGTCGGCTCCGTCTGCCGGAAGATCGCCAGGAAGATCGCCGAGGGCTCCACCCGGTCCTACCGGATCATTCCCAGCAATATCCACAAATACTTAGGCGTTCCCAGATACCTGGAAGAAGAACGGGAAAAGGTCCTGACTCCAGGCGTGGCCCTGGGGCTGGCCTGGACCGCGGCCGGCGGGGAGATCCTGCATGTGGAAGTGACCACCATGCCCGGGAAAGGCAAGCTGACCCTGACCGGTCAACTCGGCGAGGTGATGAAGGAAAGCGGGCAGGCCGCCCTGAGCTACGCCAGGAGCCGGGCCAAAAAACTCAACCTGTCCCCGGATTTCATTGAAAAGCGGGACATCCACATCCATGTCCCGGCCGGAGCCACGCCCAAGGACGGACCTTCCGCCGGGGTGACCCTGATCATGGCCCTGCTCTCGGCCCTGACCAACCAGCCCCTGCGCAACGATGTGGCCATGACCGGGGAAATCACCCTGCGCGGCCGCATTCTGCCCGTGGGCGGCATCAAGGAAAAGATCTTGGCCGCGGCCACCGCCGGGGTCAAGACCGTGATCCTTCCGGCCCAGAATTACAAGGACTTCAAGGAGATCCCGGCCGACTTGCGGCGGAATCTCAAGCTGAAGACCGTGGAGCACGTGGATGAACTCTGGCCCCTGGTCAAGGCCGAGGACCAGGAACAGGAAGCCGCGGCATGATCAGTTAGCACACGGCCGATCGAAAAATTTGAAACCTCATGTATACTGCTCCAAGGTACCTTTTTCAGGATTCTGCCGTTGAAATCAAAGGACAATCAGTCTTTGTTTCAAAAACCAAAATTGGATCAGTATATTTAACTACATGAGGTTTCAAATGAACTGTTATGCTGTTCACTTAAAACAACGACTGGCAGTTTGATCAACCATTATGTCTTTGGGTCACCTCCTCCGTCATTCCGGCGGAGGCCGGAATCCAGTCCCCTTTCCGTCATTCCGGCGGAGGCCGGAATCCACTCTCCTTTCCGTCATTCCGCCGGAATGACGGAATCGTCCCCTTTCGGGACCAATACGCGCGACCGCAAACCGTGATTGGACGGAAACGTGCCCGGATCCGAGGCGCAAAAGCATTTGAAACCGCAGTGTATGCCAATACATGAGGATTTCAAATGCTTGCAGCAACAAAG
>JAABTT010000125.1 GCA_011389765.1 Desulfohalobiaceae bacterium S24 | reverse complement strand
GCTGGTTCCGAAGGATGCGGTGAATGCAGAACACCCCAAGCGGTTTTTACTGGAGATGCGGCACATGCAGCCCACCATCAACGGTCGGACCTTTCGAATAATCCATTGCTTTTTGAACATCCATGGTTACTCTAGTAAATATGTAGGATTTCGGTCTGTCATCAATATTTGAACTTTTGTGAGGGAAGGAGTCATTACATGCTTGATATGTTCAATCCATTCTCGGCCGACTTTGCTTCGGCTGCTCAATACGGAGATTATGGATGCGTAAATGGTTTTTGGAACAATTGGGGACACATGATGCCCTTTGGGGGTATGTTCTTCTGGATCATTCTAATCTTGGTCATTCTGGCGCTCGTCATGTTCGCCAAAAAGACCGGGAAAGGGTCCGAGAGCCAGGGCCTCAAGCAAGAAACGGCCCTGGATGTCCTCAAGAAGCGCTACGCCAGGGGGGAGCTGAGCAAAGAGGAATTCAAGCGCATGAAGCAGGAAATCAACGAATAAGATCACAACAAAAACTATTTAACCAAGCTCAAAGGAGATTTTTTATGAAACGCACGTTTTTTCTAGTGGCGGTATTGGCCCTTGTCTGGGCAGGCAGCGGTCTGGCTTTGGCCCAGCAACAGCAGGGACAGGATTACGGTCAAAACTACGGCCGCGACTCTGGCCTCCAGGGACAGGGCTGGTTCTGCCCCTGGTGCGGTGGAAGTTCCGGCCGGGGCTCCGGCATGGGTCCCGGCATGATGCGCGGCTGGGGCGGACAGGGCTCAGGCATGGGACCTGGCATGATGTCTGGCAGGGGCGGACCCGGCTATGGCATGGGGCCTGGTATGATGCGCGGCTGGGGTGGTCAAGGCTCCGGCATGGGACCTGGCATGATGCGCGGCTGGGGTGGTCAAGGCTCCGGCATGGGACCCGGCATGATGCATGACGGATGGGGCCGGGGACAATCCGGACCCTATGGCGGGCAGGAACAGATGGAGCCCCTGGGTAAGAGTTCAGCAAGGGATCTGGCCGAGAACTACGTGGTCGGAAATCCCAACCTGAAAATCGGGGAAGTGGTCGAAGAGGACAATGCCTTTATTGCCTCCATTGTAACCAAAGACGATTCTCTGGTGGAAAAACTGATCATCGACAAGCGTTCCGGGTGGATGAGGAGGGCCTACTGATTGCCATTGCTTGAATCGTCCATCTGCGCAGTCTGGAACCAGGCTCTGGTTCCAGACTGCGGAATGTCTAGAGCGACGACGGTGACATTGTCTTTACCCCCTGCATAAAGGGCCTGGTCCAGCAATTCTTCGACAGCCTGACGGGCATTGCCCTCTATAAGGGCAGCCTTGATGGAGTCATCTGATACGTGTTTGGTCAAGCCATCAGAGCACAGCAGAAGCCTGTCCCCGGCCACGACCCTGAACCTGCCGCTATCTACATTCAGGCCGCCACAGCCCACACACTGATCAAGCACGTTCCGCATGGGGTGCCGGTCTGCTTCCTCCTGGCTCAGGGTGCCGTCTGCAACCAGATCCTGTACAAAGGTGTGATCGGTGGTGACCTGTTTGAGAGAATTGGCGTGAAAATGATAGAGCCTGCTGTCGCCCACATGTGACCAATATGCAGTGTTCTGGCTGACCACGACCACTGTGGCAGTGGATCCCATGCCTTCAAGATCGGGGTTCTCCCTGGCCCGTTGCTTGATTTTCTCGTCCGTCTCGGTAAGAATTTGCTTCAGGTGGAGTTCAAACTCTCCAGGACCAATCGGAACTGTATCAAGAAAATCGATAACCATTTGTGCGGCTAGGTCCCCGCCGGATTCACCGCCCATGCCGTCGGCCACTGCCAGCAGAACTCTTTGACCGTGTTTTACCTCGCGGACAAGAAAGCGGTCCTGATTGGTTTTTCGCTTGTGACCGGTATGGGACTGTGCCCAGAGGCGGTCTCCCCATAATCGCATGTCACTGCTCCTTTGCCGGCACATTGATCACGGTCCTGAAGCCTACCCTGGCAAATGCTTCCCATGGCTGGCGCTGCAGATAGGATTCCTCGAGTCCAAGCTCTCCGAGACCTCCATGGATGTGGAATTCGATCTGTTGATCGGCAGGCTTGTAGATGGTCCATTCATTCACGTTCCGGCCAAGCCCGAAAACGCCGAGCTGGTTGCTCTCAAACGCGGAAACGTTTCTGATGCGCAGGCGCTCTGTGACTTTTTGTTCGCTGCTTTGATTTTGACTTGATTGGTGCATCATCATGCCCGAATCCGCACTTTCTTCAGCCGAAACTTCTGATGGAGAAGTACTCCCCCCAGCCTGTATTGCCCGCCGCCATTGAGCCATGGTCGGCAAAGTCCGCCCATAAAACCTGGCATAGGCCATGGCTCCAGCAGGGGTGACCCGGACAACAGGGTTTGAGGCTGCGCCTGGCTTGATCCTGGTCTTTCCATCCTTGTATACAAGGGGTTCATAGCCCTCCTGGACCTCACCCAGGAGGAGCCAGATCTGCCCGTTTCTCTGGACAGTCTTGTCCTTGATGACCAAGCCTTGGACATTTTGGAGAAATTCAACATAGAGATGGTTGGTGATTTTGCTTTCGTCCATATAAAAGGGCAAAACGGATTCAGTCAGCTCAAGATGCTCCCTGTCCGGTTGGTCCGGCTGATCTATGACAACCTTGGCTTTGCCACCAGGAACCAGTCGCAGGGTCATGCCGTCGCTTCCCAGGATTTTTTCCGGACGCGGTGCATCCTTGGCTGCATCAGGGAGTTGCGTGGGAGTTGTGGTTTCAAAACCAAAGTCGAACGTATCTGTTTCAAAAACAGCACTTTGTGCATTTTTTACATCATGTGTCTGATCAGACTCCATAGTGATGAGGAGGACCCCGAAGACCGCACCAAGCAGAAGAAGTAAAGCAGTGCCGATTCCACTGATGAGCAGGATTTGTTTCTTGTGTTTTTTGGTCGTGGATACGGTCTCAGCATAGGCGGATTCCTGGATGATATCCTCCAGCTCTTTTCGGAAAATCTTGACCGAAGATGTTCTTTGATTTCGGTCCTTGGCCGTTGCATTTCGAATGACCTTGTCCAGTTGCAGGAGCATCCTGATTGACGGGGAACTCAAGTGAACGGTTTCAAAAGGTTTGTTCCGCTCCTGGGTCATTTTGCCTTCAATGGCTTCGTACAGGATCTTGCCCAGGGAATAGACATCTGTTCCGGCGTCTGTTGTCGCCAGGTCAAGAAACTGCTCTTCAGGCATATAGGGAGGCGTTCCAATGATGTGATAGCTGCGGGTGATGTCGTCGAGCTGGTGCCCGCCGGCCAGACCGAAATCGGCAATCTTGGGAATCTCCTCGTCAATGAGGACATTCTCAGGCTTCATGTCCCTGTGTACGACCCCCAGAGCATGGATAGCCTCCATCCCGTGCAGAACCGGAAAGAAATATTTGGTGAGCCAACCGACAACAGCCCGTTCGTCCTGCTTAAATCCCTCAGGAGACATGGTCTGCCGTAAGGTCGGACCAGGAACGTACTCCATGACGATGTAATCCAGGGAATTGCCATTCACTTGGACCTGATCGAAATCATAGACCTGGAGCACATTGGAATGTCGAATCCTGGCCATGACCTGGACTTCCCGCCGAAAACGCTGCAGCTCGGATTCGTATTCTTCCTCCCGTCCTTTCAGAGTGTCCAAAAACTCCCGGGACATGACCTTGACCGCAACGAGCCGGTCCAGGTTGAGCTGCCGGGCCTGGTAGACTTCGCCTTTGCCGCCTCTGGCAATAAAGCTTAAGATTTTCCATTTCCCGCCAACAATTTGGCCTTCTTCGAGGATTTGGGTCTGTTCAGACGAGGTATTCATTATTAAAATAAAATAGGTAGAGCCTAAACGAAAACTCTTGTTTGGTCGTAATTTTGCGCAGATACAAGGTACAAAAAATTTTGAAACCGCAGTGTATTCCAATACATGAGGATTTCAAAATTTTGCAGTGACGAAGTAGATGGGTGAGTTTCCTGCCAAACACTAAGTAACTTTAGCAGACTCTGCTATACAAGACAAGAAAGTGGTGTTGGGTGCTGCTGGGGTCGGACTACGGCAAGTGTCTGATTATAAACCATAAGGCATTCTGAGAAAGTTTTTTACGCTTCACCGCTACCAACAAGGACTTAGCGGCACTGGTCCAACAGGGTGTCTTTCGAGAGGATCTGTATTATCGATTGACATTTACTCAATATATTGAGGAGATTAACTTTTTAACCTGAGTAAAA
>JAABTT010000124.1 GCA_011389765.1 Desulfohalobiaceae bacterium S24 | reverse complement strand
CAGCGGGGTGGAGGCCATGCAGCGCATGAATACGGCCATCAACGAGATCAAGGAATCGTCCAACGAGACTTCCAAGATCATCAAGACCATCGATGAGATCGCCTTTCAGACCAACCTCCTGGCGCTGAACGCGGCGGTGGAGGCGGCCCGGGCCGGAGAGGCCGGCAAGGGCTTTGCCGTGGTGGCCGAGGAGGTGCGCAATCTGGCGCAGCGGAGCGCAGAGGCGGCCCAGAATACCTCGCAGCTCATCGAAAAATCCCAGGAAAATGCCGGCCATGGGGTCAGTGTTGCCGATGAGGTAGCCGGGCAGTTGGAATCCATCAAGCAGAGTTCTGAAAAAGTGAACACCCTGGTCTCGGAAATCGCTGCGGCTTCCAAAGAGCAGTCCCAGGGCATCGATCAGATCAACACGGCTGTGGCGGAGATGGATAAGGTGGTCCAGCAGAACGCGGCCGACTCGGAAGAATCGGCCAGCGCCTCGGAGGAGCTCTCGGCCCAGGCCCAGGAGCTGAACGGCATGGTCTCGGCGCTCATGGTCGTGGTAGGTGGATCACAAAACGGGGCAGCACAGGGGAACAAACAGGTCAGGACAGAGACCGCTGCTCGGACCGGCAGCCAACATTCAAGCAGCAAACAGCAGGTCCCAGCCCGGCCCCAAAGCAACAGGTCCGTCCAATCACGGCAGCAGGATTCGAATTCTAGCAGAACCCCCGAGAAGATGATTCCTCTGGATGGAAACGATTTTCAGGATTTTTAAAAGAAAAAAATGAACAGACACGGATGCGGGATGCAGTCCCTTTCGGGTTCACTGGAAAAGCGGACTGCATCCGCAAGCTTACAAGGAGAGCTGGTATGAGCTATGCAGATGAGCAGGGCACGATGACTGATACAGGTGAGGCATTGGCCGGGAAGTATTTGACTTTTTTTCTGGATCGGGAAACCTTTGGCCTGGAAATTTTGAAGGTTCAGGAAATCATCGGCATGCAGGAGATCACCAAGATTCCGCGAACCCCGCCGTATGTCAAGGGCGTCATCAATTTGCGGGGAAAGGTGATCCCGGTGGTGGATCTTCGGCTGAAGTTCGGTTTGGAAGAACAGGCCTTTTCCAGAAAGACCTGCATTATCATGGTTCAGGTCAAACGTGGGGAGGCCTATCTGATCATGGGGATCATTGTGGATGAGGTCTCTGAAGTGATTGATATCCAGGGAGAGCAGATCGAAAAAGCGCCCGCTCTGGGATCTCAGGTGGACAGCGGATTTATTTTAGGGATGGCCAAAATTGAATCCAGTGTCAAAATACTCCTGGACATCGACATGATTCTTTCCGCAGAAGAGATGGAAGTGCTCGCCGGAAATGTTTAAAAAAATAGTTCTTGCATGGACCATTTCAAAATGAGGCAGAAGGAGTCGGTCATTCAAAAGTTGTCTTCTGCAGTTCATCCTGATCATGGCAGGGAAGGGAACAATCATGGACCGTAAATGTCTGACACAGAGCATCCAGCCCAAAGCCCGGAAAGCGAAGATTTTCTTGATCTGGTATATTGATCAAGACTCCGGATACGAGGGACAGCGGTTGCGGGATGCGGTTTGCCCTTTTTTTACTTCGATACCCCAGGTAAGCTGTGCAGATCTGAAAACTCTACTCATCCGAGTTCGTACGCCGGTTCGTTATGGAGATTTGAACATTTACGTCCTTCTGGCTGATACCATGGACCGGCTTACCCGACTGGCCGCCTACAGAGATGTATTCGAAGACAGGAAGGTCATACTCATTCTTCCGGATAACCAAAAAGGTACATATGCCCTGGGATTTCAGATGTATCCGCGATTTATAACCCTTATGCCGGGAGGATATGACGATTTGTGTGCAGTCGTGGCTGAAATGGTCCATCCCAAAAAACCTACTTGAAGCTATTTCAAAGGATAAGACCCTCCATTCGAAAAACGGACGAAAATCGCCGGATAAAGTCATGCCGCTTGATGAGGCCGGGATTGCTCTGGAATGAGTGTCGGTGGAGGAAAAGTAAACTTGTGGCATGCCATTTGCATAATATGGATTTCCAATAGTGTGCAATAGGTTTAAACACGAGAAATCGTCTTCAGGAGGAACCGACATGTTTCGCAATCTTTCCTTAAAGGTCAAGCTCATTTCCTTGTGCGTGGCCCTGGTCCTGATCCCGGTGATCATTTTGAGCGGATTCGCTCTCTACAAATTTCAGTCCTTTGGCGAGGAGGCTACCGCCGTGGCCAGGACAGGGCTGGTACAGGAAGCCAAAAACGGACTCCGGGCCGGTCTGGGCGAGGCCAAAAAGGAAGTCCAGGCCGTGCTGGATCGCTCCGAGCAGGCTGTTCAGTCTTTGGCAGGCTCGGCCAATTTCCAGAGCTATTTACTCTCCAAGGCTGGGAAAAACGAGGAATTGAACAAGTTCAGCCGGCGGGAAGTCACTCGAATAGTCAACGGGGTGATTCTGGCCTGCAACACCGAGCAAGCCCTGCTCGATACTGCAAATGCTTTCGAAGCTGCCCGCGGTGCACAGAAAGAGGCCCAGGGTATTGTCTTTGAAAAAATCAAAGACGTTGAAATCGGGCAGGAGGGCTACGTATTCATCATGGATGAAGAGGGCACACTCCTGGGGCATCCGGATCAGAGCCTGATCGGTCAGAACGTGATCCGGGATCTGGGATTGAATCAATTCCGGGAGATTTTGAATGAGCACAGCGCCAACCAGAACCGGTTTCTCAATTACGATTTTCAGGGCCGGGATAAATTCGTTGCCTACAGATCATTTCCAAAATGGGACTGGATCGTCTGCGGGAGCGGATACTGGGATGAATTGACCCGCCAGGCGGCGGCCTTTTCCAGAAAGCAGTTTCAGGAAGAGCTCAAAAGCCTGCAGCAATCTGCCCGTCTCGAGATCAATGAAGAAAATAAGCCTCTTTTCAAGGCCCTGCGCTACGTGAATCAGGATGGTGTCAAGGAATTGACCCTGCGTGAGGGAAATTTTGAAGAGGGAGGCACACTTTCTCAGCAGAACGACTGGTTTGCAGCGGCTAAGAAGCTGAAAGCGGGTCAGCTGTATTTCTCTCATCTTTTTATGTCCCCGGAGACCTCGGAGACAGAGCTGGTCCTGGCGAGCCCGGTCTATGCCATGGGACAATTGCAGGGCGTCGTGGCCGCCAATCTGGACTGGTCCCTGGTCTGGGACATCCTGGGCACCTATACCTTCGGCCGGACGGGATACGCCTATATTGTCAATAGTCAAGGGGTACTTGTCTCGCACCCGAAATATGGGTTTCAAGACAAGGTCAATTTGACGGCAGCCAAGTACGGCAAACTGGCCGAGCTGACACAGGACGAAATGCTGCCGGGTCTCACTAATGTTAAAAGCTATACCTTTGAAGGCATTGAAAAGTTTGCGGCCTACTCGCCCTTGCAGCTGGGGGCCACGACTTTCTCAATTGCGGCCACGAGTCCGGTGGATGAGTTCCTGGGTGCGGTGCAGACCATGAAAGACAAGGCCGGGGAGCTTATACGTTCGGCCATGACCGTCCTGCTCCTGGGGGCGGCAATTTTCGGGGTGGCCGGGGTGCTGATCGCGTTTTTCTTCAGCCGTTCCATCGCCAATGCCCTGAATCGGATCATCTCCGGCCTCCAGGCCAGCTCCGAACAGGTGACCGCTGCCTCGGGCCAGCTCTCCAGTACCAGCCAGCAGATGGCCGAAGGCTCCAGCGAACAAGCCTCGAGCCTGGAAGAGACGTCATCTTCTCTGGAGGAAATGGCTTCGCAAACCAGGCAGAATGCGGACAACGCCACCCAGGCCGAGCAGGGCATGCAGGAGGCCAATCATGTGGTGCACAGCGGGGTGGAGGCCATGCAGCGCATGAATACGGCCATCAACGAGATCAAGGAATCGTCCAATGAGACTTCCAAGATCATCAAGACCATCGATGAGATAGCCTTCCAGACCAACCTCCTGGCGCTGAATGCAGCGGTGGAGGCGGCCCGGGCCGGAGAGGCCGGCAAGGGCTTTGCCGTGGTGGCCGAGGAGGTGCGCAATCTGGCGCAGCGGAGCGCAGAGGCGGCCCGGAATACCTCGCAGCTCATCGAAAAATCCCAGGAAAATGCCGGCCATGGGGTCAGTGTTGCCGATGAGGTAGCCGGGCAGTTGGAGTCCATCAAGCAGAGTTCTGAAAAAGTGAACACCCTGGTCTCGGAAATCGCGGCGGCTTCCAAAGAGCAGTCCCAGGGCATAGATCAGATCAATACGGCTGTGGCGGAGATGGACAAGGTGGTCCAGCAGAACGCGGCCGACTCGGAAGAATCGGCCAGCGCCTCGGAGGAGCTCTCGGCCCAGGCCCAGGAGCTGAACGGCATGGTCTCGGCG
>JAABTT010000123.1 GCA_011389765.1 Desulfohalobiaceae bacterium S24 | reverse complement strand
CCTGGATTTCGGAAGGCGACCCTGCAGGATCAGCAGGAAATGGCCATCCTCGCCGACGGGCTCTCCAACATCGATTGTTCAGGGATGTTGAGTCTTCAGGACGTGCCTCTGGAAATCGCGGATCTTTTTGCCGCGAAAACGCTTCTTGAGCATTCGCGCAAACACTTCATGAGCCTGGCCCTTAGCTCGAGGAACATGCAGTACCTGGTGGAGATGCAGCTTGCCGTCAGGGGGACGAGACAGGCCATGATCCAACGGCCTTTGTTCCACGGATTGGTCTGCCCGATTTCCCCGCTGTATTACCCCAGGGACGAGATCGAAAGGCTGAAAGTGTGCGCTGAGAACGGACTGCCGCTGGTGGTGGCCATCGAGCTTATGTTGGGCGCCACCGCGCCGGTGAGTCTGGCCGGGGCACTGGTCCAGGGCAATGCCGAGGTTCTGGGGGCAATGACTCTTGTACAGACGCTCTATCCAGAGACCCCCATGCTGTACTATTGTTTTCCAAGCCTGACGGACATGCGGACTGGCAAGACCATGGGCGGCAGACCGGAGAACATGCTTCTGTCTGCCGCCTTCTCCGGATTGGGGACCCGCTTTTACGGGCTAGCCACCGAATGTCCCGGACTGGTCTCGGACGGAGCGCATATCGGAGAGCGGATGTTCCAGAAAGGCTATGCTGCCGCCGTGGCTGCTGCTTCTGGAGCCAGTCTCCTGGCCGGAGCCGGCGGCTTCCAACGGGAGACCGTGAGCAGCCTGCAGCAGCTGGTTATCGATGACGAAATCATCGCTTATACCCGGAGAATGTCTTCCGGGTTTCGGATCAACCAGGCGACCCTCGGGCTCGAGGCCGTGCACCGAGTCGGTCCCAGAGGGAACTTTTTGTCCGACGAGCATACCTTTCATCATTTTCGGGATGAAATCCGATTCTATCCAAGACTGTTGGACACCAGCGGGACTTCAGAGAAGGCTTCGGGCCAGGACGGACTCCTGGCGAATGCCGGGGAACAGGTCCAGCAGATGCTGAAAAACCACAAAGTTCCGCCGCTTGAAGCCTTCGTGCTCAAAGAACTTGAGACAATCCTCAAGGCCGCCGCCCGGGAGATTGTTGAAGGATAAAAGTCACATCAAGAAATAGGCCTCTTCATGAAAACACCTGACAGGCAGAAAATTACGGTTATCGGTCCCGGGATGATGGGGCATGCCATCGCCCAGGAATGGGCTCTGGCCGGATATGAGGTTGCATTGTACGGACGTTCCCAGGCGAGGCTCACAGAGGCCCGCCAGAACATCGAACAGAATTTGAGGGAACTGGTGCACTGGGGCCTTGTTCAGGGAGCGGAGGTCGCACCGGGCCTTGCACGCCTGCAGACAACCACAGACCTCCAGGAAGCCGGATCCGATGCCTTGCTCCTGATCGAAGCCATTGTTGAAGAACTCGAGCTCAAACAAGCCTTGTTTGCCGAGTTGGACGCCGTGTGTCCCCCAAAAACCATTTTCGCCAGCAACTCCTCCAGCATCATCCCAAGCCTGATGGCCTCGGCCACCCAACGGCCCGACCGCTTCCTGGTGGCCCATTATTTCAATCCTCCGTATCTGATGCCCCTGGTTGAACTCGTGCGGGGAAGCCGGACCTCGGATGCTACGCTGGATACCGTCTTCGATCTCTTGCAGGCCCTGGGCAAGCGTCCCATCGTCTGCAGCAAGGAAGTCCCAGGATTTATAGCCAACCGGCTGCAGCTGGTCCTGTGGCGGGAGGCCTTCAACATCGTCCAGCGGGGTATCGCCAGTCCCCAGGATGTGGATGAAGCCGTGAAGAGCAGCTTCGGGCGGCGTCTGGGCCTGGTCGGTCCTTTTGAGCTGTACGAATATATCGACGGCTATGATTTAACCCTGCAATGCGAGAAGTATATCCTGCCGGACATGGAGGGCTCCCAGGAATCCTATCCCCTGCTGCGTGAAAAAGTAGCCAAAAACGAACTGGGGGCGAAAACAGGGAAGGGCTTCTACGACTGGACCCCGGAATTTATGGAAGCCTGGCGGAAAAAGGTCTTGGAGGGTCTGGTCTCTTTTATGAAGCAGGGGGAAAAATGATGTCGGCCGCCGGCATTCATAGCTTCATCGCCATTTCTGCACTCAATGATTTTAAGGAGGTTTATCTCCTGGCTTTTGAACATGCCCAACAACGCTTGTTTGCCGTTCCTGCCGAACGATTCATGAGCACCCGGGTTTTTTCGGTCATACGAAGTTTTTAGCTCACCGATTCTCAGGCCTAAGTTGAGTGCCAAGGCGCAGCAAACAGAGTGGTAAAGGGCTGGTGGGGAGACCGAGGATGCTTCCTGTTTGCATTGACTTCGTCAGGATCCGGCCATTGTGATATTTTGCTATCTGTTTGAGATCTTTTGGCCGCAACTGGCCGGTCCATTTGACTTCCACCGGCCAGAAGCGTTGTTGGTCGACATAGGCTACATCCACCTCGCCAGCTCCCTTGATGTAATACGTGGGAAAATACTGACGATAGTGACTGACAACGACCGACTCGACCAGTCTGGACGTGCATTCAGGGTCTTCCTGCAATACCTGGACCTGGTCGTGGAAAGGATCATTCGTCTGCGTCAACCACGCCCTTACTGCATGAAAGATAAAGGGGTCCGTGAAGATCAGCTTGCGCGCTTTTTTCGGTGCCCCAACCAGCTTGTCTTCGATAAGGGCCTTTTGAACAAAAACAGCGTCCATGGATTCAAGCACATCGATATAGTCAGCAACGGTTTTAGGGTGGTCAATCGAAAGATCCTGGCAAAGCGCATTCCATGTGACCTGGCTGCCGTATCGTTTCAGCATGCCCTGCAGGATTTCTCGTAAAAAATGTTCCTGTTTTCCTCTTTTCAGCACATCACCTCTGATCCAATCACTGTATGTAGCCATTGTTGCCGGAAGTATGCTGCCGTGTCGGGCCAGATCGTTCAGAGCAGTAAGAAATCCGCCGTGCTGCAGATAGTGTTCAAATTCTTCAAAGAGCACGTTCAAGGCAGATACACCCGGTTCAGTTTCAGCTTTTACAAGTTCTTTCAATTCATCTGAGGTAAAACAACCTTTCAGGGAAACAGTCTCAAAAAAATTAAGAGGGTAGAGATGAAAATCAACCACACCCGAGTTACCTCTTCGCCCGGGTAGACGCATGCGGGCCTCTTTGATAATCAACAGATCAGAACCGGTCAGAAAGAGGACGATGTTTTCCAGCCTGCCTGCATCAGCCAGGTACTTTATTCCCTTGTCCCAATCGCTGATATACGTGACTTCATCAACAATAAGATAGCCGATTGTATTCCCAGATATGCTTTGTAGAATATCATCCACCAAGCGAACCAGACTATGGTGATCATCGATTAATTCACCAGTAATGTAAGCAATATGGTCAGGTATCACCCGGAGGTGCAGGAGATGGGCCATCCATTGCTTCATAAGCGTTGTTTTGCCGACCTGACGACCTCCACCTAAGGTGTATATGCCGGGATTTTCGATTGGAAAGATATCGAGCAAGGAAGAACGGTAGACCAAAGGCTGCGTATTCAGCCGCCTCAAATGAGGATCGGACTGGGCAAAACGCTCTGGATCGTCGTGGTGACTGTTGTGAGGAGAAAAACGAATATCCATGACCACTTGCTTTTTTTACAGTCTAATGAATAAATTTATTCAGAGAAGAATATGTAAATTTAAGCACCGGGTCAAGCAAAAAGCTGAAGCTTAAAAATATGACAAAAATCTGGCCTCCACCCTCTGTGACAAAAGGTGCCGGGAAAGAGCCTGGCCCGCAACGGCACCCCGGATGAGGCCTATGCCGTTTTCGTCACTTGCCTCAAGATTTTCGCCCTTGGGTGAGTTGTCGGGACCTGTTCTGCGTAACTGACGGTCGCCGCCCCCTGGCTTGAAAAAAAAGCTGCGCAGCCTGGAACCAGGCCCTGGTTCCAGGCTGCGCAGCGGGCGCTTCAAGCAATGGCGATCAGTAGGCCCTTCGCATCTACCCGGAACGCTTGTCGATGATCAGTTTTCCCACCAGAGAACCGTCTTTGGTTACAATGGAGGCAGACATCCATGATCCCACCCGCGGCCCAAGTTCACGCTGGACACTGCCTGGACAAAATGACCATGTCCTCTGTGGCCATCCCTGTTTTCTTCTGCTACAACCTTTTGGCAAGCAAGCCTTCCAGTCCAGCTATACCCCTGTAGTTGACATCTTTGTTTTCGGGGTATAGTTTGCAACTGAGGTCACACCATTATGAATGCGGTCATCGACTCTATCCTTCGTGAAAATACTGAATACTACCGAAGAATGAAGACACTTCTTGTCGGGAGGCTTCTTGTAAATGAAAGGGGCTCTCTGAAAAGAAAATTA
>JAABTT010000122.1 GCA_011389765.1 Desulfohalobiaceae bacterium S24 | reverse complement strand
ATGTTCAATACAGCGACTGCCAGTTTGATAAATGAAGAAACTTTTGGTCACCTCCTCCGTCATTCCGGCGGAGGCCGGAATCCAGACTGTAAAGCTGGACCCCGGCCTACGCCGGGGTGACGGAGAAAGAAAAATCAAGTTTCATACGAGCGAATAACCGATAAGGCACTAAACCATTGATATCTGGTCTTTGCAAGGAACAAAAATGATCAAACAGAACAGGAAAAAATTCTGTCGACCGTGAACCGTGAACCGTGAACCGTGAACCGTGAACCTTGAACCGTGAACCGTGAACCACAACCCGAGGAGTCGTTATGCAAGCAGCCGCCTATGAAGAACAATCCAGGGAATCCCTGGAGAGCCTGGCCGGGAAGTATTTGACCTTCCGGCTGGGGGAGGAGGATTACGGACTGGAGATTCTGAAAGTCCAGGAGATCATCGGGATGCAGGAAATCACCGGGATCCCCCGGACCCCGGATTTTGTGAAAGGGGTCATCAACCTTCGGGGCAAGGTCATCCCGGTGGTGGATCTGCGGCTCAAATTCGGGATGGCCGAGGCCGAGGTCTCCCGCAAGACCTGTATCATCGTGGTCCAGATCAGCCAGGAAACGGACAAGGTGATCATGGGCATCGTGGTGGACGAGGTCTCCGAGGTCATGGAGATCGGAGGACAGGCAATCGAACCGGCCCCGACTTTCGGATCGCAGCTGGACACCCATTTTATTCTGGGCATGGCCAAGACCGAAAACGCGGTCAAGATCCTGTTGGATCTGGACCGGGTCCTGACCCGGCAGGAGCTTGAGGCCATTCAGCAGGGAAGCTAAGTAGACTCAAACAAAAATACAGCGACATGACAATGCCAAGAGTATGTTCAGTATTGGGATCGGAAGCGACGCTGAAAATCCGAAATTCGAAACACGAAGCTCGAAACAAGCACAAATGACTAAAATTCAAAACAAAACAAAACGGGATTCTTGCCCAATTGTACTGAAACAGCAGATGGTTTTCTCTCTGCTTCTGCTGGTGCTGAGCGGTTTGCTTCTGGGCATCTGCTCCCCGGCGGAAGCGAAAAAAGGGGTCTATGACTGGGCCTACGTCCGCCTGGACTATGCCCGGGAAGAGAAGGCCGGCCAGTTGCGGGATTTCTGGGATCGGACGCACGCCCTGGCCCGGCAGGCGGCTCAAGATCCAAGCGTTGTCAGCTGCTTTGAGATCAACCGCCGCTATGCGGAAATGAGCCGAAAGGGGGCTGTTCCCCAGGCAGTTTCGGACAAGGTGAAGGCATTTCGTGAAAATTTCAATACCTATTACATCAAGGAGTATTTTTCCTTTTATGATCTTCTGTTTGTGAACAGGCAGGGGAAGGTCTTTTATACCATCCGCAAAGAATCGGATTTGCATCAGAATCTGCTTCAGAGTGATGCCGGAGACAGTCCCCTGGTGCGTTGCCTGCAAAAAAAACCGCAGGAGGAGGCCTTTGTCGATTTTCACGATTACGGTCCATCAGCCAAGCCCGCGGCTTTTTTTGTGGAACCTCTGCACAAGGACGGACAATTTCTCGGCTGGCTGGTGCTCCAGTGCGCCGTGAGCAAGGTCAACACCCTCTTTGCCTGGGAGGACGATCTCGGCCAGACCGGAGAAACCTTTCTGGTGAACCGGGAAGGCTTCATGCTCACCGAGTCCAATTTTGTCGGGGATTCGACCATCCTGAAACAACACCTCGACGACCGGAATATCCAGGCCAAATTCGAAGACCGGAATGGACATCGCGTGGTCAAGGACTACCGGGGATGTACCGCCTTGACTTCGTTTGAAGTGCTTCATTTTCTGGGAGCCAGCTGGCTGGTCGTGGCCAAGCAGGACCAGGCCGAGATCATCACCGAACACTACACCCGGCACCGGCGCTATTATGCGGACAAGCTTCTTGAACATCTCCGGGTTGCCTCACCGGGTCCGCTGCTGGACTCTGCCGGATCTCCGGGCATGGACGGTCTGCGGGTGGATATGGATGAGTATCGCAAAGCCGGCAACCGTGAACGTCTCCAGACCTTCGGCATCTCCACCTGCACAGGCCTGCTGGTCACTTATCCGGGCCGCTTTGCCTATCTGGCCCACGTCAGTCCCCGGGACAAGATTTACGGGGCTGAGCATACCAATCTCCTCGGCCAGATGCTGAAGCAGGTCAAGAGCTTCGATATCCGTCCCTGCGAGAAGCGGGGCATTGTATTTGTCGTGGTGGCCCCCCACCTGAACAGCCTGCTGGCCTCCATTGATAAATTCATCCAGGAGGGGTTTCTGCTGTCGCAGATTCGGATTTTGTATCATCCGAACGCCCAATCGGCAGCCTTGCAGTATGATTATCAGCAGAAGGATCTGGATGTTGTCTGGCGCCTGAACGATCAGCCGGGGAACCTGGGTTTTCAGTGCATGGAATGTGCCTTTTCTGTTGGTGAAATCATAGAGGAAGTAATCAAAGAGGAGGAGGGCGGCGTATAAGAATATGAAACAAGGCAAGTATTTAATTCGTTAAAAAAAAATCGGAGTGAATTTCTATCCACGCACCAACCAAGGAGGAAAAGAATGGCTCAGCAAATGACTTTGGGAAAACGCATCAGTATTGGATTCGCAGTGGTCATCCTGATTGCTGCTGCGCTCGGAGGTCTGGGGGTCTGGAACATGCTCGGAGCAAAGGATGATTCAAACAAACTTGCCACCGAATATGTGCCGGAAGTCAAGGTGGCCAACCAACTGCGCGGGGCGGCGAACAGGCTTATGTATGAGATGCGCGGGTATGGCTTTACTGAACAGCAAAAATATTACGAGGGCGCCCGGAAGGAACTCGCCGCGCTCAATACCCATCTGGAAGAAGCATCGGAACTGGCGGACAGGGCTGTCTATCTTGAGGCCCTGGAAGGTCAGGTCGCCCAGGCCGAAAATGCTGTTGACAAGTATGAACAGCTCATGCAGCAGACTGAAGCGACCATCAATGCAATGAATGCCAATCGGGCCAAGCTTGACGAGAATGCGGCGAGCTATATGCAAAACAGCGCGGCCTTTCTGGAAGGGCAGAATGAGGCCTTCAAAACGGATCTGAAGGAGCGTCAGGCAAAAGTGCGCATCGTCACGGACATTGTCAACCTGGGCACTCAGGTGCGGGTGACGAACTTCAAGGCTCAGAGCACCGGCGATATGGGGCTGATGCAGGAGGCGGTCAGGCTTCTGAAGCAATTAGACGAATACACCGGGGAATTGCGCCCTTTGACCAGTGACGCCGAGGATATCAAACGAATTAATGAAACCGAGGCGGCTGCACAGCAGTATGCCGAGAATATGGAGTCTTATATTAAGACAAACGAAGCCCTTGTAGCAGCCGGTGAGCAGATGGACGGCGCTGCAGCGGCCTACATGCAGAACTGCAACACCTTTCTGGCCGGCCAGAACCGGAAGATGCAGGCCGAGTTCAGACAGCCCGGGGCTGATCTGGAGGAGCGTTTGGAGAAGATCACTCTGGTGAACAAGGTCATCGATGTCGGCAATGCGGCCCGAGTGGCAAATTTCAAGGCCCAGGCCGAGCAGAATCCGGAGTCGATGCAGGAGGCCATGGCCGAATTCCAAAAGGTGGATACAATTATTGCGGATTTGCGCAAGATCACTCGGGATACGGCTGACATACAACGCATCAGGGAAGTCGAGACCGCAGCCTCCACATATTCGATGGCAATGCAATCGTATCTGAACAATTTCAATAAACTCGGTGAATACCGAAATCAAATGGATGCAGCCGCCGGACAATATGTGGCCCAGTGCGAAGAATTCCTGAATGGCCAGCAAAAGAAGCTGGGAATCGACATGCACGAACGGCACGACAAAATCACCCTGGCCAACGATGTGGTTGATCTGGGCAACAGCGCCCGGATCACAGCCTTCAAGGCCCAGGCCCTGCGCGATCCCGTGCTCCTGGACGAGGCTCTGGAGATTTTCCCAAAGCTGGACGAGAAATACGCTGCCTTGCGTGAAATCACCAGGCTGGATAAGGATCTCAGGCGCATCGATCAGGTCCAGACCTCAGGCAATAACTATGCTGCAGCCTTGAACGCTTTTGGTAAACAGTGGCATGAGCTTGTCACTCTTGGCGCACAGAGGGATAGTGCCGGCAATACGGTGATCGAAGCCTGCAAAACAACGGCTGACGCGGGAATGAGCCGTACGGACGAGATCGCCACAGCTTCTGCGGCTGCCTTGACCAATGCTTCCTGGGTCATGATCGTCGGTCTTTCCATCGGGGTGATCATCGCCATCCTGGCCGCTATCTGGATCATTCGCAGTATCACGAAACTCCTGACCCGGATCACCAGCGGTCTGAGCGAGGGCTCGGAGCAGGTGGCCTCGGCCTCGGGCCAGGTCTCTTCCGCGAGCCAATCCCTGGCCGAAGGGGCCTCTGAGCAGGCCTCCAGCCTGGAGGAAACCTCCTCCTCCCTGGAGGAGATCGCGGCCCAGACCCGGCAGAACGCGGACAACGCCGATCAGGCGGACAAAGCGGTCAAGGACAGCGGTCAGATGGTTGAGAGCGGGGTTTCTTCCATGAAACGCATGAATTCGGCCATCAACGAAATCAAGGAGTCTTCGAATGAGACCTCCAAGATCATCAAGACCATTGACGAAATCG
>JAABTT010000121.1 GCA_011389765.1 Desulfohalobiaceae bacterium S24 | reverse complement strand
GAGGGAATTGTGTTGCAGGTAGTGCTCCCAATAGCTGCTGCAGCTAAATCGCATCCCCGGCTCTCCGAATTTTTCTGCCAGGGTTTTAATTCGATAGAGGTGCAAAGGGGAGCTGATGCTGAGACCTTTGCGCCCATTATGATCATGGAAAA
This sequence comes from Desulfohalobiaceae bacterium S24, assembly GCA_011389765.1. Lineage (GTDB taxonomy): Bacteria > Desulfobacterota > Desulfovibrionia > Desulfovibrionales > Desulfothermaceae > JAABTT01. The sequence continues at coordinate 4,523 of JAABTT010000121.1, read as the reverse complement.
AGACAGTTCCGAGTTGAACTGGCCCGTGTGAAGCCTGATTGGTGATCATAGATTGAGATTTATTGAAATAAATATACGAAACCGACAGATCGAGGATGGTCAAGAGTAAAAGTGGAATAACGATGACTCGAACGAATTTTTGCTTCATGAAGGGCAATCAATTGCGCTTAGATCGTCCAGGGATTCATCAATTGTAGGCCATGGATGTCGGAAAAATCTTCAATATTTCGTATCGTTAAGCTGGCCATACCAAAATCTCCTTGTTTGAAAAGTTTACTGAATAAGTAATCAATGCAATCATTGCGGTCAAATTGTATTTGATGCCTTCCCAGCATCCAGTGTGAACCAGTGCGCAAGGGATATGTGTTGCTTGACAAGCAAATTTTTATCTTTTATGAGTAACAAAACAGCTCATAAAGGATGAAAATTTGGACAGTCTCTTTTCCGGACTCATCGGCTCAAAAGTGAAGATCAAGCTCCTGATGCGCTTGTTCTTCAACCCCAATTCCAAATCCTATCTCAGGGGACTGGCCAGGGAGTTCGAGGTTTCCACCAATTCGGTGCGCGAGGAACTCAACCAGCTGACCAAAACCAAGCTGCTCACATCGGAAAGGAATGGACGTCAGGTCTATTACACGGCCAATCAGGAGCATCCTCTGTATCCCGAGCTCAAATCCATGGTGGGCAAGGTGCTCGGAGTGGACAAGGTGGTCGACAGCATCATCAAAAGGCTCGGCGATGTGGAAAAGGCCTATCTGATAGACGATTATGCCGAAGGCAAGGATGGCGGCATCGTGGATCTGCTGCTGGTGGGCAATATCGATGAGTATCATCTCAACGATTTGAGCAGAAAAACTGAACGTTATATTCAGCGGAAAATTCGACCTATGGTTTTATCCCGTCAGGAATATGAGAAGTTTCTGCCCCAGTTTGAAAAGCGACCCAGTATTCTTATCTGGAATGCAGCTGATCAGCAGCGATGAGCTAAATGAGAAATCAGGCTCTGGAAAAAGACTATTGACAGGATTCTCAGGATAAATCAATCTGATCAATCATTACGAAATCGTCATTGAAAAAAGTTATGAGTGACCATTTGCACGCATGGCTGCCCGGCATGGGGTTCTTTTGTGAGAGAAAATAATTCAATGCCCCAGAAACCTAAAGTCGCGGTGATCGGCTCCGGCTATTGGGGAAAGAACCTGGTCCGCAATCTGGACCGCCTCGGTGCCCTGGCCATGATCTGCGACCGGGATGAAACGCAGCTCGCAGCGTTTCGCAAACAGCTGCCGGGTGTGGAAACCTGTCTGGCTCTCAGCGATGTCCTGGCCCGGAAAGATATTGCTGCGCTGGTGATCGCCACCCCGGCGGAAACCCATGCCACAGTTGGGCGGGAAGCCCTGCTGGCCGGCAAGCATCTGTTTGTGGAAAAACCCATGGCCCTGTCCAATGCTGATGCCGCCGAGCTCATAGAACTGGCTGCCAAACGTTCGCGCATTCTCATGGTCGGCCATCTTCTCCAATACCACCCGGCCTTTGAGAAACTGAAACAACTGGTGTCCGACGGTGACCTGGGCAGAATCAATTACATTTACTCCCATCGTCTCAACCTGGGCAAGATCCGCCGGGAGGAGAATATCCTCTGGTCCTTTGCGCCCCATGACATTTCCATGATCCTGTCCCTGGCCGGCGAGGAACCGGAAAGCTTGCTGGCCGTGGGGGGCAATGTGCTGCATCAGAAAATCGCGGACGTCACCACGACCCATCTGGCCTTTCCTTCGGGTCTCAAGGCCCATGTCTTCGTGTCCTGGCTGCATCCCTTCAAAGAGCAGAAGCTGATTGTGGTCGGGGAGAAGAAGATGGCTGTCTTTGACGATACCTGCCCCTGGCCGGAAAAGCTGCTTCTCTTCCCCCATGAAATCACCTGGAAAAACAACATCCCGGTTCCCTCAAGAGCGGATCCCGAAAAAGTTGAACTGGCGGAGGCTGAACCGCTGCTACTGGAGTGCCGGCACTTTCTCGAATGCATTGTTGAAGATCGAACACCCAGAACAGACGGACAGGAAGGCTTGAGGGTTTTGCAAGTGCTCAATGCAGCCCAGGAGTCGCTGGACGGCCGGGGTCAGAGGTCAGGGATCAGAGGTCAGGGGGCAGGGGGCGGAGATCAGAGGGTAGAGTCGGTTTCACAGTTCACAGATGATCATTCACACTCAAACAGCGCATTTGTGCATGAGACGGCAGTCATAGATCACCCCGCAGAAATCGGACAGGGCACGAAGATCTGGCATTTCACCCACGTGCTCAAGAACTCGCAGATCGGCGAAAACTGCACTATCGGCCAGAATGTGGCCATCGGTCCTGAGGTCTCTGTGGGGGACAACTGCAAAATCCAAAACAACGTCAGCATCTATAAGGGCGTGACTCTGGAGCAAGGGGTCTTTTGCGGTCCATCCACGGTCTTTACCAATGTCTACAATCCCAGGGCTGAAATCCGCAAAATGGATCAGGTCCGCCCCACCCGAGTCAAGCACGGGGCGACTATCGGGGCCAATGCCACTATTATCTGCGGCGTGAGTATCGGACGTTACGCCTTTATCGGCGCCGGGGCCGTGGTCACCCGCGACGTACCTGACCATGCCCTGTCTTTCGGCAATCCAGCCCGGACCATCGGCTGGATGTGCCGATGTGGCGAACGTCTGGATGAAGAGCTCTGCTGCAGAGCCTGTGGCCTTTGTTATCGAAGGGAGGGAACCGGACTTCGGCCGCTGGACGTCTCCATGGATGAGAATCCGTAAGGAGGTTGAATCAATGAAAACTATTTCCGGTAAAAAAAGGCTGATTTACGCCACAAGTTTTTGAAACAGGAGGCATTCTAGTGGACGAGATTGTTGAATATTCAGAGGCGATTACTTAATTTTCAGAAGCGGGTCATGATCGAAAAATTTGATTTGGAAAACTGCGGGCCGTTACGGAGGGTCCAGTGGCAGCCCGGACCTGGATTTAACCTGGTCATAGGCGAAAACGATACAGGTAAAACCCTTCTGCTCAAAGCTTTGTATGTGGCAGTGCGATCCATAGAGGAATATAAGCGAGGGCAGGACATCCGCACCTTTCGGCAGACTCTGGACAACAAGTTAACCTGGACCTTCCAACTCCGAAAAGTTGGCGACTTGGTACGCAAGGGAGAAGGCAACAGGTTCCGATTCGAGGCGGTTATAGATTCTCAGAAGGTCTTTTTTACCTTTGGGCAGTCCGCTGAAAAAGGCGTAGGCGAGACTGTAGATCCGGATAAGCCCCGTGCCAGCAACTCCGTCTACTTCCCGGCCAAGGAAATCCTCTCCCTGGAATCCATTATCCGGCAATCCAGGGAGATCGACCTGCAGTTCGGCTTTGACGACACCTATTACGACCTGGTCCAGGCTTTAAACAAGCCACCCCAGATGGGCAAAAACTGGAAGGCATTCGCAGACGCCCGTAAAGACCTGGCCGCAATGATCGGCGGCAGAATAGAGCAGTCCGGCAAACAGTGGTACTTTGTTAAAGGCAAGTCCTGGCATCCCATTTTTGTGACAGCATAAGGAGTTAAAAAAATCGCCATCTAGACCGGCTGCTGAGCAACCGCATACTTACACCAGAGTCTATCATTTTTGTGGACGAGCCAGAGGCTGCCCTGCATCCGGAGGCCATCGTCCGGTTCCTCAATGTGCTCTCCCTGCTTGCCGTCCAGGGGGTTCAGATTTTCATGGCTACGCATTCCTATTTTGTGCTCAAGAAACTTCAGCTTTTGGCCAGGCAAAGCCAAAAGTCCATACCTGTTCTGTCGGTATCCGGAAAGGAACCAGTCCTGAACGACCTAAAGGACGGCATGCCGGATAACCCCATAGTGAATACTTCTAAAGGTTTAGGGAAGGACCAGAGGACATACCAAAGGACATAAGGAACAAAAGCAACCTCAGCGGGAAAATAACCTGCGTCCTGGTAGTAAGAGGGCACAAAAGCGAATGGCTGCCCCCTCTGTAAGAGGCCCTGCGGAAAAAAGCCAAGCCGCTTCGTACCGCTTTTAGGCTGCAGGATGTATTTGTAACCAATGAAGCGGGTGCGGCAAGGCATCAGCTGGTAAAAAGCCAGCTATGAAGCCTATCTGGCAACTTCCTCTCTTTCAGCTTTGAGCTTCGATAACTGCGGCAATGAAGCACTGGTGAAGCGGCAAGCTGAGCGGGCAAGCGGGAAAGATGCTTCACTCTTACCCTTTCCGACGTGTAGCAATTTGGGTTGAAAGATGGCATATTTTTGCCTATATCATTACAATTCAACGGCTTAACTCACACAGGTATAGAAAGAGTTCATTCTAACCCTCAAAATAGATTATATTTTTGGATAAAATAAATAATTACGAGAAGATAAGGGTCTCAGAGACCACTCAGTATATTTGAATACAATTCCGGTACAAACGAGCATTTCTTGACGGTGGATGAAATCAGGGAATACAATCATATTGCGCTTGATACATAACGCAGAAAGAAATT
>JAABTT010000120.1 GCA_011389765.1 Desulfohalobiaceae bacterium S24 | reverse complement strand
ACCAGAATATCATGAGCATAGTGCAACATTTTGGAATTAAAGGACTATACTATCTCGTGGCACGTTATGTCGCGCGTTGGGTTATGTTACGCGTTTTTACTTCCTGCTCTTGGGATTAAAAAATAGATTTGATTCTTTTCCTTGGGTTTGTTCTGCGGATGGCATCTCATTCAGATCTTCTTCTCAGGGATATCCTTGATGCGATCCTATTCTTCAGTTTTCAACCGTCTTGCTTCAGAGTGGAACCAATCTACTGTCTCTTTATCGAATCCTTCCGATGACTTGGCAAAATCAGCTGCCTTTCGATAGTATTCCACCGCCTTTTTGGTATCACCTCGCGCTTCATACACTTGAGCCAGCCGATGAAAGCCATCAATCTCATCTGGATATTCGAATAACAGTTTCTTGCCTGCCGCTTCGGCCTCATTCAATTTATTCTTCCTGATAAGATCATAGACACTGTTGGAGAGTTGATCCAATTCCGTAAAGACCGGGACAAGCTTCACAGGTGAAGCAGACTTCTTGGTCTTTTTCGGCGCAAGACAGCATCTTTTGTACTTCTTTCCGCTGCCGCAAGGACAGGGGGCGTTGCGTGCTGGTGTGCTCATACTTTTCCCTTTCCATTTCCGGGCTATTTCTGTCATGTCAAAGGCATGCAACTCCGATATGAAACCAACCTCTCAGCCGAAGAATACGTCAGGCAAAAAGCCTGGAAGTTTGCTGAACTTGGTTCTTGTCCCCTGCACCCCGGGGGAGGCTGTTCCCTGGCCAGACACGGGACCTACTCCCGGAAATTTCCGGAAGGGACAAAGATCGCCAGGTGGTACTGCCGGGAAGGACGCACCACCTTTGGCCTCCTGCCGGACTGCCTGGCAGCGCGTTTGCCCGGGACCCTGCTTGAGATTGAGGTCGTCTTGAACACAGTTCGAGACTCAACAAGTCAAGAAAAAGCGGCAGATAAACTCCGAGAGGATATCGAGCTTATCGGGGCTCTGCGCTGGATCAGACATCGGATCTTTCTGGTTCGAGCCGCCTTGGCCATACTCATTGAACGGCTTCCAGCTTTTCAAAAGTGTACGCCGACCGTCTCCTGTTTTCAAGAGATTCTTGGCCTGCAGTTCGTCCTGCCGGTATTGCGGGGATACGCCCATGAACACCTGCAGATGTTGCCGGCTCCACTCGGATTTTGTCCAAAAAAACGTTTCCAACACAAGATGGGGACTGATCCTCCCTAAAAAAGTGGGTAGATTACCTCCCAAAGAGATTCAGAGGAGGAATCTGCCATGCACCATGAAGACAATCATCTCTGGACCACAGGACAGCAGGCCCGGCAAAGCAGAGGTCTGGGCCGGAAGCAGGATGTGTCGAGTCACCACCCACAGAGATCCAGAAACGGTCGAATCCAAAAACAGCCCCTTAATCCCGAACGGGTTCGCACAATCAACGGCAGCTTCGCCTTTATTGAACATCGCTTTCTGCGCGACGGTTTCTGGGCCAGCCTCGAGCCCTCTCAATTGCTCTTGTATCTCTTCTTGATCCTTGTGGGCGACCGCAACGGACTCTCCTATTACAGCTACGACAAGATCTGTACTCTTGTGGGACTGAGCCTGGATGAATACATCGAGGCCAGAAATACCCTGATCGCAAAGGACTTGATCGCATTTAACGGCCACCTTTTTCAGGTCCTGTCGCTTCCGGAGGAAGTTGTGTCAGCTCCAGCCGCAAAGAATCAGGATTCGGAAATCCGGCAACTCATCGACCGGGTGCGGGGAAAAAGTCATGAATGAATCAGCCCATCATCCGCTGCCCGAAGTCTACCAGAGCTATCTCGAATACGCTGATCTCACCGCTACGACCAGGCAGAAACAGATGAAGGCAGTCACAACATTTCTTTGGAAACTGCACACCTACCTGGCAAAGAAACAGTTAGCCCTGGAAAAGCTCAGCATTGACCATATCGATACCTTTCTGGCCGAATTGAACGCCCCCTATGCATTGGGTACGCGCCGATTACATCGATCCTACCTGCGAGGATTTTTACGCTACCTCTATCACCAGCGAGGCCTTCTACGACGAGATCTGGCTCCTTTGGTGGTCGGGCCACCCGAATTTGCACAGTCCAAACCGCCTTGCTTTTTGCGTCCAGAAGAAATCAAACGATTGTTTGAAAACGTTCAACTCTCCACGCTCCGGGGAATCAGGACCTATGCCATGCTCCATCTGGCCTTTGGCCTGGGGCTACGGCCAAAGGAAATCAGCCTGATCACTCTTGATGATATTAACTTCAGCCAAAGGCGATTGAGTCTCAAATGCCGCAAAGCCAATAATCCCATGGTCTTGCCATTATCCAAACCAACCCTCAAGGCCATCGTGACCTACATTATCGGGGCCAGGCCCAGCAGCGACCAGCGGACTTTATTTCTGAATATCACAAAGCCATACACACCTGTCACCAGCACTGCAGTCAGCCGGGACATCAGCCTCCTCATGAAAAAGGCCGGTCTTGAGGCTACCGCCTACTGGCTCAGGCACACCTATGCCCAGAACATCCTGGAAAACGGGGGCTCCATCTTCGAAGTCAAGGAGATGCTGGGCCATGATCATATCGAGTCCTCCAAAAAGTACCTTCATATCCACATCAAGATGATGCGCGAGGTCCTCTTCAATGAAACGCTTTGAGAGCTTCTTAGCCAATAAAATGGACGAATACCTGGCCTATCGTCAGACTTTAGGCTATTCGCAATCAACCGCTCGATCTGGTCTTCTGGCCTTTGACCGTTTTCTTCAGGAAAAAAATGGGAGTTGGCAAGAACTGCAGACGGAGTTTTTCCTCGAATTCCGGAATCGCTTTAAAAAAGAGCCTCACACCGCCAATATCCTGATTTCAAAACTCCGCACCTTCTTTCAGTTTCTGGTGCGACAGGAGATCTATGAAACAAACCCCTTAAGGGATATCCCCGATATTCCAGAAAACATCTTCGTCCCTTATGTCTATACCCCTGAACAGGTGGATCAACTCCTGGCCGCTGTGCAGAAACGCTTGCGCAAAACCAAGCGGTCCTATCTGAAAGACTTGGCCCTTTATGTGGCCATGGTCCTGATCGCCAGGTGCGGATTGCGAATATCCGAACCCTTGCGTCTCAAGTGCCATCATTACCGAAAACAGGAAGGCACCATCTATATTGAAAAGACCAAATTCAAAAAGGACCGTCTGATCCCTGTCCCTCGATCGGCCTTACGAGAAATAAACAACTATCTGGCCGTGAGAAATGGATTACTCGACCATGACACAAACCCCTATCTCTTGATCGGGGAAAGGGAAAAAAGTTTCTCGACAACTAAAATTTACCAGTTCTTCCATCCAGCCATTCAAGACATTGGACTTGAACAGCCCAGGCAAACCCTGGGCAATGTGACCTTCAGTCCCCCCCTCGTCCATAGCTTGCGCCACTCATTCGCGATAAATACCCTCAAAGCCATCAAAGAGCGGGGAGAAGATGTCCAGCATGCCTTGCCCATCCTGGCTGCCTACCTGGGACACCGGGAGTACCGGCATACTGGTGCCTACTTGAAAGTCCTGGATGCCGAACAGCGCCAGGGACTCATCGAATTTGCCAAATCCAAGAGGATAACATGAAATTGACCACTGCTTTGCATACCTTCTTCGATTATTATCTGAGCGGCATAAAAGGGGTCAATCAGAATACCGTCAAGGCCTATCGGGATGTGATGAAACTCTTTCTGCCCTTTGCCGCAAGATATCACGGCATCCAAATCGCCTCTCTAACCCTCGAGCACCTCTGCTCCGAACTCATCCTGTCTTTTCTGAGTCATCTTGAAGACAAACGCGGTAATATCGCCAATACCAGGAATCATCGCCTGGCCGCCCTGAAATCTTTCGCCAAAATGCTGTGCTTCCTGTATCCTCAGCACAAAGAAACAGCTGAAAAGATCCTACGCATTCCACAAAAACGCATCCAGAGAAAACTGATCGGCTTTCTCTATCCTGATGAAATCATGAAGGTGTTCAAGGCAGTCGATCTCAAGAAACCTGACGGCTTTCGAGACTACACCCTTTTGCACCTGCTCTATGATTCAGGAGCCCGGGCCAGTGAGATCGCCACATTGAAACTCGATTATCTTGACCCACAAAACACCACCCTGACTCTTTTAGGCAAGGGGAACCGGTATCGGGCCATAGAGCTCTGGCCCAAGACCATGGAACTCCTCACTTGCTATATTGAATCCCATCGAGCGATCCCTAAACCACTGCATCAGAACTCTGTATTTATCAGCCAACGACACGAGGAATTGACCCGGCACGGGATTTATCGTATTTGCAAGAAGTATCTCCAAACCGCTTTGCCTGAAAATCGTCTCAAGGAGATGAACCCGGCCCACAGTTTTCGCCACTCATGTGCAGTCCGCTTGCTCTGCTCCGGCTGCTCGGTAGCTGAAATCAGAAATCGCCTGGGGCATGAAGACATACAATCCACAACGGTCTATCTGCATCTGGATCTCTCTCGGAAGCGACATATTCAAAAGCAATTTCTGGAATACGTCCAGTCTTCAATCAAACTTGATCCAAAGCTAGAAGAGATGATAGATTGGGAACTCAAGGAAGATACTTTGGCTTGGCTTGATAGTTTATAAATATTTACAGGTCATTAGATAAAAAAGATACAAAAAGCTCTTCTCAAAAGTATTATGTTACCACGACTCGGGAGCCTCTTGATGATTTTAGCTTTAACCTCTTGGTATTATGAGGAATATGTCACTTCCTGCACATGGATCGAAAAATAACATCTTTTCGAAAGGTTAAGTCAACTGGCAACATAACACTCGAATGCTTCCCAAAACCCTTTTGGCCATTCGCTTCGTTCCAGGGGCTCAAGGATCACTTTTTGACCTTTCTTGCTTATTTTCACTTCATT
>JAABTT010000012.1 GCA_011389765.1 Desulfohalobiaceae bacterium S24 | reverse complement strand
CATTCCCCGGGTAGTAAGCATAGGATACATGGAAAACCAGGGCGAGTACGTACTGGGGGCTATTCACAGCGTGGAAAACTCGGCCATAGTGGCCGCCACCCTGACCTTTCTGTCATAAGAAAGTGCTTGCGCTTGAATCCTTCACGCACTACGTGGTGCAGGTGCGTCACAACAGGCAGTACCAGACTGATGAAATCTTAATCATAACAGGAGAAAAAAATGGTTTTAAACCTGACAGAACAGGAGTTCATGGCCATGAAGTCGGCGGTGTTGGATGAAGACGGAGCCGAAGCCCTGCGGATTCTCAGGCAATTGATCAAGCAAATCGAACAGCAGAAGAACGCCGGGCTGAAGTCGCATCTGGACGGTTGAGATTCCTGAAGGTAAACTAAAAGAATACTTACCACAATGGCTGAAAATTGGAGAGAACAATGAGCAGCAGCATCCAACATGTCTTCGCGCTTATTCTTTTGGCTTTGTTATTGACCGGCTGTGCGGGTGCCCGGGAAAACTTCCCGGGTTATGAGCTGCCTGAAACAGCGGATTTTGCAGTTCCCGAGCCCACCCGGAGCCAGGACAATACTCCGCCCGATTTCGGCGAAGCACTGGCCTTAGATGAAGCCATAGACCTGGCTCTACAGCACAATCCCGGAATCAAAACCCAAAAATACCGAACGGAATCGGCCCGGGCCGGCTGGCGGGAAGCCCGGGGCAAACGCCTGCCCAATCTGAGCGCAGAGGGAACAGCCCGGCATAACCTGGATGACCAACGCCTGGTGGGGGCCAGAGCACCCGGGGAGCCGGGGACCTGGAGCGATGACCAGTTCGGTGCCGACCTGGTCCTGGAGCTGCCCCTGTTTACCGGCGGCCGGCTGGTCAACCGGGCTTCGGCCGCCCGTCTCCTGTCCGAAGCATCTTTGAACCGGCTGGGTCGGACCCGGAAGGAAACCGTCTTCAACGTGACCTCCACCTTCTACGCCATCCTGGAGCAGCGGCAGGTGATCGATTCCCTGCGGTTTTCCCGCAAAGCGGTGACGCGGCAGAAAAAAAAGATCCAGGATATGATTGATGTGCAAAAAGGCGTGAAAGTCGATCTCCTGCGGGTGCGGGTAAGGCTGGCCGATATTGAGCAGCAGATCATCACTGAAGAAAACCGCCTGGATGCTCTGCACCGGCTTCTGGCCAAGCAGCTGGGCCTGGAAACAGAGCAAAAACGGCTGCCGGTAAAAGGCGAACTCCGCTTTGAAGAGGCCGGTTTATCCTCAAAAGTTCCCTGGCAAACCCTGTATGCCCAGCGGCAGGACTACCAGGCATTGCAAAATGAAGTTGCGGCGGCTGAAAAGGAACTGGCCGCAGCCAGAGGAGAATACTGGCCCCAAGTCAACCTGCGCGGCGCCTACGGCGGCAGGTGGGCAGCAGGCGACAGCGTGGAGCAGCCCGGTGCCTCGGATTCCGAAGACGTGGGCAGCATCGGACTGCAAATGGAAATGCCTCTGTTTACCGGCGGTGAGATTTCAGCCAGATCGGCCCGGGCCCAAGCCAACCTGTATGCATTGGGGGAAAGTCTGAGGGAGCTCAAGCTGCAGATCCGTTTGGAAGTTCAAAATGCAAGGGATGCCATCAACGCGGACACAAAACGGGTACAGACCACCAGGGCGGCCATTGAGGAAGCCCGGGAGGCCCTGGATATCGAACAGCTTAAGTACGACCTGGGCAAGGGGACGATTGTCGATGTCCTTGATGCCCAGGACGCTTTGCTCCGGGCCGAGACCAACCTTGCCCGGGCCAAAGCCGCATACAACACGGACCTGGCCAGGCTGGAGCTGGCAAAAGGAAATATTGAGGTGAGACGGATGGAAGAGGCTGAGGAGAAGGAGGTTGAAGAAAGTTGAAGGGGGGTGGAGGTTCTATGTATAGCTTTTAAGAAAAAGTTTTTGGATTTATCCCAGATAACTAGAGTGAGAAGAAGTGACTAAAGTTGTTAAATGAGCTAAAGTGCCTAAAGTTGGCAGAAAAGAGACTGCAGCGACCGCTCTTATATTTCTTTCAACTTTAGTCACTTATAAACTTTAGCTCACTTTAGGCACTTCCGCAATAACCAGCTTCAATTCTTTGTCTTAACAATCGAAAAAGAAATTTGCCCCTGAGAGTTGTGTTATGACCAAGCTAAAGAGAAAGCTCACGACTGCCTTCAGCGCCGATGTGGCCGGCTATAGCCGTCTCATGTGCCGGGATGAAGACACGACCGTGATCACCCTGAGCGCCTATCGCGAGATTTTGTCGTCCCTGGTTGAGAGGCATCAGGGGCGCGTGGTTGATGCGGTGGGCGACAATATTCTGGCGGAGTTCGGCTGTGCTGTAGATGCAGTGGAATGCGCTCTATCCGTTCAAGCTGAAGTGTCCGCCCAAAATGCAAAATTGTCTGAAGACAAATGGATGTGTTTTCGAATCGGAATCAACTATGGGCAGGTCATAGAGGAGGGGGGAAGACTCTATGGGAACGGGATCAACATTGCGGCCAGGTTGCAGGCCTTAGCCTACCCCGGCGGGGTCTGCATTTCAGGCTCTGTCTTCAGCCGAGTGCGGGATGTGTTGACCTTGCAGCATGAGTACCTGGGGAAATTCAACGTGAAGAATATCTGTAAACAGGTGGAGATCTATAGGGTTATCACGAAAGATGAAGGAAATTGCAGGGATAAGAAATTATTAAGCCATGTGCCTGGCGGCCAGATGTCAGACATACGTCCCGGCGGCAAAGATCAAGTGCTGGAAAAGGAGTAAAAAAATGCGGCGTATTTTGCGTATCGGGATTCTGTTCCTGGCCCTTATCTGCCTGATCGGCGGCGGACTGTTTTTGGTCAAGCAAAAGAAAAAAGGACTGAGTCAGACCCCAGCCTACGGCGCTCGGCCCCGGCCGGTGACCGTGGTCAGGACCGAAAAAGGGGACCTGACCCTGGACAAAGAGTACCTGGCGGTGGTTGAACCGGCCCTGCAGGCCCAGATATCGGCCAGGGTGATCGCTGAGGTGGAAACGATCAAAGTGGATGAAGGCGACCGGGTCAAGGCCGGTGCTGTCCTGGCCGAGTTGGATGCCGAAGAGATTGAATACAGTATTGAAGCGGTATCCTCGCGCATTGAACAGGCCAGGGCAGAGCGTGCCGGCAACCAGGCCACTGTAGAAGCCCTGAAGGAATCCTATACCTATTGGCAGGCTGAGAAAAAACGTGACCTGACCCTGGCTGATAAGGGCGCGATTTCCAGGTCCCAGGCACAGCAAACCGCAGATAAGGCATCGGATTTCCAGGGAAAGCTGCTCGCGGCCCGGAAGAAATCTGTGGCCATTGAAAAGCAGATCGAGGCTTTGAAGAAACAAAAGGCCGAACTTGCCACCCGTCGCGGCTATTATACACTGACCAGCCCTTTTGCCGGGGTAGTTACCCAGCGCCTGGCCGATCCCGGGGATATGGCCGCGCCATCCAAAACCCTGCTTACGGTCCAGGACCAGTCCGGACTGAAACTGACCTTTGACCTCCCCCAGAAGGACCTGCCCCAGGTGAACAAAGGGCAGGCAGCTGTTTTTCAGGTCAACGGCCACACCCGGCAGGCCGAAATCAGTCTCCTGGAACCGGCCCTGGACAAGGCCAAAATGATGCGGGCCGAGGTCTGGCTGGATCAGGAGGCAGCAGCCGGTCTTACCTCGGGCGCTTATATGCCGCTGACCGTGATTGTGCAAAAGCTCACAGACGTGATCCTGCTTCCGGCATCGACTTTGATCGAGGGCCCGCAGGGCCGGACCCATGTATTTACGGTGAAAGATAAAACCCTTTCAGCAAAGCCGGTCCAACTCCTGGGACGCACTGCGGACCGGGCGGCGGTCCGGGGAATTGATGCAAAAACACAGGTGGTCGAAAACACTTACCTGGGCTGGGCGACCCTTTCCTCCGGAGAGAAAGTGATGGCCGTACGATGAATATCAGCCGGGCGGCACTCAATCATCCTTACGCGGTTGCGGCCGCGGTGCTGCTGGTTGCGGCCATGGGGTTTATCGGCTTTCTGCGCACGCCATCGGCGCTTTTTCCGGATACCTTCCCGCCCCAGGTGGTGGTGGTTACGGTACAGCCCGGGGCCTCAGCCGACGATGTCAGCGACAAGATCACGGAAGTAATTGAAAAAGAGATCAACACCTTAAGCGGGCTGGAAAGCATCCGCAGCACCAGCCGCGACCAGGTCTCGTCCGTGATGGCGGAATTTTCCTACTCCAAGGACCCGGGTCAGGCCATTCTGGACGTGCAGAATGCCATGGCCCGCATCCGGGCGGATCTGCCGGCAAACGCACGGGAACCCAAGCTCTATCGCTTAAGCGATGCCACGGCCCGCCCGCTGCTCACCCTGGCCCTACGGCCGAAGGATGACAGCCGGCGCGATCTATCCGAGATCCGGCTGCTGGCGGAAAACCAGATCCAGGACCGGCTTCTGGCCATAGCGGGGGTGGCGGATGTGGACGTGTTCGGCGGGCATCAGCCGGAAATCCGGGTACGTGTGGACCGGGACCAACTGGCCGCCAACGGGGTTTCCATCGGCGAGGTCATGGCGGCTTTGGCCGAACAGAACATCTCGGCGCCGGCAGGCAATATTTATGCGGGCGACAGCGAATATCTGGTGCGTATTGCCGGAGAATTCAAGGATTTGAGCGAAATCCGCCAACTGCCGATCCGCCGCCCGGGCCGCGGCCTGCTGCGCATCGCAGATGTGGCCGAAGTGGAACTTACCGAACAGGAACCGCGTTCCGCCTATCACGGCAACGGCAAGGCAGCCATCGCCCTGGGAATCATCAAGCCCGAGGGCGGCAAAACCGTGGCCGCCATTGAGCGGGTCAAATCCTTTCTGCCGGAACTTGCCGCCCTATACCCGGATATTGCCTTTGAAATCACCCAGGACCAGCAGCCGCTGATCGACATCAACATGCGCGGCATGGTGCTGTCCATCATTCAGGCCGTGATCTTCACCGTGGCGGTGATCTTTTTCTTTCTGGCAGAGGCGCGGGCCGCCCTGGTGGCCGGAATCAGCATTCCTCTTTCTTTTCTGTTCACCCTGGCCGTGCTCTGGTTTACGCCGTATACCCTGAACATGGTAACCCTGTCCGGTTTGATCGTGGCCACCGGTATGGTAGTGGACGCCTCTGTGGTGACTCTGGAGAATATCTATCGACATTTCCATGCCGATCAGGGCCAGAACGGCCAACCTGACGCCAAAACTGCGGCAGACAGCGGTGCCAGAGAAATTTCCTTGGCCATTACCGCCGGAATGCTGACCACCGTGGCCGTACTGGTGCCCATCATCTTTATCGGCGGCTATCCCCAGCGGACCATCGGCCGGCTGAGCCTGACCATCTCCATAACCATGGTGGCCTCGCTGGTCCTCGCCCTGACCCTGGTGCCGCTGTTGGCCTCGAAGGTATTAGGCCGGAAAAAGGAAAAGAAGAATATCGCCGAACGCGTGGCCTCATGGGTGGATGTGGGCGTCGATTTTATCCGGCGCTTCTATGTTTCCATATTAAAAGGCGCCCTGCGCTGGCGCCTGATCACTCTGATCCTGGCTGCCGCCTTTTTCGTGGTTACGGTCAGGACTATCCCGCCGATTATCGGCGGCGATCTCATGCCACCCATGGATACCGGCATCGCTATCGTCGATTTCGACCTGCCGGCCACAGACGACATCGGGCAAATGGAAAAAACCCTGAACCGGGTGGAGGAGATCATCTATGCCCAGCCCGGCATCGAAACGGTCTCCTCGGTGATCGGATCAGAGCCCGGGGCCATATCATTTGGCACCGGCGGGGCCACCACCCAGTCCGCCTCCATCACCGTGCACCTGGTGGATCGGACGCAGCGAAAAAAATCCATCTGGGAGATCGAGGAAATCTGGCGGGAAAAGCTTCGCCAGGTGCCGGGGATTAAAAGCTTCCGGGTCAGCGAGTACGGGGCCACACCCATGGCCACCACCAAGGCGCCCCTGGATATCATCATCAGCGGACCGGATGCCAGGATCCTGGATCGGCTGGCAGACAAAACCATGCAGCGCCTGCAGGGCGTGCGCGGGCTCACAGATGTGCGCCGAAGCTGGCATTTTGATCAGAAACAGGTGGACGTGACCGTGGACCCGGCCTTGGCGGCCATGTACGGCACCTCCCCGGAAAAAGTCTCCCGGCAGGTCAGCGCGGCCGTGCAGGGCGTGCCCGTCACCTCCATGCGGCTGGAAGATTTCCTGGATATCCCCATCCGGGTGCAGTACGGCCGGTCCGACCGCAACAGCCTGTCCGCCTTGAAACATGCCTATGTGGGATCGGATTTCGGCCCCATACCGCTGCGGACCATGGCAGCAGTAGAGACTCATACCCAGCGACCCTTTATCACCCGGGAGGATTTGCAGGCCAGCATTGACGTAACCGGGGTTAACTTTGATATGACCATCGCCCAGGTCACGGGTATGGCCCAAAAGGCCCTTGCCGGTCTGGAACTCCCCGGCGGCTACAGTATGGAATTTGCCGGCAGCGCCTCGGACATAAAAAGCACTCAAAAGCAGCTGCGTGAGGCCCTGGTCATCGGTATTGTCCTGCTCTATTTCCTGCTTCTGGCCATGTTCGGCTCGTTTGCCCATCCCATTACCATCATGGCGGCCATTCCCCTGGCCGTTGCCGGCTCCATGTGGGGGCTTCTGCTATTTGACAAACCCATGTGCATGCCCGGAACCATGGGCATGATCTTTCTGGCCGGGATCATTATTAACAACAGCGTGCTGCTGCTCGACTTCATCATCAGGGAACGGAAAAAAGGAATAGAAAAGAATGACGCCATTGTCGAGGCTGTGAAGTTGCGCATCCGGCCCATCCTGATGACCACTTTTTCGACGATTATCGGGCTCTCGCCGCTGATTTTCGAGACCGCGGTGGGCCTGGAGCGTTTAAGCCCCCTGGGTATTGTGGCCGGGAGCGGTCTTTTGGTAGGCACTTTTTTGACTATGATTGTGGTCCCGGTAGTCTACTCCGGGATGGACAGCGTTGGGGAAAGACTCCGGCAACTGGGGTTTTGGTTTAAAGGACCGCTCACTAGGGAAGAACAGGCATGATAGTTCTGCCGGAAATTGACCCGGTGGCATTTGCCATTGGTCCGCTGGAAGTTCGCTGGTATGGGCTGATGTATTTTATCGGTTTTGCCGCAGCCTATATTCTCGGCACCAAAAGGGCCTCGAAAAAACATTCCCCCCTAACCCCGACCCAGTTTCAGGATCTGCTCATCTCTATCCTGGTGGGCCTGGTGCTAGGAGCCAGGCTGGGCTATATGCTGTTCTATAACAGCGCTGCCCTTATCAGCGATCCACTGGAGATATTCAAGGTCTGGCACGGAGGGATGTCTTTTCACGGAGGACTGTTAGGCACTGTGGTCGCAGGCTTTGTTTTTGCCGGGCGAAATCACCTGAACATTTTGGATCTGGGAGATTTTATGGCCCCTCTGGCTCCGCCTGGCTTGTTTGCGGGTCGCATCGGCAATTTTATCAACGGCGAACTCTGTGGTCGGCAGAGCGATCTGCCCTGGGCAGTGGTCTTTCCCGGACCGGCAGCCGGGGCCATATCCAGACACCCTTCACAGCTTTATGAAGCATTCCTGGAAGGTGTGGTTTTGTTTTTTGTAGTGTGGTCTTTTTCCAATAAACCGCGTCCGAGGGGTGCCGTGTTCGGCCTTTTTCTCCTCCTATACGGCTGTTTTCGTTTTGGAGTGGAATTCTTCCGCCGGCCCGATATCCAACTCGGCTTTGTGGCTCTTGATTTTCTGAGCATGGGCCAGGTCCTGTCCCTGCCCATGATCGCAGCGGGACTCTTTCTGATTTTTTATCGCAAGGCAAGGCCTTTGAGAACTAAAGGAGATCACAGTGTTTAAAATTTAGAGCTCTTTTCAGTGAGCTGAAATTTATATGAATTTTTGGACACTTTTTTGTGAATTATTTGCAAATCGAAGTTTCAGGTGTCAGGCCTCCGGCTCGTAGGGCCTATGCCTCGGAGAGTGTCAGATTTTAAGGCATTGATATTGTAAATCTTTTCTTTCCCTCGTATGAGACTTCATTGTTCTTTCTCCGTCACCCCGGCGGAGGCCGGGGTCCAGATCATACAATTTCAGTCTGGATTCCGGCTTCCGCCTTCGCTCAGAGCTTCCGGCTTCACAAAGAAGTTACGCCGTGACAAGTCGGCGTGACAAGCCGCCGGAATAATGACGGAGGGGTGATCCAAAGTTTCTTCACTGATCAAACTGGCAGTCGTTGTTTTAAATGAACAGCATAACAGCTCAGTCGTATATTGTGTTAAATATCAAATAATTCTATGTCAGCCCTGCCAGAGGCAGGGCTGACACCTGAAACCTGTGAAATGTCCAATTTTGAAGTCAAATCAATCATTTTAGGCAGTTAACTCTCATAATTGGTACAGGTGTACGAAGTCTGAAATTATAGCCATAAAGAAAAACTGAATTGAGTTGCAATGACGCCGCGGGCATTGATTTCGAGGACTGGCACCGGCCGGCTTCACGTTTGCAGAAACTCCCGGATGGTTTCCTGTTGATCGCTGACCTTGATATAGCCGAGATCGATGCTCTGATTGACCCGTTTTTGGTTTCGGCTGATAAAGCGGGTGGGCAGGCGCTTTTCCGGAGCAATGACCATGATCTTGTGCGGTGCTTGTTCACTAATGGACTGCAGGAAGGTCACAGTCCGGTCATAGTCGGCTTCGGCCACCTGGAGTTTCTCATACATCCATTCATTTTTGGAAAAAAAACGGTAGAACAAACCTTTTTCCAAAAAACCGGGTAGATAGTGCGGGGCATTGATGGGCCTGGTTAAAACAATCACCAGGCGCTGCACCGGATAGTCGGCGAAATAGTGGATGGGAAGAAAATCGATGAGCCCGCCGTCCACACATTCCTGACCATCAATGCACACGGAACCCAGATAACAGCCGGGGACGGCCATGGCGGCCTTGAACACGGAATAGATGTCAGGGTGAGTGTCCGTGAAAAAGGTCATGTCCCGCTTGTGGATATTGGTGACTGCAAAAAAGGCCTGCATGGGATTGGCCTGGAGCTTTTCAAGGTCCAGGGGATATTTTTCCTTGAAGACCACGTCCACAAGGTGATCGATGTTCAGGACGGGCCGGTCTTTGGAAAGCGCCAGGGAGGCGGCCGGATAATTTCTGTATTGAATGATATCCGGGGTAGTCAGCTCCCTGCGCCAGATGGATTCGATCTCCTTCCGGTGCCCGGCCTTGAAATAGGCCATGGTGGGAACGCTGGCCGAGACAGCCAGGCTGTAGTCAAAACCGGTCAGCCCGGTATCATAAAGAGCCATAAGTGCGCCGGCAACAAAGCCTCCCCGCATGCCTCCGCCTTCCAGCAGAAGGGCGGTTCCTCCATGCTCGGCACTGAGGCATTTGGATAAAAATTCACAAGAATCTTGAGCTGACATACGCTATATCCTTTTGCACTCATGTATATTTATACCAGAAGTTGGCACAAAATTACTCATAGTCCGTCTTGAGCGCCTCCTCGAAGAGCCTCCAGGAATGCCGCCTGTTTCTACGCACGGCGACCCAGGAGTGCACCACATAGCTCAGGGAGGAGCCGTTGGAGGTACGTTCCAGGTAGTAGTCGATGTTCCTGGGAATGTCCTCGGACCAATTGACCGGGACGATGCCTGTCTCCAGAGCGGCCATATGCATGCTGTGCATGCACACGATCCTTGACCGTATTTTTTCATTTTACGCCACAACGTCGAACGGCCTATTCCAAGAGACTCGGCAGCCATGGAGCTATTTCCGCGGCAGCGGTCCAGAACGCTTTTGATTTTCAGGGCCTCGTCCACCTCGTGAGGCAGCAAGTCGGCTCCCCACCCCGCAGAATCGGGTTGTCGGTGATTAAGCGAGATCAGGCCGGCGTCTTGTATGATTTTCCCCCGGCATCGGCCGGGATATCGCCGGCATCGACTTCCGGCAACTCTGCGAGTTCCTTGGGACCGGAGGACCGTTTTTGCCTGCGGACCCGGCACAACTCATCAGGCATACATTCCAGGATGGTCTCAAGCGACCTTAAAGGGAAAAAAAGGTTGACATCCTCAAATCTTGGATGTAGCGCAGGTTAAAAGTTTTGCGGAAAATCTCTTGTTGCCTTTCTTATTGAAATTTCGGAGAAATTTTAATGGTCACAAACATTCTCCTTCCCGTTAAAAAAAACGAAAAAGTCGACAGAGTCCTTGAAATGGCAAGGTTTATGAAAATATTTGATGTGCAAAAAATCATCCTTCTCAACGTGGGAAAAAGCAACGGGAAAGACCGGATCAGAAACATGAATCAAATGAAAGAGGCCCTTGAAAACGAGTCGTTTACAACAGAACTTATTTTCAGGCAGGGGCATGTCGCCACCCAGATCGTCAGGGCGGGTATAGAAAAGAAAACTTCTTGTATCTGCCTTCCATGGAAACGGAAAAATCCCATCAGAAGAGCGATCATGGGAAGCGTGGCTTCCGACGTAATCCGGCTGTCCAGCCTGCCGATACTTGTACACAAAACAGCAAAGGGGTTTCCCTCCAAAAAGGAACTGAACAATATCCTGTATGCCACCAGCCTGATGAACACGAATAATAAAATACTTAAATACCTGACACACACAGGGCTGAAGGCCGAAAATCTGATTCTTCTCCATGTGGGACAAAGAGCTCCGGATCCGGTAGCGGAAGAACAACGGATAAAAAAGGTTCACGACATCATGACCGGCATTGAGGAAAAATGCGCGGATTGTTTCGAGCAAATTGAAAAATTAAAGGCGGTGGCCGCCGGGTCTGTATCCACGCAAATCGCCCGAAAAGCGTCCAGAAAAAGGGTGGACCTCATAATCATCGGTAAGGCGGACAAACACAGACCTTTTAAAATGACGGGGTCCGTGGCTGAATCACTTCCGGAGAAAGCCAAATGCTCGGTCATGATTATTCCGGGAGTATATCCGGGAACGTACGAGAACCTTGAAGAGGAAAAAGAAGGATGAAAAAAATAAATCCCGTATTCACCGTGCCCCTGGTTATCGTGCTGGCGTTGCTTTTTGCGGGGATTGTAAGGCCAAATTTTCTGAATTCACTTTCCTCGGAGATCCATCAATGGATCATTATGCATTTCGGCTGGGGATACCTCCTGTCCGTATTTCTGTTCCTTGTGTTCAGTATACTGGTGGCGTTTAGCAAGTACGGCCACCTGAAGCTCGGAAAAGATCATGAAGCCCCGCAATACAGCTATTTCGCATGGTTCAGCATGCTGTTCGCCGCAGGTATGGGTATCGGACTGATTTTCTGGGGTGTGGCAGAACCCATATCCCATTTTATATCTCCTCCCGGTTACATCACTCCTGCATCCGGAGAATCTGCTGAATTCGCCATTGTCCGCTCCTTTTTCCACTGGGGACTGCACCCGTGGGGCGTGTATATCGTCATGAGTCTCTCCATCGCCTATTTTTCCTTCAGGCGGGATATGCCGCCTCTGATATCAAGCTGTTTTTATCCTTTACTGGGGGATAAAATATTTAAAACACCGGGCCGAATCATTGATATCCTTGCGGTTTTTGCCACAGTTTTCGGAATTACCACTTCATTGGGACTCGGCGCACTGCAGATCACTAGCGGGCTGTCCTCGGTATTCGGGATACCGGATACTACCGCTGTCACCCTGATCGTCATCGGGTGCGTGACGGTCATGTTTCTGATGTCCAGCATGACAGGGCTGGATAAGGGAATCCAGATTCTCAGCAAAACCAATATCATGCTTGCTCTCCTGCTTCTTGGTTTCATGCTTGTGGCCGGCCCTACCTCGTATATTTTCAATATATTCACCTCTACTCTGGGGGACTATTTTTCATCGATCCTGAATATGAGTCTTTCTTCAAATCCTTTCAAAGGGTATGACTGGACCAAGGAATGGACCCTTTTCTACTGGGCCTGGTGGATTGCATGGGCACCATTTGTGGGTCTCTTTGTGGCCAGCATTTCCAGAGGTCGAACCGTCCGGGAGTTTATCTCGGGCGCCCTGATCGTTCCCGCGCTTTTAACTTTTTTCTGGTTCAGCGTTTTCGGCGGAGCCGCTTTCAACCTTGAAATCGTCCAGGGGGTGAAAATCAGTGAAGCGGTATCAGATAACGTATCCACCGCACTTTTTGTACTGTATTCCCATTATCCGTTTTCAGGCGCGCTCACCCTGATCACCGTTATCCTTCTGATCGTCTTCTTTGTGACCTCTGCTGATTCAGCGACATTTGTTCTTGCAATGATGACTTCAAAAGGAAGCCAAAACCCGCCCCAGATCAAAAAAATCATCTGGGGAGTCACCGTATCGGCAAGCGCCTGCACTCTGTTGCTGACAGGAGGACTTAAAGCGCTCCAGAAAATGTCAATTGCAGCGGCACTGCCGTTTACCTTGATCATGCTGTTTTTGTGCATCTGCCTGTTAAGGGGATTTCAGTATGAATTCCGAAACGAATAAAGGGATGCAGGTAGTGGCAGGACTGGCTTTACCCAAGGGCATAACCATTAAGCTGCAGAATTATTAAAGCGGACTCATCTTACTTCAGAGCTCTTTTTAGTTTCTTCATTGATCAAACTGGCAGTCGTGGATTTCAAGATGAATAACATAATATAGCCGGCGCCCATCTTTGTGAAACTGGCCACCGCATCCGCGGCCCCTTAGATGATTCCCAGCACCGCCCTCATCAAAATTCCAGACAAGAATGTTCGGTTGTGGTCTACACTTTACGGGTGTCCGAGACGTGGTGCCCTGGCCGTTTTCGGGTTTTTGATCGCCGGAGCCGTTGCGGAATCCGCGAATTCGATCATAGCGCAAAAACGGAAACATCGTATCTGCTGAATATGTTATCGCGGGTGATGATGCACAGTTTTTCCAGCCGGGCCTGGGCGATAATCATCCTGTCAAAGGGGTCGCGATGGTGCATTGGCAGACCGCCTGCCGCATACGCATGATCCGAGGTGATTGATAAAAGCTCAAATCCCTGATCTTTGATAACGGGATAAAAATCCGTAGAAATCTCCAGTTTTCCAAGCGCCTGCTTGATCCGCATTTCCCAGATCACGGCAGCACTCACAACAATAAGGTTCCCGGGATCAGCGATAGCATTTCGTTCAGCATCGCAGAGATAAGGACTATCGTCCAACCACCACAGCAGCACATGGGTGTCGAGAAACAGATTCATTTGTCCACCAGGCCGAATGCTTCGGCGATATCATCCGGGAGCACATCGAAATCATCCGCGATCTTGATTTTTCCTTTTAAAGCTCCCGGTTGGCGCGACTGCCGGTTATTCTCATACTTGATGATGCGGGCTACCGGCTTTCCAGCCTTGCCGATGATCATTTCTTCTCCGGCCATGACTTTTTCAATCAACGCTGATAACTGCGCCTTTGCTTCGGAAATATTGGTAATCTGCATATTTAAACCTCCTGTCTATAAATATAGTCTGACCAGACCAGACCATTTTGTCAAGCGGTTTTGATAACGATAAATCCGATCCGATCGGAATTCTAATATTCGATCATGCTATTACGCAGATGGTGAATTCACAATAAAGTGTCCAAAGATTCATACACATTTTAGCACATTGGAAAGAGCTCTATACATTGGGATGAGAGGAGGAGGAATGAAAATGGAATTAGAAAAAATTCAGGATATTGGAGCAGGGATGATTTCCATCTGGGCCTCGTGGGTTTCGGGATTGTATCGGACGAAGCAGTCGGCAAGAAGATGAAGGAGACGGCATCGGGATGCTCCGGATGACAAGGCCATGGGTAGAATCGCAAGTGAGACGTTTAAAAGATTCTTTCGGCAGACCGACTCAGCTTGACAGCAGAATAAATTTGGTTATTATGTCAAATAGCGCATAAACAAATATACTGATCCAGCTTATATTGAAATAGAGACCAGGAACCTTTGAATCAGCAGTCCTTGTCGAAAAAAAACAAAATTGGATCAGTATAGGTACAATAAGGACAGCCGGTATGATGGTGAAAAGAAAAGATCCCCTTTGCGAGGCACAGCCAACCAACGCGGACGGTTCGGTACCGATCAGCGAGGAACTGCGTCGTCGCTGGGGATTGACGACCGGCTCGGGGGTCGAAATCCGTGAGACCCCCGCCGGACTGCTCATAAGCCCGCAAGATCCACCCCTTGGACGCGTTTATATCGAGCCGACCACGGCCTGTAATCTTAGCTGTAGAACCTGCATGCGCCATTCCTGGGATGAGCCTATCGGCTCAATGGACATGCCGACCTTCAGGCGATTGATCGACGGATTGCGGTCGGCACCGGCCCTGCATAGGGTTTCATTCTGGGGAATGGGGGAGCCTTTGCTGCATCCTCATATCGCGGAGATGGTATCGACGGCCGGTGGACTGGGGGCGGAAACGGAGCTCATCACCAACGCGATGCTGCTGGATAAGGAGAAGGCCGAAGCCCTCATCGAAGCCGGGCTGAATCGGCTGGTGGTTTCTGTGGACGGGGCGACACCGGCCATGCATTCCAGCAACCGTGCCGGTTCAAGCTTGGAGCTGGTTAGGTCAAACCTGTCGGCCTTGCAGAGCCTGCGCCGCCGCAAGGGGAGCAAAAACCCGACAGTCGGGATCGAATTTGTCATGATGCGGAGCAATCTCTGCGAAGTCCCCAAGCTTCGCACCCTCGCCTTTGAGCTGGGGGCCGCGTTTATTATTCTGACCAACGTTCTGCCATACACCGAGGAGCTGAAGGATGAAATTCTTTATCATTGCTCGGTGGATGGTTTCTGGCCGCGAGGCATGTCAGCTTCTTTTCCAGGGGTTACGGTTCCGCGCATCGATGCCCGTCCGGAAAACCTTGCGGCCATCAATCAATTGCTCTGGCACGGCTATGCGGCCGAGCCGGTTCAGAAAATGCGCCGCAGATCCGATAACGACGGCCACTGTCCTTTTGTGGAGCAGGGTTCGATAGTGGTTGCCCGGGATGGTGAAGTCAGCCCGTGTGTGGCCTTGATGCATTCTTATCGCTGCTACGTAATGGGTCGCGAAAAGCTGTTCAAACGGTATACCCTGGGGAATATCAGGGAAAACGATATCCTGTCCATTTGGAACAAGCCGGAATTTAGCAACTTTCGCAGGCGGGTCCTCGATTTTGATTTTCCCCCGTGTGTGAGCTGCGGAGGCTGCCATTTCTCCGAGACCAACGAAGAGGATTGCATTGGCAACCCCTTTCCGGTCTGCGGCGACTGCCTCTGGGCAAGAAACGTAATAGTTTGCCCCTGAGAGTTGTGTTATCTGTAAACAGGTTGAGCTCTTTAGGGTTATCACTAAAGATGTAGAAAATTGCAGAGATAAAAAATTATTACGCCAAATTTCGGCTTAAGCAAACCCTTATTTTGGCCTGCAGGTCACATGGCAGATGCTGATTCGTACTGTGGTTTTTTTCCGCAAGGCAGGGAATTTGCACATCATAAGGAAATCACAATGTTTAAATCGGTATTGAACATTCGACGATCCAAGTCGAAAAACAAAACGAAGAGCCGTGCATTTTAAACAAGGGCATGTGCAAAGAGGGCTAACCAATTTTGACTTTCAAATCCAGGAGAGACATTATGACAGAAGACAATCGAACCGTGGTCGAGCAACATGATCAGCATGTCGCCGGGGCCGCTTGAAGCTGGACTCCCCCTGCACAGGACGTGCAGGAGAATATGGCTCGGAACTTGGAAACTCTGCCCATGCAGTCTTGCTGTGGGCAGCAGGATTCAGGCGGAGACACGGCTGATCAGACTTCTCAGGGCACAACGTCTGATTTCTGACTTCCGTTAACATAAGCGTATTGAAGATGACTCATACAAGCACTCAAGCATCGACCACCAGGCAGATGGAAACCGAAGTTTTAACGGCCGCAGATCGAACAACCGGCACAGAAACCGTCCTGGTCGAACAACCGGTGGAAGTGGCTTTGAACGAAATCCTCATCGGAACGACCATGGTCATGCCTTCGAACCTGGAAGCTCTGGCGCTTGGATTTTTGTTCGGGCAGGGATATCTCAGTTCTAGGAATGAGGTGGTCGAGGTCCTGACCTGTCCGGAAGGGAGAATGACCGTGTATGCCAAAGTGGAAGATCCGCCCGAAAATCAAAGTGAGGAGATGATCGTCACTTCCGGCTGCGGCGGTTCTGGAAGGATCTCCAGGCATATGCTTCAAGAGCAGAAGGTGGATCTTGCTGAATGTTTTTTGGATTTCGATGATGTCCGGCGATTGATCAAGGGGACATTGCAGGTCTCAGATTTATCTTCGAAAACCCATTGTGTTCATGCATGCAGTTTCTGGTCCGATGGAGAGCTCAAGATCTGTTGTGAGGATGTGGGCAGACACAATGCCGTCGATAAAGTCATTGGGACTCTTTTACTTGAAAATATTCCTGCAGGAGGAGCGATGTACACCACTGGTCGGCTAACCTCGGATATCGTTCTCAAATGTGCAAGGATAGGAATTCCCATTGTCATTTCCCGCACTGCACCTTCGAGCCTTGGGGTAGATATTGCCAGGCAGGCCGGAATGACCCTGGCCGCGTACGCCAGGCCCTACAGGCTGAATTGCTTTCACCGACCCGATCGTATCAAATACGTTCAAAAATAAATTCAAATTTAGCGAGGAATGAGCCCTGCTGCTCAAAGGTTGACAAAGTTTTTTTATTGGTTATTCTACCAAGTAACAAACAGAGGCAATGCAAGGAGTCACTTGATGCACAGAGTGAAAGACGTCCAACAAGGAGAATGAGCCATGCTGCTTGAAGGGTACACCAAGGAAATCTTTCGGTCCAAATGCAATACCCAGGCCCAGAGCCTGCACTGCTTCGCCCATCTGGAGCAGGATATCTCGGAAGTCATTCCCTACCTCAACGCCGAGCTGGAGGGAGATGCCTTCACCAGGGAGCCGCCGTCTGTGACTTTCAAGGCCCACGGCAAACTGATCACTGTGCATCCGGACAAGATTGCCATCAATGCCCTGCAGGACGAAGAGGAGGCGGAAAAGGTTTGTCGCTGGCTGCAGCGGGAGATCAACGCGATCTGGGACAGGCGGGATGAGATCGAACCGAAATATGCCGTCAGGACAAGGCCGCAGATCTTTTCCATCCTGAAGCTCCTTCCCACTTCCGCGAAGTGCTCCCGGGAATGCGGCCAGGCAACCTGCATGGTCCTGGCCAAGCTGATCAGTGAAGGGGCAGTCTCGCCCGAGGCCTGCCCATACCTGAGCGGGGAAAATTTGGCGAATCTTCAAGAATACCTGGCGGGTTTCGATCTGGATGTGTAAAAAGGCAGACCTGCTGAGATATCCGAAAGGGACGAGGCATGGATGATTTAGTTTGACATTTTTTTTGTTTATTGGTTGTTATGCCAACTATCGAACGGAGGCACTGTGAATCAGGAAATTCGAGACCGCTACGAAGGCCGGGCCAGTATCATGAAGGCCCTGGGCCATCCCACTCGACTCTTTATCGTTGAGGAGCTGGGCAGAGCGAATCGCTGCGTCTGCGAACTGACCGAGATGATCGGCGCCGATATCTCAACGGTCTCCAAGCACCTCTCAATCCTGAAACAAGCCGGGGTCGTTGATTTTGAAAAACGCGGCACCCAGATGCATTACCGCCTGGCGGCTCCATGCGTGTTGAATTTTTTTCATTGCTTGGAGGACATGGTTCGGGCCAATGTGCAGCGGCAGCTGCTTTGTTTGCAAAACGATGCGCAACCATGTGGGTGTGAGGTCAAAGAATAAGAGATGTGTGCTATGGCTAAAAAGAGAATTCTGTTTCTGTGAGGAAAGCGCCCTGCAGGTCTATCGCAGGGTCAGAGACGAGATTCAGGAATTCGTGTACAGTTTAGCATAAAGTTTGAAGTACAGATTTCGTAAGTGCCTGACAAATTTAATACTTAACTACTTAAAATGCTTGTATTTTTTTTCAAAATTGGACATTCATTTGGTGTCAGGTGTCAGGTGTCAGGGAAAAAAAAGATTTACAATATCCATGCCTTAAAATCTCGTATGAAACTTCATTGTTCTTTCTCCGTCACCCCGGCGTAGGCCGGGGTCCAGCTCTTACATTTTTAATCTGGATTCCGGCTTCCGCCTTCGCAAAGAAGCTTCGGCGTGACAAGCCGCCGGAATGACGGAGGAGGTGACTCCAAGTTTCTTTTTCGATCAAACTGGGCGTCTGCGGCCAGAGGCAGGGCTGACACCTGACACCTGAAACCTCGATTTGCAAACAATTCACAATAAAGTGCCCAAAAAATCATACAAATTTCAGCTCACTGGAAAGAGCTCTGAAATTAAAGGAAATGGTTGATCACGAATATTGAATATTTTGCCAAATAGATAAAAACAATCCGGAGAAGTGAGATGAATATCAAAGAACGCTACAAACTCCTATTGCTCGTGCTCTTTTTCCTGGCGGCCTACTACATGCCCTGGAACGATCCGGTCATCCGCCAGGCCGGCCTGGAGGCCTTCATGATGCTCCAGGAATACGCCCAGAAGCATGTTTTGACCTGCCTCATCCCGGCCTTTTTCATAGCCGGGGCCATCGCGGCCTTCATCTCCCAGGCCTCGGTGATCAAGTATTTCGGGGCCCAGGCCAACAAGTTTCTATCCTATTCCGTGGCCTCGGTCTCGGGAACCATTCTGGCGGTCTGCTCCTGTACGGTCCTGCCCCTGTTCGCCGGGATCTATTCCAGAGGAGCCGGTATCGGCCCGGCCACGGCCTTTCTCTATTCCGGACCGGCCATCAATGTCCTGGCCATCGTCTTCACGGCTCGGGTTCTGGGCTGGCAGCTCGGGCTGGCCAGAGCCATCGGGGCCATCGGTTTTGCGGCCATTGTCGGCCTGTCCATGCATTTTATTTTCCGCAAGGATGACGAAAAACGCCAGGCCGGTCAGATGTATCTGCCGGAGGACGATGATGAGGGACGGTCCCTGGCCCAGAACGGTGTCTACATGCTGGTCCTGGTCCTGATCCTGATCTTTGCCGCCTTTGCCAGCCCGGGCCAGGAGGCACACTTCATCTGGCAGTCCATCTTTCAGGTCAAGTGGATCGTGACCGCCATTTTGCTCGTCATCCTCGGCTTCATGCTCAAATCCTGGTTCAAGCGCGAGGAGCTCGGGGAATGGGTCCAGTCCACCTGGGGCTTCATGAAGCAGATCTTTCCCCTGCTCTTTGCCGGGGTGCTCTTTGCCGGTTTCTTTCTGGGCCGACCGGGAAATCCGGCCCTGATTCCGGAGCATTTCGTGGCTGAACTGGTGGGGGGCAACTCCCTGTGGGCCAATCTGTTCGCGGCCCTGGCCTCGGCCCTGATGTACTTCGCCACCCTGACCGAGGTCCCGATCCTGCAGGGACTGCTCGGCTCGGGCATGGGGCAGGGCCCGGCCCTGACCATGCTCCTGGCCGGTCCGGCCCTGTCCCTGCCCAACTTGATCGTCATCGGCAGCGTCATGGGCTGGAAAAAGACCCTGACCTTCGCCGGGATCATCGTGGTCCTGTCCACAATTGCGGGAATGGCCTACGGGTCCTTTTTTGTCTCGTCGTAATGGATCTCTTTATATAAATGAATTACGGAAGCACACTGAATAAATAGACAACAAAATAAATTCTAACCACATAGGAGTAAAACAATGGACATCAAAGTATTAGGACCGGGCTGCCCCAAGTGCATGCAAACGGAACAGCTGGTTATGGACACCCTGCAGGAGACCGGGGTGGCCGCGAATGTGGAAAAAGTGACCGGAACCATGGATATCGCCAAATACGGTGTTTTCGGAACCCCGGCGGTGGTGGTAGACGGCGAGGTCAAGTCCGTGGGCAAGGTGCCCTCCAAGGAAGATGTTAAAAATTGGATCGGACAAAAATAGATGTTGGCCATGGGCTACAAGACAGCAGTATACGGAGGATAGTTTATGACTGAACAGTGCTGTGAAACAAATAACCAGGTCATGGTCCTGGCCTGCTGCTGCAGCTGAAATGTGTGCAACCCCTACTAAATGCTAAGGAGAATCAATGACTGCACCCGACAAGAGCAACGAATCCCCTGGTGACCAGCCCGGTCAAAAACCGTCACCATCCGAGCCAAGCGGCCGGGCCGGCAAAAAACTGCTGTGGGGCGGGCTTATTGTGGCTGTCCTGGTTGTGGGTCTTGGAGGCCTTGTCTGGCTGGAATCAGGTCAGGACAAGGCCGGGCAAGAACCGTCTGCCCAAAGCTCCATCCCGCTCCAGGACGTGCTGGGCGAAAATCCGGCAGCCAAAGACTTTTCGCTCGACACCGTCCTGGCCACTGTGAATACTGAAAAAATCAGACTTGCAGATCTGGAAAATCTGTTGAAAACAATCCCGGAGTCGCAACGCAAGGCCTATGCCAGGGATAAACAAGCCCTTCTCGAGTCTTTGATTGCGCAGAACGTTCTTCTGCAGGAAGCAAAGCGGCTGGATGTGGCGGGCGGCCCTCCGGATGCAGATTCAGCCAACGCAACGCTGCAAGATCAAGAGGTGAGCGAGGGAATAACTGCGTTGCTCGATCAGGAGGTCTTGAATGATATTCAGGTCCAGGAGTCAGAGCTGCGCAGTTTTTATGAGGAGAACAAAGAGCAGATGCCCGAAGAGAGCTCCTTTGACGAAGTCCAGGAGCAGCTTCGGCCGTATGTTCTGCAGATGAAGCAGCGGCAGGCCGTGGATGACTATATCGGCCGGCTGCTCAGCAAAGCCTCCATCACCAGAAATCAGGACTGGATCGAGGCCCAGAAGGCGACCCTGGCCGATAATCCACTGGCGCGGGCCCTGGAGACGGGCCGGCCTGTCCTGGCCGACTTCGGCAGGGGAACCTGCACCCCCTGCAAGATGATGCAGCCGATTTTAGAGGAGCTGCAAGAGCAGTACAAAGGGGAGGCGGAGATCCTGATCCTGGATGTGGGCGAGTATCCGCAGTTGACCAGAAATGCCGGTATTCGAGCGATTCCCACCCAGATCTTTTATGATACGACAGGCAAAGAAGTCACGCGGCATCAGGGGTTCATGGATAAAGAGAGTATCATCAAGGAGCTTGAAAAGCTGAAAAAGTCTTGACAGGAGTCGACATGCAGGAACTCTTTTTGACGATTAACGCCTGGATGACCAGCGGCTCGCTGATTGCGGCCCTGGGCTGCTTCCTCTGGGGGGTGATCAGCGTAGCCCTGAGCCCCTGCCACATCGCCTCCATTCCGCTTATCGTGGGCTATGTGGGCGGGCAGGAGGTCATGCCCAGGCCCAGACAGGCGGCCGGCTATGCCGGACTGTTCACCCTGGGGTTGTTCATCACCATCGTGATCATCGGTGTTGCCTGTGCTTTGCTGGGGCGCATGCTCGGTGAGGTCAGTCCCTACTGGACCATACTCCTGGGCCTAATCCTCTTCTGGGTGGCTCTGGACATGCTCGGGGTCAAGGCCTGCTCCCTTTCAGGCGGCCTGGCCCAGCGATTTCGGCTCAAAGGTCATCGCGGGGCCTTTATCCTGGGTCTGGCCTACGGCATTATATCCGGATCCTGCACCTTCGGCTTCATCGCCCCCATCCTGGCCGTGATCACCGTTCAGGAGAAAATCGCCACCGGGGTGAGCATGATTCTGCTCTTTGCCCTGGGACACTGCCTGCCCATCGTCCTGGCCGGGAGCTCCACTGCCCTGGTTCAGAGGGTCCTGGGCCACAGCGGCCTGCAGTCCGGGGGAATGTGGTTCAGGCGATTCGCCGGGGTGCTTATCGCCGTTCTGGGCGGCTATTTTGTGGCCAGGCCTTTTCTCGGGGTGTGAAACCTTATAGGAGAAGGGATTATGAAGGAAGAGTATATATACATTCATCTTTCCCAAAAGCGGATCGATTTCATTGCCGAGCGCACAGGCATGTTTAGCGTCTTCAGCGGCAGTACAGTTGTCGGGTGATGACGCTCTCTTCACGGACCGGTCGGTCGGATCGGCAAGCCTGTAAACAGCAACGAATATCAGCGCTTTGACGTTGACGGCATTCAGGTGTTTATCGAGCAGGGTCTGATGGAAACCATTTCCCGCAATCAGGGCCTTCTCGAGGTATATATGGGGGATTACGGAAAATGGGCGCTTCGTTTTTCAAAATAGCGGTTCGAGATGCTCCACTGCGGCAGTCCCTGTGGCAGGTCCCCGCTCTTTTGGCCCTGGCCTTGTTCCTTGCCGTGAGTACCAACCATTGGCGGGCGGACGGCATACCGCTGATCGGCGACTGGTCGACAGAGGCCAGGTTTTCCGATACATCCGGTGACAGTATGATCATTCCTCTGGAACGGGCCAGGCAGTTATTCAAGGAAGAAGCGGCTGTCTTTGTAGATGCCCGTCCGGCAAGCCAGTATGAGGATGACCATATCCAGGGCGCTCTGAATATTCCCTGGCAGGAGGCAGACAGCTACTTCATGGATGCGCTAGGGCGCTTGGAGTCCGCCCAGGCGATCATTACCTATTGCGACGGGGAAAGTTGCGACTTGAGCCATGAACTGGCCCTCTTTCTCAAGGAAATGGGCTTTGACAATGTCCATGTCCTGGTCAACGGCTGGACCGTCTGGAAGGAGGCGGGGCTGCCGGTCATGGTTAACAAATGATCATCTGAAGAACTGAAAGTATGCAAAAAGTTGACATGAACAGCAAGAAGCAACCTGTAGGAAGCGTTTCCGGACTCAGCGGAGTGGTTTATCACGCCCTGCGCCTGCTGCTGGGAGGGATCTTCCTCTTCGCCAGCTATGATAAGATTCTGCACCCTGAAGCCTTTGCCCAGGCGGTGTACAATTATCAGATCCTGCCGGATCACCTCGTCAATCTGGCGGCGCTGATCTTGCCCTGGCTTGAGCTCCTGCTGGGGTTGTGCCTGATTGCCGGGGTCTGGCTGCCTGGTACGATCCTGATCAGTACCGGACTCTTGACGGTTTTTATTGCTGCTTTGATATTCAACCAGATTCGGGGACTGGATATTCACTGCGGTTGCTTTTCCACTGAAACAAGCGAAGGCCCGGCCGGCATCTTGACGGTGATCCGTGATCTGTTTTTTTGGGCAATTTCGATCTATCTAACCCTTTTTATCTTTTTGGTTCGGCCTCGACTTCAGCGTGCAGAAGCTGGAGAGAAAGAGTCGCATAGCAAAGCAGGTGCTTGAGCACCAAGAGGTCCTGATTACACATTGATCGACCAAAAACCACTGTATACTGATCCAATTTTGGTTTTTCCCGACAAGGACTGCTGATTCAAAGGTTCCCGGACTCTATTTCAATAGAAGCTGGATCAGTATAGCCGCAATGCAAGGAGGAATAGCATGAGTTCAAGACAATTTTTCGCTTTGATCATCTTTGGCCTTTTGTTCTGCCCGCTTTTCGCCTGGGCCGGAGAAAGAGGGTCCCAGGGCCCTGACGCCTATCTTCCGGAAACCGTTTATGAATTTCAGCCGGTGCTCGAAGGGAGGAAAGTTGTGCATGACTTTATACTCCAGAATCGCGGCCAGGCCGAGTTGTCGATTTTGAAGCTGAAATCCGGGTGAGGCTGTACTGCGGCGACAAGCACGCAGACTATCCCTCCCGGGCAGGAGGGGCAGATTACGGTCGAGTTTAACACCAGAGGATACGGCGGAAAAACCGTCAAGGAAATCGTGAGCATTCAGACCAACGATCCGGATCAACCCTGGCATCAAGTGGTTGTGACCGGGCGGGTTGAAAAGTTCGTCGAGATACGGCCGGAACGCGTTTTACTCAAAGGCCCGGCTGGAGAAAATTTTTTTGAAGATATTGAGATTATTCCTCGAAAACAACATCCCTTCACCATCCTGGAAGTTGTCGCCCGATATGGAAAAAATATCGATTACAAATTGATGGAACGCTGTAGCGACGGAAAAGACCGATGTGTTCTCCGCGTGCAGAATACAAGCCGGGAAAAGGGTCGCTATGTGGACGTTCTCAAGCTTCGAACCGACAGTGATATTCACCCGACTATCAATATCTACGTTACGGGGGTGATTCGACAGGGAGGATAACAATGAACCGTTTGGCTCAATTCAAGGCCCTGACGGATGACGAGAAGGTGGCTTTTATGAAAGAAGCCATGTCTTTCATGGCCGATATTTTTCAAAATGATCCCCAGAAGATGATGAACGAAATGATGCCCGCCTGCATGGAGGTGATGAAATCCAAGGGCATGGACATGCAAATGATGCAGGGCATGATGAAAAACATGACGGGATAATCCCGGAAAGTTGTGAAAATCATTCTGGGCTGGATGTATCAGGAAGGTGAGAAGGCTTGAGGCTATCTCTTGCTCACTATCGTGAAGAGGTGTTACTATGCCGAAAGATAAAGAGGATGAAGCGAAAAAAGCGGAAGAAATATCGAAAAGCCGTCAAATTCTTTCAGGAAATGGGGAAAACGGCTGAAAGGATGGCTGAGTTCCATCTCCGTCGGCAGTTGGCCGGCGTATGCTGAAATTTCCCGACGGCATCCAGGTCGGGGTGACCGGATTGGACGAAATAATGGCAGAACTGTATTTTGAAGGCAGAAAGGCGAGTAATGAAACCGCTCAGGAGATCATCACGAGACTGGAAAAGAAAAGAAATTTTATTCCTCCTGGCGAACGGGTCCGAAGAGAATATTCCTATGTCCTGCTCAAGGAATACAAAAAGTACGTCAAGGACCGATCCGGCACCTGAAATTCGGGACCTGATCCCATTTCCCTCTTTCCACTGAATCCGGCAGGTCTTGCTCGGCATATTCTTTGCACCAGATCTGTTCCAGAGCGGTTCCGGGAGTTTGATCGATATCCAGCACCTTAGCTCAAAGATCAAGACGGTCAGCAAAGTCAAAGCAGCCAAGACAGGCCCGGAATATTCCGGCTTGACGGCTGTTCGGATGGAAAAGCTTCCCGTTGCCGGCGATTGAACCAAAGCATCAATACTTCGGCTAGCTGACAGGAAGAACCCATGTCCAATACGATCAAGTTCAACCGTATGGAACTGGCCGGCTCGCTGGGCGATCTGGGGACTCTTTTGCCTATCGCCATGGCTATGGTTCTGATCAACGGCCTCGATCCCCTGGGCCTGTTCTTGAGCACCGGCCTCTTTTTCATCCTGTCCGGCCTCTATTTCGGGATAACGGTCCCGGTCCAGCCCATGAAGGTCATCGGCGCCTATGCCGTCGCCACGGCCATGAGCGCCGATCAGATCCAGGCCTCATCCCTGCTCATGGGGATCTTTCTTTTGATCATCGGACTGACCGGAGCCATCGACCTCATCCGGAAAATAACGCCTCAGCCGGTCATTCGCGGAGTCCAGCTGTCCACCGGGGCCCTGCTGATCGCCGGCGGGGTCAAGTTCATGATCGGAACTTCGAGATTCCAGATCCTTCAGGAAGCTGCGGAACCGTATCTGGCCTTGCAAAGCCTGGGCCTCATACCAATCAGCCTGATTATTGGCGGCATCGCCGCCTGCATGACACTTTTGCTTTTGGACAATAAAAAATTTCCGGCCGGCCTGATCATTGTCCTGGGCGGCCTGGCCACCGGACTGGTCCTCGGCGCAAGGGTGGATTTTGAAGGCGGCGGCATTGGTCTGCACGTACCGCAGATTCTTCCTTTCGGACTGCCGGGAAAGGCGGATTTCTCCTTTGCCCTGTTTGCCCTGGTCCTGCCGCAGCTGCCCATGACCCTGGGCAACGCCGTCCTGGCCTACACCGACCTTTCCAGACAGTATTTCGGGGAGCGTTCAAAAAAAGTGACCAACAGAAAGGCATGTATCAGCATGGCCCTGGCCAATTTCATGAGTTTTGTGCTGGGCGGGATGCCGCTTTGCCACGGAGCCGGCGGCCTGGCGGCCCATTACCGTTTCGGGGCTCGAACCGCGGGATCCAATTTGATGATCGGGCTGCTCTTTGCAGTGCTGGCCCTGGTTCTGGGCAGCGATGTAATAAATGTGCTGAACTTGCTGCCCATGTCCATCCTGGGGGTCCTGCTCGTATTCGCAGGCTCCCAGCTGACCCTGACCATCATGGATCTGGATAGCCGCAAGGACTTTTTTGTGGCCACCTTGATCCTGGGGATCACCCTGGCCTCCAATCTGGCCGCGGGTTTTATCGCGGGGATGCTTGTGGCTCAGGTCCTGAAGTGGGAAAAACTATCCGTGTAGGCAGCAGCCCCGGAAAGGAAGTTCTCTTCCTATGAACCAGTCTATTGCTGTTCAAGATTTAGCCAAAAGATTTGAAGATGTGGAAGCAGTTGCCGGTATTTCCCTGCGCAGGCCATATCCCAAATGTCCTTGGCGCCGCAGAACCCAGTTATGGACATGAATGCCGGTCAATCAGTTGATCCCTGATCGCTTTGAGCTTGCTGCTGATGCCTATCTTGTAGATATGAGGATTCTCGAACCTTTTGTATTCATCCGGAAGCAAGGACAGGCGCTCACGACAGTAGGCAGCCGTCTGGGCCAGGCCAGGTGGATCATTGACGATTGCACCTTGATCCATCACCAGATTCAGCAGGGGCACGGTTGCGAAACCTTCGAGGGCAAAGGACCGGCGGGGAATGAATGAATGATGCATGAGCGGGATATTCTTTTCATCATGAAGCCCTACCGCGTCAGCACCAAGCAAGCCCCCTTGATGATCAAAGGCTCGCCAGACCTGCTTTTTTCCTGGCAGGGTGATTTTTGATAGGTTTTCCGAGATTTTGATGACCGGCTTTCCATCGGCAAAGACCATCTTGTAAACACCGTCGAGTGCAGCATCAGGATGTCCGGTGACCAGACTGGTTCCTACTCCGAAAACGTCGATGGGCGCCTTTTGTGCCAGCATGCTTCTGATTACATACTCATCAAGTTGATTGGACACCGCTATTTTCACGTAATGCAATCCGGCCCCATCCAACAGGGCACGGCTTTTTTTGGATAGATAAGCCAGATCGCCGCTGTCCAGCCGGATGCCTTTGAGACGACAGCCTTTTTTCTCCAGTTCCTTGGCAACAACTATCGCATTCGGGACCCCGCATCGCAGGGTATCGTAAGTGTCTACCAGCAGGATGCAATCATTTGGCCAGGCAGCGGCAAAACTGCGAAAGGCCGCCAGTTCCTCTTCATGGCATTGAATATAAGAGTGGGCCATGGTACCGGAAGTCGTCAGATTGTAATCTCTTGCAGCCAGAGCATTGCTGGTTGTATCGACCCCGCCGATGACGGCGGCCCGGCTGGCGTGGTAACCGCCCAAACCTTGCGCCCGGCGCAATCCAAAATCACTGAGTACTTTGTCTTGTGCTGCAAAGCGCATGCGGCTGGCTTTCGTGGCGATCAGCGATTGAAAATTGAGGATATTCAGCAGCATCGTTTCGATGATTTGGGTTTCGATCAGATTCCCTTCCACCCTCAGTACGGGCCGTGTCGGAAAGACCAGATCTCCTTCACGGGGAGCATAGATCGAACCTGAGAACCGAAACCCTTTAAGATATTCCAGAAAATCTGGATGGAAAGTATGTGCTTGCAGAAAATCCAGATCCTTTTGGTTGAAGCAAAAGCCGTCAAGGATCTCCAGGAAGTCCTGCAGGCCGGCGAATACAACATATCCTCCCTGAAAGGGCATTTTTCGGAAAAAATAATCGAAGACCGCACCTTGATCCTTGCGGCCGGCCAGAAAGTAGGCCTGGGCCATGGTCAGTTCATACTGGTCGGTATATGTTGCCGTAATATCGAACATAGATGTTTTCCCTTCAATAAAATCCTTTTTTGGCGCTTGTTTCTGAAAAGTTTTTGCTACACTATCCCAGGGCTTGAGTCAAAATCGAGTCCACACTTCTCTTGACCACAGGCCGAGGAGCAGATACAAGATAACGCTTGAGGCGATGGAGTATGTATGGACGAACATATCAAAGATGCAATCCGCCAAGCGGTAAAAGAGCAGATCGTTGATCTCGAACAGGGCCTGTCCGATCTCGAGGAGCGATCCGAGACCGTGGATCTGGATCAGCCCATCGGCCGGCTCTCCAGGATAGACTCCCTGACCAATCAGGGGATCCTGCTGTCCGGCATCTCAAAATCCAAGGCCAGACTGACTGCCCTGCAAAGAACCCTGCAGGATATTGATGACCCTGAATTCGGGCATTGCCTGGAGTGCGGGGAAGAAATCAACATCAAACGGCTCATCGCCCTGCCTGAATCAAAGCTCTGCATTTCCTGCGCTCAATAGGAATCAGAGTCAATCGCCTTCGTGACCTTCCCTGCAGCAAGAATTGAAACTTCTTGATTTTCTTATATTCAGCACTATTCAATTTTCAATCTTCAATCTTCAATCCTAAATTTTAGAGCTCAGCTTATTTTCAGGGCTCAATCCAGTGACGTTCAAGCCTATGACCCAAACAGCAAGTACGAGACAACTGTACACAGAAATTCAAAAGAGACGGACCTTCGGCATCATCAGCCATCCGGATGCGGGCAAAACCACCCTTACTGAAAAGCTGCTCCTTTTCGGCGGAGCCATCCAAAGCGCCGGATCGATCAAGGCCAGGAAGGCCGGCCGCCATGCCAAGTCGGACTGGATGAGCGTGGAGAAGGAACGCGGCATTTCCGTAACCTCATCCGTGATGCGATTCGCCTACCAGGGGCGCGAAATTAATCTTTTGGACACTCCCGGGCACCAGGATTTCTCTGAAGACACCTACCGGGTTTTGACGGCTGTGGATTCGGCCCTCATGGTTATCGACAGTATCAAAGGGGTGGAAAGCCAGACGAAAAAACTGATGCAGGTCTGCCGGATGCGCTCCACCCCGATCATGACCTTTATCAATAAACTGGACAGCGAGGGCCGGGACCCCTTTGAACTTCTGGATGACATCGAGCAGAACCTGGGCATTCAGGCCGCTCCTTTGACCTGGCCCATAGGCCGGGGCAAGAGCTTTCAGGGGATCTACAACCTGCTTGAGGGCGAAATCCGCTTTTTTCATCCGGCTGAGAGCAAGTCCAACCTGCCCCGGGAGAAAGTCGTGCTCACCGAGCTTGCCGATCCCGGGCTGGACGGGCTGGTGGGCGGCCTTGCAGCCGATGAGCTGCGCCGGGATGTCGAGCTGCTGGAAGGTGCGGGCTACCCTTTCGACATCCAGTCCTATCTCAAAGGAAAGCAGACCCCGGTCTTTTTCGGCAGCGCCGTCAACAACTTCGGGGTTCGGGAGCTTCTGGATATTTTTGTAAGGTATGCGCCGGCCCCGGGAAAACGATCAGCCAAAACCAGAACAGTTTCCTCTGAAGAACAGCAATTCTCCGGTGTGGTTTTCAAAATACAGGCCAATATGAATCCCGAGCACCGGGACCGGATCGCCTTCGTGCGCATCTGCTCCGGTCAGTTCCGGCAGGGTATGCAGGTCCGGCATCACCGCCTGCAGAAGAACATGAACCTCTCCAATGCCATTACCTTTATGGCCCGGGATCGGTCGGGAGCGGACAGCGCCTGGCCCGGGGACATCATCGGGATTCACAATCACGGCATCTTGAAGATCGGGGATACCTTGAGCACGAAAGAGCCCTTGCAATTCCTGGGCATCCCCAATTTTGCACCGGAATTCTTCCGGAGGGTGATTCTCAGAGATCCTTTCCGGGCCAAACAGCTGGGCAAAGGACTTTTTCAGCTTGCAGAGGAAGGGGCCATTCAGGTCTTTCGCCCTGTGCAGGGCAGTGAATACATCCTGGGGGCAGTCGGGGCTCTGCAGTTCGATGTCACAGCGGCTAGGCTTGCTGCGGAATATGGAGTCCAGGCCGGCTATGAGCCGGTTGATGTCTTTGCCGTGCGTTGGATCGCTTCAGAGGACCAAAAAAAGCTCAAGGAGCTGATGTCCAGATATTCCCGTTCCCTGGTGGAAGACGCCGAAGGGCATCCGGCTCTTTTCTTTTCCTCCGGGTTCAGGCTGGAGCAGGCCCGGGAGGACTGGCCCGAGATAGCATTCATGGAGATCAGGGAGCATAATTGACAGCCTATATGACGGGCACTGCTTTACCTGCATGTTGGCAAAAGGAGTAAGGTCAGCTACGCTCCGCAGTCTCGGGCAGGATCTGAATTCGAGGGTCGCCGCTTACAGGTTCCCCGCCCCTGGTCTGCGCATCCGGTCCAGGATGATCTCGGCCAGTTCCAGAGCCCGGAGACCATCCT
Source organism: Desulfohalobiaceae bacterium S24 (assembly GCA_011389765.1). Classification (GTDB taxonomy): domain Bacteria; phylum Desulfobacterota; class Desulfovibrionia; order Desulfovibrionales; family Desulfothermaceae; genus JAABTT01. The sequence continues at coordinate 30,781 of JAABTT010000012.1, read as the reverse complement.
CTCCGCTGACAATGGGCCGGGTCTTTGTTTGCACGGCCCTGGAAAAGGATTCCAGCTCCAGGAGCAGAGAATTGACCTCCGGCATCTCAGGCAGACGCATGCGAACCTGTTTTGTCTGTTCTCCGGCGCCGATGCTGCCGAGGGAAATCGAAGCAAGAGACGAATCAGACTCCTGAAAATCCTGGGGGGCAAGTTCAATAATCTCTGTTTTGTGCTTGAGGAAATCCACCGAGACATAGGAGTTTGGCTCGAAAATCCGCATTTTCCGCATATCCTTGGCGGATATCCGGCTCGAGGTCAGGTTGGCTACGGCCCCGTTGGTAAATTCCAGGCGGACATTGGCAATGTCGTCGGATGGCGAAACCACCCCCACCCCGGAGGCATGGACCGAATGAAGGGGGGCGTCGACGAGGGTGAGAACCAGGTCCAGGTCGTGGATCATCAAATCCAGAATGACGCTGACGTCGTTGCCTCTGGGATTGAAGCGGCACAAGCGATGGGCTTCAATGAACATGGGCTGCAGGTCGGTCCCTTCCAGGGATAGAAAAGCCGGGTTGAATCGCTCGATATGACCGACCTGGATCAAGCGGTTTTTCTGATTGGCCAGTTCGAGAAGCTTCCGGGCCTGGGAGCTTTTAGCTGTAATCGGTTTTTCGATGAAAAGATGGCAGTCTTGCTCAAGAGCGGTCCCGGCCAGGCTGAAGTGGTCTTCAGTGGGGACCACGATGCTTGCGGCCGGTACTGCAGCCAAGAGTCCCGCGAGTGTCTCAAAGGCCCGGGTATGACAGCGTTCGGCCTCGGCCCTGCATCTGTCCCGGTCGCAGTCATATACTCCCACCAGGTTCAGCTCCGGGCTGCGGTCGGCGAGTTCGGCGTGGAGCCTTCCCAGATGACCGACGCCTACGACCCCGATATCCAGAGGATGCGGCATATTCACTCCTTGTTTAACTCCTGCAAGATGATCCTGGCGCAGGTTGCGGAGGCTTGTGTGTGCCCGAGTCGGTCTTGAATGGATCTGAGTTTTTCTCTGATTTTGCTTAGTGCCTCCGGATTTTGCAGCCAGGAAACGGCCTGCTCGGCCAGGAGCTCTCCGGATGCCCGGGATTGGATAAATTCCGGAAAGATTTCCTGCCGGAATATGATATTGCTCATACTGATATAGGGGACATCGACCACCATCCGGGCGATCAGATAAGAAAGCCGGGAGACCCGGTAAGCGACGATGGCCGGCGTGCCGAGGAGGGCACATTCCAGGGTGGCGGTGCCTGAAGCTGTCAGGACGAATCCGCAGCCTTTGATTGTGGAGTAGCGTTTGGAAAATGGAATGATTTCCAGGTCAAGCCCCCGAAGCCGGAGCGACTCGATCAAGGGGCGATGGGCTTCCGAAGCCAGGATGAGTTGAAATCTGATCCCGGGCTTGTGTTCCGCAATCCTGCCGGCGGCAGCAGCAAAAGCGGGCAGCAGGGCGGATATTTCCTTGCTGCGACTGCCGGGCATGATCCCGATCCGATCCGGGTCCGGGTGAATTTGATTGAGGGCCTCCCGATTCAGTTCTTCCAAGAGGGGATGTCCCACGAATTCAACATCCACCCCGTTGTTTGCGAAAAATTCTTTTTCAAAGGGAAAGATGCAGAGCATCTTGCTCACATATTTTTTGATGAACCGCGCCCGCCCTTTGCGCCAGGCCCAGATTTGCGGACTGATGTAATAAAAAACCGGAATGTCGAGCTTTGAAGCCATCCTGGCCACTCTGAAATGGAAATCCGGCGCGTCCAGGAGGATCACGCAATCCGGTCGATGCGTTTTCAGCTGCTTTTTGATGGATCTGAAGATTCGTACAATGCGGGGTAGCGAGGCCAGGACTTCGGTCAAACCCATGATCGAGAGTTCTTCCGAGTGATGGACGGCTGTGAAATTCGTGGAGCGCATATCCGGGCCGCCCACGCCAAAGCATTTGATGCCGGGATTGCGTGCGGACAGGGCCCTGATGAGCTTGGCGCCGTGCAGGTCCGCCGAAGTCTCAGCCGCACTGATCCAGACGGTTGGGCCGTGTTCCAGGGAAGTGCTCACAAGGCGTTCTTGAATCAGCTAATTATGTGTCAGTTTTGCCTCTGGCAAAGCTGACACATAATTATTTGAAATGAACCAGAATACACGATCGGGCTCTTGTTCTGGTTTTGAATATAGAGCAGCCGGTTTGGTCAATGCAAGGCTCTCTATCGCCGGTTTCTGGGATTGGGCCGTCGGTCTCTGTTGCCGGACGGTCTTCCGGAATTTTCCAAATCAAAGGTCTCACCCTTTTCTTCCAGGAGCACCGCTTTGCGGCTGAGGCGGATCTTTCCGGTCCGCTCGTCGATTTCAATGACCTTGACTTTCATCTCGTCGCCGACATTGACCACTTTGCTGATGTCTTCGACCCGGCCGATATCCATCTGGGAAATATGGACCAGACCCTCCAGTCCGGGGAGAATCTCCACAAAGGCCCCGAAGTCTTTTACGTTTTTGACTTTGCCGTCATAGTCCTTGCCCACTTCGGCTTTTTGATCATAAAAGAGGATCATTTCCGTGGCGTTTTCCAGGGCCTTGCTGTCCGGGGCGAAAACCGAAATGATGCCGTTGTCGTCGATATCAATGGAGGCGCCGGTTTCCTGGGTAATGGCCTTGATGTGCTTGCCTCCGGGACCGATCACGTCTTTGATCTTGTCCGTGGAGACCTCAATGCTCCTGTACTGCGGGGCGTACGTCGAAAGGTCCCTGCGGGGACCGGAAAGGACCTCCTCCATCTGTTCCAGAATCCCGAGCCTGGCGGTCCTGGCCTGGACAAGGGCCTTGCCCAGAATATCCGGCGGGATGCCGGATATTTTGATATCCATCTGTATCCCGGTGATTCCGTCTTTGGTCCCGGCGACCTTGAAATCCATATCGCCCAGATGATCTTCGTCGCCCAGAATATCGGTCAGGATGAAATACTCGTCCTTTTCCTTGATCAAACCCATGGCGATTCCGGCCACAGGCGCCGTGATCGGAACGCCGGCATCCATGAGAGCCAGACTTCCGGCGCAGACCGTGGCCATGGAGGATGAGCCGTTGCTTTCCATAACCTCGGACACAATGCGGATGGTGAAGGGGAAGTCTTCTGCGGAAGGCAAAACAGGGGTCAAGGACCGTTCAGCCAGAACGCCGTGACCGATTTCCCGTCTGGCAGGACCGCGGAGCATCTTGGCCTCGCCCACGCAATACGGGGGGAAGTTGTAATGGAGCATAAAGCGCTTGTTCTGTTCGCCGCTCAAGGTCTCCATGCGCTGTTCGTCCCTGGCGCTGCCCAGGGTGGCCACCCCCAGCGCCTTGGTCTCGCCCCGGGTAAACAGGGCTGATCCGTGCACTCTGGGCAGCAGACCGACTTCCATGTTCAGCTCCCGAACCGTGGTCAGGTCCCGGCCGTCGATTCTGGTCTGATTCTCCTGGATCATACCCCGGACGATTTCGCTTTCCAGGTCTTTGAACAGGGCGGGTACCTTTTTGAGCCGCTCCTGTTCCTCCGGGAAGCGTTCGGACAAGGTATCCAGAACATCTTCTTTGACCCGGCTCTTGGCGTCTTTACGTTCGATCTTGTCTTGAACCTGCAAGGCCTTTTCCAGGGGTGTCGCGGCAACGTCCCGAACCGCGGCAATGAGTTCCGTATCCTGTTCCGGTTCTTTGACTTCGATTTTCGGCTTGCCGCTCAGCCCTCTGAGTTCGTACTGGAGCTCTATGAGGGGCTGCATGTGTTTATGCCCGAAAGACAAGGCCTCGGCCAGAAGTTCTTCCGAAGCGAAGCGGGTTTCTCCTTCAACCATAACCACGGCTTCTTTTGACCCGGCCATGATAATATTGATCACGCTTCTTTTGAGTTCGGCCTGGGTCGGATTGAGGATGAAGCGTTCGTCCACATACCCGACCCGGGCTCCGGCAATTGGCCCCTGAAAGGGAATCTTTGAAATGTGCAGGGCGGCCGAGGCACCGGTAATGGCCAGAACATCGGGATCATAGTCCGGATCAGCGGAGAGGACCGTGGCAATAACCTGGATCTCTTGAAAAAAACCGGTTGGAAACAAAGGCCGAATCGGCCTGTCGATCAACCGTGAGACCAGGGTTTCCCGCTCGCTGGGTCGTCCGATTTCTCTGCGGAAGTAGCTCCCCGGGATCCTTCCGGAGGCATAGGACATTTCCTGATAGTCCACAACCAGAGGCAAAAAGTCGATGTCCCTGGTTAAGGCCTGGGTGACGGCAGTGACCAGGACCACGGTATCCCCGGATTGGATCCAGATGTCTCCGTGGGCCTGACGGGCCATTTTTCCGGATTCGATCAAATATTCCCGGGCATCGATTTCGGTCCTGAGTCGTGTGTTTTGCGATGTGTTTTGTTTCAAAATAATTTTTTCTCCTTCTTATTTGCGCAGTTTCAAACTGCTGATCAACTCGCGGTAGCGGTTGACGTCTTTTTTTCTCAGATAACTGAGCAGTTTTCTCCGTTGTCCCACAAGCTTCAGCAGGCCGTTTCTGGAATGAAAATCATGCTTGTGCTGTTTAAAATGTTCGGTCAGATACTGGATTCTGTTGGTCAGCAGGGCGACCTGGACCTCGGGAGATCCGGTATCATTTTCATGTTGCCGGAACTTCTCAATCACGTTCTTTTTTTCTTCGACACTTAAAACCACAGCCATTCCTCCTTTGATGTGTTGGTCATTGTTTGGTGTTTGGTGCCTGCTGCGGGTTTGCTGACGAGGACCAAAGCCCCCGGATTACGGCCCAATACATGAAGCGGCCCTCTTCCTTTGCTCCGGCCAGGGCCAGCGGCTCTCCTTCAGGGCTCAGAAGGAGGGCTGTATCGCCCGGAGCAACGGAACGGTCCGGATCAAGGTCGTCCACAGACAAACGGAGACCGTTTTGTATGTCTCTCGTTTGACGGTTGTTCAGACGGACATGAGGCCAGTGGGGCAGACTGTCGGCGATGGAACGGACTCGATTTTGAAGCCTCCGGGGTTCCTCCAGAATATCCAGGAGGTGATGGGCCCGGGAGAGCTCAAAAGGTTCGCTCTTTTCGCGGACAAGGTCAGTCAGCACCGCGCCGCACGCGAGACGCTTCCCCAGGCTGTGGGCCAGGGAGCGTATATAGGTGCCCGGCGAGCATACGACTCGGAAGGACACATACGGTAAAGATAAATCGAAAGCCTCGACATGGTCAATAGTAATCGGTTTTGTTTTTTCCGGGACATACCGGTTCTGCCTCGCCCTGGCATAGAGGGGCTTGCCTTTGTACTTGGCCGCGGAATACGGCGGGACAAGCTGCTCGTCAATCAGATTCCAGGTCCGTATCTCCTCCAGGACCGACCGGGGGTCGATGTTTTCCCAGGGATGCTCGGCCGTGATCCGCCCCTGGATATCATAGGTGTCCGTCTCCAGTCCCAGACGCAGCCGGCCTTGATACGTCTTGCGCCCCTGCCCGAGATAGGGGGCCAGTTTCGTGCCCTGGCCCAGGAGAACAATGAGCAGTCCCCGGGCGTTGGGGTCCAGGGTTCCGGCGTGTCCGATTTTTTTCTGTCCCAGTCTGTGCTTGATTTTTTCCAGACAATCAGTGGACGTGGGACCTTTGGGTTTGTTCACCAGCAGGACCCCGTGCTGCTGCCCGGGCAGCTTCCTCTCCTGCTTCGAAATTTCAGCCATTTCCGTCCCGAATTCGGGTTTGCACGGCGCTCACCAGCAGCTCTTCAGCTGCGTCAAGGGAGCCCTGTATCCTTCCGCCGGAGGCATTGATATGTCCGCCTCCGTTGAATTGGGCCGCGATGGATTTGACGTCGACTTCACCCCAGGAGCGCAGGCTGAACTTAATTTCCCCGTTCTCCTCCCGCAGGCTGACGGCCACCAGGACGGATTGGATCGCCCGGATATGGTTGATCAAGTCTTCGCAGTCTTCCGGGCCAGTCTGAGTCCGCTCGAAGAGTTCCTTCTCCACGCGGATGACCCCTATCTGCCCTTCCGAATACTGTCTGGCCCGGGACATGGCCAGACCCTGGAGATGAATCTTGTTCAGGCTGGATTGACGCTGCAGACGTCTGTTCAGCCGGTCGAGATCGAATCCGTTTTCAATGATCTGCGCAGTGATGCGCAGGGTTTCCGGCCCGGTGTTGCTGTAGGTGAAAAAACCGGTGTCCGTGGCCATGGCCAGGTAGAGTCCTTCGGCCAGAGCCCCGGTCAGCGGAACGCCGAGATCCATGGCCAGCAGAGCGATCATCTCCCCGACCGAAGATTTGCCGGCATCAACCCAGTTCAGATCTCCAAAAAGGGTATTATCCGGGTGGTGATCGATATTCAGGACCCGGCAGGACTCAAGGCAGGGTTGGAGTTCCTGTTGAACGCGTTCGCGTGTCCCGCAGTCCACTACCAGAAAAGCATCGATTGCCTTGGAAGCCGGGCAGCAGGTTGCCGGATCGGTCATTGCATAGGCCTCACCATCTCCACCAAAGTCCAGCCAGTAAAACTTATCCGGAACACCGGGAAATGGAATAACAATTTCACAGTGTTTTTGCAGCTTTTTCAAGAGATGCAGAAGAGCGATCAGTGAACCGACGGCATCACCGTCAGGATTGACATGGGCGGTCACCAGGAAGCGCTGTCCCTGTTCAATGGCTTCAATGATCTTTTTTCTTTGGGTCGACATGGATCATTTCCTCGAGAAATTCGTCCCATTTGAAGCGAAGCTCAGGGACATAGCGCAGATCGACTTCTTTTCCGAGTCTGTAGCGCAAGAATTTTCCGGCCGCTTTCAGGGCCTTGGTGACGGCTGCTTCTTTTTCCGGTTCCCCGCTATGGGTGTAAAGGACTTCGGCAACGCTCAAATCCGTATTCAGGCGAACTCCGCTGAAGGTCACCAGTTTCAATCTGGGGTCCTGGATTTCTTCCACCAGAATGCGCCCCAGTTCCTGCAGTATTTGTTCTTCAAGCCGGTGGGCTCGAATCGAATGTGCCTTCCTCATAAAATTTTTCCGGATGGGAGGAATACAGTGGTTAAATAATTTTCCGGAGAGTGTGACAGTGGGTCTCTATGCTTGAGAATCCAATGCACTGTATTCCTCCCATCCGAAAAAAATTTTATTTATTTTCATTCTGGGTCGTTTGAAAAGCTCTTTTCTCTTAACCGTGAACCGTGAACCTGGAACCTTTGATTTGCGGGCGAAGCCCGCTTCAAACTGGAGGACCTCAAGCCCCGAAAACCTCGGTCTGGACATCCACAATCTCTTCGCCGCTGATGGCTTCGATCATGGCCAGGCCCTTGCTCAGGATGCTCTGGATGCGCTGGACATCGCCGGAGACAGTGACCATCGCCAGTTGAAGGCTGTGCAGACTGTCCTGAGAATCTGTTTCCGCCACCGCCACATTGAATTTGTTCCGGAGCTTCTGCTTCAGGCTGTTGGCGATTCCCCGTTTTTCCTTCAGGGAAGAGACCCCATGCAGCCGGAATTCAATTTTCAAGGTGCCGATGTTCATTATTTCGCTCTGATCTCCATTTCCTGGCGCCGAGCCTGCAGTCTGTTTAGAAAAGGCGGAATCCTTCAAAAGTACTTTCCACTTTTGAAACTCTTTCAGTAGGCCGGCTCTCTCCGAGAGCCGGCCCCGCGCTACTAAAGAACTCTGAATGGAGATGAAAAAGCCATATGTAATTTTTGGGCCGGTCTGCCGGCCCAAAAATTACAAGGTGGCTTTTTCCTGGACTTCGTCATAGGCCTCGATGATATCACCGATCTTGATGTCGTTGAATTTTTCCAGACCCACCCCGCATTCATAATCCTTGGTCACTTCTTTGGCATCGTCCTTGAAGCGTTTCAGAGAGCTGAGTTGTCCGGTATAGACAACCACCCCGTCGCGGATCAGGCGTACTTTGGCATTGCGCAGCAGCTTGCCGTCCAGGACAAAACATCCGGCAATCGTGCCCACCTTGGGGATGGTGAAGACTTCTCTGACTTCGGACTGCCCGAGATACACCTCTCGGGTGACCGGGGCCAGCATGCCGGCCATGGCCTCTTTGACTTCATTGACCAGGTGATAGATGACATCGTAGAAACGGATGTCAACCTGTTCTTTTTCAGCCTCTTCCTTGGCTTTGGCCGAGGGGCGGACATTAAAGCCGATGATCACGGCCGAGGAGGCGGCGGCCAGTTTGACGTCGGTTTCAGTGATGGCCCCGATGCCTCCGTGGATGCTGTTGATTTTGACTTTGTCCGTGGAGAGCTTATTGATGGAGTCCTGGATGGCTTCCAGGGAGCCCTGCACATCCGCTTTGACAATCATATTCAGGGTCTTGATATCTTCTTCGGCCTTGGCGGCAAAGAAGCTCTCCAGGGTGACCTTGCCTTCCTTGGCCAATTCACGTTCCCTGTGCTTGGTCCGGCGGGCGTCAACGACTTTTTTCACGGTCTTGTCGTCTTCGACCACCACCAGTTCGTCTCCGGCATTGGGAATGCCGTCAAATCCCTGAATCACAACAGGCATGGACGGTCCGGCCATTTTGATGACCTGACCCATATCGTCCAGCAGCGCCCTGATCTTGCCCCCAAAAAGACCGCAGACAAAAAAGTCTCCGGTATGCAGGGTCCCTTCCTGGACCAGGACGGTTCCCACCGGTCCCCGCCCTTTATCCAGCTTGGCCTCGACAATATGGCCCCGGGCCCTTTTGTTGGGATTGGCCTTGAGTTCGAGGACTTCCGCCTGGAGCAGGACCATTTCCATGAGTTGCTCAATCCCGGTTCTTTGCTTCGCGGAAATATTGGCAAAGATGGTATCGCCGCCCCATTCCTCGGAGATCAGTCCGAAATCGGCCAGCTCTCTTTTGACCCGATCTAGATCGGCGTTGTCCTTGTCGATTTTATTGATGGCGACAATGATCGGCACTTGGGCGGCCTTGGCATGATTGATCGCTTCTCTGGTCTGGTCCATAACACCGTCGTCGGCCGCGACAATAAGGATGACGATATCCGTGACCTGTGCGCCCCGGGAGCGCATTTCAGTAAAAGCTTCATGTCCAGGCGTGTCCAAAAAGACCAGCGACCCCCTGTCCGTTTGGACATGGTAGGCCCCGATATGCTGGGTGATCCCTCCGGCTTCACCGGCCATGACTTTGGATTCCCTGACGGCATCCAAAAGGGAGGTCTTGCCGTGATCGACATGTCCCATGATGGTCACCACCGGAAATCTGATCTGCAAATCTTCCGATTGATCCTCTTTTTTGGGCATCAGAAAAGATTCCTCGGAGAATCCGACATCTTCCACATCGTAGCCGTATTCAGCCGCAACCAGGGTTGCCGTGTCCAGGTCCAAGGAGTTATTGATGGTGGTCATAACCCCGAAATTAAACAGGGTTTTGATGATCTCCTGGGCCTTGACCCCGATCTCCTGAGCCAAATCCGAGACTCGGATGGCTTCTTCCATGCGGATCTTCCGCTTGGCGGCTTTGATCGGCTGGGTGGTGACTTTGGGCTCTGCTTTCTGTTGTTGTTTGCCCCGGGCCGGCCGTCTGCTCTTCACGATCTTGCCCAGCTGCTTCTCCCTGACCTCCCCTTTCTTTTTCTTTTTCGGAGGAGCCGCCTGCTGCGGTTGCGGGGCTTCCGTTTTCTGGTATAAACCGGAGACATCCACCACCCGCTTGTCTTTTTTACGTTTCTTTTTGGAGGTTTCCTCCGGACTTTCGGGTTTGGGGCTTTTGGCCGGAGGCTCGGGTTTGGCGCTGGGTTCGGGCCTGGAAATAACGGTTACGCTGGGCGGCTCCACCACTTTTTTCTTTTTTCTGGAGCGCTTTTTCGGGGCCGCCTTGTGCAGTCCGACTTCTTTTTCTCCTTTGGCCGTCTCGGCAGGCGCTTGGCTTTCGGCAGGCTCCGGAGCTGTTTTGGTCTCATGTTCAGGGGCGGATTCCGGGGGGGCGGGTTCCGCGCCTTCCCTCAGGGGAGCCGGTGTTTCCGGTGCTTCGGCTTCTGCCTGTTCAACCGGGGCCGCTTCAACTTCGGCGTGTTCCGCTGGAGGACTCGGGGGAACTGCTTCCTCTTTTTTCGGATGTCGCCTGCGCCTGACAATCACTCCGCTGGAAGTGACTTTTCTGTCGGATTGACTGTCTCTGCCGTGTTCAATGATTTTTTGCCGGACCAGCTGGACCTGTTCTTCAGTCAGACCGCTCATGTGGCTCTTGACCGGAATGTTCTCTTCTCTGAGCAAATGCAATAAATCCTTGTTGGAAATATTCAGTTGTGTTGATAGGTCTCTCACTCGCATCATGGTGGTCATGACTCCCCCCTGCACTTACAGTGCCAACCGCTCACTTTTTCGATTTTTTTCTGACAGGTCCTGCTGTTGCAGACATAAAACCCACGTCCGGGCATGCGTTTTTTTTCATCCGCGTATACGGTCATTTTGCCCTGGCTGTTCGTTCCTTTCACAAACCTGTTCAGGCTGTTCCTGGGAAAACGCCGGCGGCAGATCACGCACATTCTGGTGGGAATGTGCCGATGGTGTGTCGTGTTCATGAATGGCTTAGCTCATTCTGCATCTTCTTCAGTTTTGTCTTCCGATTCGGAGTTGCCCAAGAGGTTCATGGCGGAACGAAGATCAACGATCTTGTCCGGGTCCATGTTTTGAATGGCCAGCAATTCCTCTTCGGATGCATTCTGCAGGCTTTCCAGGGATTGAAAGCCGGCCGCGAGGAAATTTTCAATGCCGATATTCACGACGCTGCCGAGCTGTTCCAGTTCCTGGCGGTCGGCGTAGAGCTCTCCGTATCGGCTGTCGGTGATGATGTCGATGTCCCAGCCCAGGAGTTTGCTGGCCAGTTTGACGTTCTGACCTTTCCGACCTACAGCCAGGTGGTATTGATCGTCTGGCACGATCACCTCAAGTTTTTTTTCGTCTTCATCCACGGTGATGCTGTGAATCCGGGCCGGAGACAGGGCATTGACCGCGTAGGTGGTGATGTCCGGGCTCCAGAGGACGATGTCGATTTTTTCCCCTTTAAACTCCTGGACCACCTTGTTGATCCGTGAACCGCGGACACCGACGCAGGCTCCGACAGGATCGACATCCCGATCATTGGAAAGCAGTGATATTTTGGCTCGAAAGCCTGGATCTCTGACAATGCCGATGATTTTTATGGTCCCGTCACTGATCTCCGGAACTTCAATCTTGAAAAGCGCGGCCATGAAATCGGGATGGGAACGGGAAAGCACGATCTGTGGACCACGGGATTCTTTTTTGACATCCAGGATGTATCCCTGAGCACGGTCGCCCCGCCGGTAATGTTCCTTGGGCACTTGTTCGCTTTTCGGAAGGACGGCTTCGGTTCGTCCCAGATTGATGATCCAGCCGGATCGGTCCCGACGCTGAATCGTTCCACTGATGGTTTCGCCTTTTCGTTCAATGAATTCTTCATAGATGATTTCCTGTTCAGCATCACGCATGCGCTGAATAATCACCTGCTTGGCGGATTGAGCTGCAATACGCCCCAAATTTTCAATTTCCAGTTTAAAGCCGAGTTCATCTTCCACTTGGACTTCCGGGTCAATGCTTTGAGCTTCTTCCAGGCTAATTTCGGTATTCGGGTCTTCTACTTCCTCCAGGACGACTTTAAATTGGTGGACGTCGATATCTCCGGTCTCATCGTTGAAGTTCACTTCAATGTCCAGCTGGTTGTCGAATTTTTTATTCACAGCCGTTCGTACAGCCTCTTCCAGGGTGTCAACAAGGATGTCCCGATCAATACGCCGTTCTTTGCTGATGAGATCAATGGATTTTTTGAGTTCCATACTCATGGATTGCCTCCGAGATATACTGCTCCAACGAAACTTTTCCCAAAATCAGCCCTTGCAATACCGAGATCTTCGGTCTTTGGCGGAAGCTTCAATCGGATCAGTATAGGCCTGAAAATAATGTTTATCCTTAATACCGGCATGTGGAAGAATGAATGCCCGGCCGGCTAGTTTTTGCTTTTGCCGGCCGGAACTGGACCTTCGTAAACTAAATGAATCCGACTGCATTGGTCCCAGTGAAAGGGGATGCTTTCTTTTTCCGTTTGAAGCGAAAAGCTTTTTCCTTCAATTGTGCTGAGTCGTCCGCGCCATTTTTTGCTGCCCCGGACCGGCTCCCTGCATTTCAAAGCGATTTTTTGTCCCAGATATGGCCTGAGCTGTTCGATTGTGAAAAAAGGCCGTTCAAGCCCGGGTGACGAGACCTCCAGGGTGTAGGCGCTTCCCGGCAGAGGGTCTTCTACGTCAAAGATCAGACTCAGGTGCTTGCTCACCGTCTTGCATTGATCAATCGTTACTCCGTGTTCAGACTCCACATAAATCCTGAGAAGAGTTCCTCTGGGCGCGGCCTGCATTTCGATTCCCCAGAGGCTGAGCCCGAGGGAGGCAAGCAATGGCTCTACTAGTTCACGGATAGTGTGAATCTGTTTGTCCTGCATAGAGAAGATCAGTTTTGTTCAGCCAAAAAAAAGGTGGACCAAAAGCCCACCTCTGCTGCACTATAGGATCAACGAAGAGGCGTGGAGCGGGTGACGGGGGTCGAACCCGCGACACCAAGCTTGGGAAGCTTGTACTCTACCAACTGAGCTACACCCGCTCGACAAAAAGGAACTATCGCAGGAAAAGGACCGCTTTGTCAAGGTTTGTCTTCAAAAAAAGAATTCTTGAAGATTACAGCGGATTGGTTTATGAATCAGGGCATGTTCCAGCCGATAACATATTTGGATATCATAACAAAAAACGGGCATGACCAGGCCTATGCTTTAGGAAAGTCCATTCAGTCCTATCTCAAGGCTTTTGGCATTGCCGTTGAAGTGTACCGGAATTCGGAGTACAAGCCCTGGAAGGATGAGGGGCCGGGTCGTTCGGAAATGATTCTTGTTTTAGGCGGAGACGGCACGATGTTGAGCGTTCTTCGCAAGCGGGGCGAACGACAGATTCCCGTCCTGGGCATGAATTTCGGACAGGTCGGTTTTTTGACGGAATTGACCCCGGATGGCTGGGAGCAGTCCCTGGGAACGATTGTCAAGGGCCGCTATCATCTTTCCTCGAGGATCATGCTGCATTACGATCTGCACCGGGAGGGGCGGCTTGTTGAAAGCGGTCGGGTGGTCAACGATCTGCTCGTAGGCCGGGGGGAGACAGCCAGGCTGATCAAACTTCACCTGTGGACGGAAGGGGGCGATATGGGTACGGTCCGGGCCGACGGATTGATCGTATCCACGCCAATCGGTTCCACTGCCTATGCAGTGGCCGCTGGCGGGGCCCTGATCAACCATGAATTGGAAGTCATGGAGATTTGTGCGGTCTGTCCCTTTATGAGCGGTTTTAAGCCACTCATTTTTCCAAGCCGAAGCAAGGTCTGGATTCAGGTCGAACCGAGCTCTTCGGATGTGTATTTGACTCTGGACGGGCAGTCAGGGACCCGGCTCATGGCCGGCGATCGGATTGCCATCCGGGAGTCTGCGGTTCGGCTGCAGTTTGTCCAGAATAATAAAGAAAGTTATATCAATAAATTACGATCGAAGGGCTATCTGTAACCGAAAGAGGGCACAAGGCTCTCTTTCGGTTTGCGACACACTTCAGACCGTGGAGGCTCGGTGAACGATATTTATCAGCGCTTGGCCCGGCATCTGGATGATCTGCCGGCTGGATTTCCGGCCACGGAATCCGGAGTGGAACTGCGTATTCTCCGGCGGCTTTTCACGGAGGAAGAGGCTGAAATCGCTCTTGGATTGCGGATGTTTCCGGAGCGGGTCTCCACCATCGCCCGGCGTTTGCAACGGGATGAACAGGAAATGGAGGAAAAACTGGCCGCTATGGCCGGAAAAGGCCTGATCTTCCGTTCGGCAAAGGGCAAACAGCCGTATTATATGGCGGCGCAGTTTGTGGTCGGTATCTGGGAGTACCATGTCAATGATCTCGATCCCGATCTGATCCGGGATATGAACGAATACGTTCCCCACTTGGTGGGAAAATTGTGGTCGGAGCCCGAAACAAAGCAAATGCGGATCATTCCGGTATCGGAAAGCCTGGATCAGGACATGGCGGTCATGGATTATGAGGCGGCGGAAGCCATCATCAAGCAGCAGTCCAAGATCGTGGTGGCTGAATGCATCTGCCGCAAAGAGCACCGGATGATTGGTCAGGGCTGTGATAACCCCTTGGAAGCCTGTTTCGTGTTCGGCAGCGGGGCCTATTTTTATGAGGAAAACAAGCTCGGACGGCCCGTGGCCCAGGAAGAGGCCCTGGAGTTGTTCAGAAATGCAGTGGAGGCGGGCTTGGTGGTGCAGCCGGGAAATGCCCGGAAACCGGTCAATATCTGTATGTGTTGCGGGTGTTGTTGTCAGATCTTGAAAAATCTGAAAAAATTCGATCGTCCCGCCTCTCTGGTGCACAGCAATTATTATGCCCGGGTCGATCCGGACGGCTGTACAGCCTGCGGCCTGTGTGCCGATAGATGCCACATGGAGGCCATCAGCCTTGATGATGCTGCGGCTGTTGTTGATGAACAGCGCTGTATCGGCTGCGGGGTCTGCCTGGCCGGCTGTGAGTTCGAAGCCATCAAGCTGTATCAAAAAGATTCGGAAGATCAATATATTCCGCCGGAAAACATGTTTGCCACCTATGCAGGCATCGCCCGGGAGCGGGGGAAGGTTTAGGAAGAAGCGCGGAACGGGGAATGCCGAACGCGGAACGGGGAGCGCGGAACGGGGAATGCGGAACGGGGAAGGGGAAGCGCGGAACGCGCTATAGAATTTACGATTTTCGAATTGCGATTTCGTCATTCCGGCGAAGCTTGTCCCAGACCCCGATCCAAGAGCCGAAATCCAGGAGAAGGGGTACAATTCCGTCATTCCGGCGGAATGACGGACAAGAGAATGAGGCATCTGAAAAACTGAGGATGGAGCTCTGATGCAGGATATACGTCTGATCGAGATCAAGGAAGAGATCCTCTCGGATAATGACAAGCTGGCTGATGAATTGCGGGAACGGCTGCGCAGGGAAAAGTGCTTGCTGCTGAACCTCATGGCCTCTCCAGGGGCGGGGAAGACCAGTCTGATCCTCGAGACCATCGAGCACTTGAAGGCCGGTTTGAAGCTGGGGGTGATCGAAGCGGATATCGATTCGGTGGTGGATGCTGAAAAAATTGCGGAGCAAGGTATTCCGGCCGTTCAATTGCGGACCGGGGGCATGTGCCATCTTGATGCGGCCATGGTTGAACGCGCTTTGGAATCCTTGGATACAGTAGCTTTGGATCTGGTCATTATTGAAAATGTGGGCAACCTGGTCTGTCCCGCGGAGTTCGATACCGGCGCGCATACACAAGTCATGATTTTGAGTGTGCCGGAAGGCGATGACAAGCCCTTGAAATACCCTTTGATGTTTCGGGTCTGTGATGTCCTGATCATCAATAAGATCGACTACCTCGGCTTGTCCGACTTTGATTGCCGGACCTTGCGTGAACGGGCTGTCCGCTTGAATCCGGCAATGAAGATTTTCGAGGTCTCCTGCCGGACCGGGGAGGGCCTCGGCGAATGGTCGGCCTGGCTGGAGGACGAATGTCAAGGAATGCGCGTTTGATCAGAGCTCTGCCGGTGTCAAAGCTCGTATGAAACTTCAGCTGGTTCCACGAACCGATCACAGAGCTCTCTTTCGCTTTGTCCTTTGATTTCAACGACAGAATCCTGAAAAAGGTAAGTTGGAGCAGTATAATAAGGGGAGGGGTATGCTGAAACAGTTTATGCTTTCGGTGGTCGGACAGGACCGACCCGGGGTGCTGGCCGAACTAACGGAAGTGATCTACCGCTGCAACGGAAATATTGAAGACTCCAGAATGGCTCTGTTCGGATTTTTGTTCGGCTGTCTGATTCAGATCACTGTCCGCAGCGATCAGGACCTGGAACGGCTGAAAACCGAGTTCGAAGGCCTGGAAGTGGAGAAAGGGATCCAGTGCGCTTTCTTTACCTTTGAATCCGGCATTCAACGCCTTGGCGATAATTCCCAGCCTGATCCGGATTACCAAATCCGGGTCAGAGGCAGTGACAAGGCGGGCATTGTCTACCGGACGGCTGCGATGCTGGCTTCTTTCAATATCAATATCCTCAGTCTGCAAACTCATGTTGACCGCAGCCGGGAACCGGCTTTTATGGACATGTGTCTCCAGGTCAGCGTCCCCTGGGAGCTGGATACGGAAAAGCTCCGAAATAATATGGGTTTCCTGGCCCAGGAGTTGAATGAATCCATCACTCTCAGCCGCTGTTCCTGAAATTCTATGCCGACCCTTTGTGTTGATCCGCTGAATTTGAGCCTGCCGTTCTCCAAGGGCGAAACCGTCCTCGAGATCCTGCAGCGGGCCGGCATATTGATAGAAAGCCCCTGCGGGGGGCAGGGGATTTGCGGACAATGCGGGATCTGGGTCCTGGAGCCGGAGAATGCCCCTGTCACCCCGCATGAAAACCTTGCCGAGGAGGATGGAGCTCAAGGACTGCGGCTTGCCTGCCGGCTTAAGCCGGATCAGGACCTGCGGGTCCGCCTGCCGCATGATTTTCGCACCGAGGCCCAGACCCTGCGGGCCGGCTCCTTTGTTTTTGAAGGGGGGCCTTTGTCTGCATCCAGCCTGGCACCGGCGGTTCGTCTGGAATCCTGCGCTCAGAGCTCTAGGCTCCATTATGAGGGACGCTCTGAATCCGAAAAACTAAAATTCTGGGATCCGTCTTTCACCCCCAAAGGCCTGGCCATTGATCTGGGAACCACGACCCTGGTGGTTTCCCTGTTGTCCCTGGACAGCGGTGAAGAGCTGGCCACGGCTTCGAGTTTGAATCCCCAGATCGCTTACGGGCATGATGTCATGACCCGGATTCATCACGGGTCCACCCCGGAAGGCCTGGCGGAATTGTCCGGGGCGATTCAAGACGCCTTACATGAACGGATCTCTGAAGTCTGTGCAAAAAGCGGCTCCAATGCTTTGGAGATCCTGGATGGAGTGCTCGGGGGCAATACGACCATGCTTCAGCTCCTGGCGGGCATCGACCCTTTCCCTCTGGGCCGTGATCCGTTTGAGGTGAGCCTCGCCGGAGGGAGCAGCTATCCGGCCGCAGACTTCGGCCTGCAGATCAATCCAGGGGCCAGGGTGTATCTCCCACCCATCCTTCATGCCTTTGTGGGGACAGACATCAGTGCCGGACTGCTGATGAGCGAGGGCTTTTTCGAAGACAGCAAGAAGGCGCTTTTTCTCGATGTGGGTACCAATGGAGAGATGGTGCTGAACATCGGGGGCAGGCTGGTGGCGACATCCACCGCAGCCGGTCCGGTTTTTGAAGGGGCGGTCCTTTCTGCGGGAATGCGGGCTGCCGAGGGTGCCGTGGAGGCGGTGCGCATTGAGGACGGGGACATCAGGCTGAGCAGCATCGGGGAAGGGCCGATTAAGGGGATCTGCGGCAGCGGTCTTTTGGATCTGGTGGCGGTGCTGGTGCGTTTGGGCGTCATCGAGATCTCGGGACGGATGCTGGAGCCCTCGGAGAAAGACAAGATTCCGGAAAAATTACACGGACGCCTGGTGACGGTTTCGGATGTCCCGGCCTTCGAGTTCGCCCCCGGGGTGTTTTTTACGCAACGCGACGTGCGTCAGGTTCAGCTGGCCAAAGGGGCCATCCGGGCGGCCATGGACCTGCTGATGCAGGAAACCGGCTGTTCGTCAGAAGCATTGGACCACATCGTGATCGGCGGCGGCTTCGGACATTTTCTACGCGCCTCGAGTCTGGAAGGCATTGGCTTGATTCCCCCCGGTACGGGCCGAAAGCTCGTCTTTGCCGGCAACACCAGCCGCAACGGCTGCGCCAGGCTGCTCGTCGACACATCTTCCCGCAACTTTTTGAAAGAAAAAATGCAGGAGGTTGAACATATTTCCATCGCAGAGCTTCCCGCATTTATGGATGTCTACCTGCGAAGCATGGGCTTGGGATCGGCATGAGCATCAGGCCGGCTCGAAGGGCCCCCCTCAGGTCTGAAGTATACGCAGCCGTAAATACAGTGACATCGCAATGCCAAAAGAATGTTCACTCTTGGGAACGGAAGCGACGCTGAAAAATCCGAAATTCGAAGCACGAAGTACGAAACAAGCACGAATGACAAAAATTCGAAACAAAACAGAGCAGAATTCCTTACCGTTTGATCTGAAACAGCAAAGGGTTTTCTCTAAGTTTCGGTCATTGGGTCATTCGAATTTCGAATTTGTTTCGAATTTCGATATTCGGATTTCGGATTTACAAATTCAGGGCCCTCCTCCTTGGTTCGATCAGTCTGAGAGAGAATACGTCACCGAACTTACGAATCAGAGCACTAAGTCAGGGGATCGCGTAGACGATCCCGGTTGCGATGAGCAAATAAAGCAATATGAGGCCCAGCATTCCCGCGAATGCGCTCAAAAGGCATATCCGGCAGGTGCTGCCGAAACGAGAGCCGGAGGGCGCGCCTGTGCTCGGAATGGTCCCGGTTTCGATCTGAACATCGTCTCCCCCGCCTTGCCTGTGCTTCTGTCCCGACATGGGTAACCTCCCTGATGGATTCTGCTGTTGATCATTGCCATGATCTTTTCTTATACATCAGCAAGGTTCCGGAGAGGTTTCGAGTTCCGTTAAGCGGTGCCCGGTGTGAGGCCCGTTGTATCCGCAGGCCGGCCAAAAAAATATTTTCCGGCAGGAGCAGAGACCGAAAAAATCCTTCGAGGCTCTGAACTTCGTACTATCTCCGAATTTTGCGGAAGAGGGATTCGGTCTGGCTGTCCGGTTGGATATCGAGGGTTTCACGCAGCATTATACGGCATTGCTCGTAGATTTGCAGGGCCTTGGCTCGCTTGCCGTGATCAGCATAGAGGGCCATGATCCTGCGATAGACCTCCTCCTGACAGGGATCGCATCCCAGCACCCGTTCATAGAATCGTACGGCCTTGGTCCAGGTGCCTTGGGTCTCACAGCTTCGACCCGCCTTGATCAGGAGGGCAATAGAGTTTTGGCGCAGTGCCTCCCTGGTCCCCCGGGCCCATTCCGGGTCCGGATCGTCGGGGAGAAAGTCTCCTTGGTACAGGGGAAGCGCCTCTTCGCAATACCCGAGTCCTTTTTTGGTTTCACCGGATTTAAGCAGACGCTTTGCTGTCTCGCACAGGGCTGCAAACCGGTGCACATCGGTTTGGCACAGTTCATGGTCTAAAAAGACGCACCCGGCATTGAGATGGATGTAGGTTGATCCGAGCCTGGAGGACAGGTCGGGTTCCAGGGATTTCCGCAGCCGGTGCAAAGCCGCTTTGAAGGTCTTTTCCCCGGCTCCGGGACTGCTTTCCGGCCAGAGCTCTTCGATCAGACGCTCCTTGCGAATCTGCTTTTCCCAAGCCAGGGCCACCAGGGCCTTGAGCAGACCTTTGGCCTGATTGCCTTCCCAGACCTCCTCGGAGAGCAGCTCGTCTCCAGCCCAGACCCGGAAGCCGCCCAGGGACTGGATATACACCAGAGGACGACTGCTGCGGTGCCTTCTAAGGAGCACTTCCTGGATGGTTTTTCGGACTCCCGGGTGGGGATGATTCCGGAAGCGGTTGGCTTCGGCCTCCACGAATTCGGAAATCCCGGCATGCAAGAGACGGGCGGCATACTCCCCGGCTGCAGGGGAGCCTGCTTTTAGGGCCAGAACGTACACATCGAGCTGATCCCGGGGACTGATGATCACGAAGTGGGTGAAGTCCTGGGCCGCGGCGATAGACAGGCCGGATTCCAGATATTCGAGGGCTGCCTCGCGCCTGTTTTGTTTTTCCTCGAGCAACGCGAGCGATAAGAGGGCTTCGGTGCGGGGGAGCTGGCTGGAAATCCCGGTAAAGTGCTGCAGCGACCTCAAAAGGAGGCTTTCCGCGGTCTGCCAATTCTGCTCGTGCATCTGGACCAGTCCGGCACCGATGCTGAATTCGTAGTCATGTAAATACGATCTGGTGGCGGCTTGTCGAAAGATCTCCAGCCCGGCCTCGAGGTGTTCCCCGGCTATGTCCCAGCGCTCCCGGTGGTAGGCGAGCAGGCCCTGAAGGATGCAGCAAAAGCCCTTGCCATAGCTATTCTCAATATCCCGGGACATCTGCTGCAGTGTTTGCCCGACGGCTTCAGCCTTCTCCAGGTTCCCGGCATAGATGTGAAAGGCAAATTCGGAATACATGGCCGGGGCCTGCAAAAAGAGCAGGCCCAACTGCTCGATCCTGCTTTGCAACTGATCGATCTGGCCCCTGGCCAGTTCCAGGTCGCGTTGGCCGCCAAACAGGGTGAGTTCGCTCCATGCCTTCAAGAACAAGGCTTCCAGCTCTGG
Organism: Desulfohalobiaceae bacterium S24; assembly: GCA_011389765.1. Lineage (GTDB taxonomy): Bacteria > Desulfobacterota > Desulfovibrionia > Desulfovibrionales > Desulfothermaceae > JAABTT01. The sequence goes on along the minus strand of JAABTT010000012.1, from coordinate 10,403 downwards.
ATGCTGCCCGTTCTGCAGCATGCGCTCCACCCGGGATCCGATCCTGCGGGCCTCATGAAATTCCCCCAAAAACGTGAGCGGAATGATGGAATAGATCAAGGCCTTGATCTGCAGGGGGCGGTCGTGCATGGTTCTGGCCAGCATAGAGGCGTTCTGGCTGGCCCTGAATCCGTCCCTGGTGTTTTTGCCGCGCAGGGAATAGCAAAACCCCATCTGCAGCCAGAGATGAGCCTGTTCACGGGAAAATTTCGAGCTCTCCAATTCGGAGAGAAGCTGTTCCCCCTTAGCCAGCAAGGTATGGACAGGGACAATGTCCCTCCCCAAAAGCATCAGCGCTTCCATGAGAGAGCCCAGGGTCAGCAGGAGACCACAGATGTCCTGTCTTGTTCGGAACATGGCTTCAATTTTTTGAAGATCGCGGACATTTTCGGCAGCATGTGAGTACTGACGGCATAAGGCGCGATAGAGCATCAGCCAGGGTTTTTTCCTGATGATTCGCTCTGGAAATCGAAGCAGAAACCCGGCAAGATCCCGGTGACGTCCGCTTCGAATCAGTTCCCGGCCCAAGACGCGGAGAACCGAGGCGGCCAGAAAGAACTCTTCGGCCTTGAGGAAAAAATCGAGGGCCGATTCAAAATTTTTTTCCCTGACAAAAGCTTTGGCGGTCCGGTGCTGGAAAGCTTTTTGAACCTGCGGATCGAATCTGTCCTGCCGGAGTTGTTGCAGAAAGTCTCGAAACAATTGATGGTATCTGTATATCCAGCCTTTGCCTGCATCGTAGACGGCTGAGACGAAGAGATTGCGTCTGGCCAGTTCTTTCAAAAGGGTTTCACTGCCCTCTATGCCGAGCAATGCATCGACAAAATCGGGCCTGACTTCTTCGAAAACCGAGCTGTGCAGAAGTATCCAGGCTTCGTTTTCCGAGAGGTTGGCGAAAATTTCCTTGGCGAAATAGAAAAACACTTCGGCTTGAAATCTGTCCGGAAGCCCGTCGATAGGTTTGAGTTCCAAATCCGGACGGTCGGAGTGTTCCAGCACCTGGGCCAGGAGCACCAGCCCCCCGGCCCACCCTTCCGTGGACTGCCAGACTTTTTTCACTTGCTCCCGTTCGCAGCGCAAGCCACAGTGTTCCCGCAAAAAGGATCGGGTCTCCTTGTAGGTGAAGGCCATGTCTGTGTTGGACAGGACAAAGGCCCGCTGTTTCATTTTCCATTCATGCAATGGAAGCGGGGGCTCTCGTCTCGAAATCAGGATGAATGTGATCTGTTCCGGGGCCTCTTGCAACAGCACCTGCAGGAAAGCAAAGGACGGGGAGGTGTCGGGCAGTCTTTCCAGACCGTCATAGATGAACCGGGTCGGGGCATGGAGATGATTGAACATGGTTCTGGTCCAATCCTGAAACAGGGCTTTTTGATCCCGCGGACCGAGTTGGGAACCGGGATACTGCATAAGAAACTCGACATCCCCGGCATCAAGAAAAGAGCTCATGGAGGCGGTTGTTGCATAGAAAAGATTGACCGGATTGTCGTCTTCGGCAATCAGGTTGATCCAGGCGTGATTCATTGAAGATGTCTGGATGAAGCGGGCCGCCAGGGTCGATTTCCCCTGGGCCGCCTGCCCGAGTATGCATATGAGGCGATGATCCACGTTCTCCTGCAGGCGCCGGATAAGACGAGGCCGGTCGATCATCTCGGGCAGGGAAGGAGGCAGTATCCGGGAGGTTTGAACTTTCGTCATGCTCGGTTCAACCTCAGAAAGTCATGCGGACCCCGAATCTGGCCCCGGGAATTCCAAATAACTTGGTTAGATACATCTTCAGGAGATTGAGGTCATCTGCAGGGGGAGCGTTCCCAGGTTCGGAAATACACAGGCGCAGGGTGTCTTCCTGTTGATTGAAGCAAATGGACGGGTGCTTTCCTGATGAGCCGCCCTGCAGTTCCCAGGCTTCCATACATAGTCTGGCCATGGCCTCTGCGCTGTTCGGGGGATAGGAAATCGAAGCTGTGATGAACATTTTCAGCCTCCTTCTTTTGCCGGCAATTCCTGCCGGAACAGAAAACTTGGAGAAAATTCGGTCACAAAAGACGACTCTTGCATCATGGCTTTTCAGCCATCATGATGCCCGAAGATATGCCAGTGAGGGCTGGGAAGCGGGGGAAAGGAAGTCTCTGGAGATGCCGGAATGTATGGCACCACAATGAGGGGGGGGATTCAAAAATGAGGCGTTCAATGTGTGGCAACCCGGCCATCTCAGAGAGATCCGCGGCTTTCCGTCCTTACCTCGCGATAAGTTTGGCTTTATCAATCATTTGTTTTCAGTGTACGGCAGGCTGTTTTGGATTGTCAAGCATTATTTTCTGAAGCAGCAGTAAGTGTCGGCCAGAAATGTGCACGTCCTGCTCAAGCCGGGTGGGGCATCCCGCCGAACAAGGAAAAAAACAAGCCGATCAACAGTATACAGAGCTCTCTTTCGCTTTAACGTTTTCGGCCCTTGGTTTTTTAAGGCTTGCTCACGGGGGATCTTTGCCTGCCGAATGCGTGCTTGGATTCGGGAACGTAATGCGTATTTCGTCCGACTGTAGGGAAAAATTCGGGCCAGGGCTAGGGAAAAGTGCAGTTAGGATGTGTATCGGGGCCCGGGGATGATTGTTATGAAAGGCCTGTTTTGACATCTGAAGCTGAAGTGCTATAGTCTGAAGCAGGAAATAAACAGCTCTGTGCAGTGGCGGACCCGCATACGTTCAGGGCCTTTTCGAAACTTCAAGTCCTCCGTGTGAACCGTATGTTGGGAAATATTGAACTGGGACCGCGGCAGCGGGCGACCATTGCCGCCGCGATCACCCTGGGGTCGGCCCTGGTGCTCGGGCTGGTGTGCATCGCCATTGTCTGGGGATTAGCGCTTTTTGTCGGCTTTTTCAAAAACGTCCTGTTGCCGCCGGTGGTGGCAGGGATTCTGACCATGCTGCTCCGACCGTATTATAACCTGCTGCTCAAGGGCTGCCGCGGGTCCCGGGGAGCGGCCCTGCTGCTGTTTTTTCTCTCCGCCTTTATTCCGCTGGCGATTTTTATCTGGTTCGCTGCTATATTCGCCGTGAATCAGGTGCTTCAGCTCGTCGACGACCTGCCGTCCATGATCAAGGCTGTCCAGGAGACGGTGCAATCCTATTGGCCCCAGGGATCAGCCCTATTGAAAAAATACGGACTGCTGTCCACATTCGATAATCTTATGGAAAATCCCGGAGGCATGCTGGCCAGTGCGCTTCGGACTTCCGGCTCGCAGGTCTCGCAGTCCATTGCTCAGGTGTTTCAATCCGCTTCAAGCTTATTCGCCTGGGCGGTTCTTCCGGTCTACCTGGCCTTCTTTCTCATGGCCAAGCCTTTTGACACCAGGGAGATCAGGGAGTTTTTGCCGTTCTTCAAGGAGGAAACCAAGGACGATCTCCTCTATCTGCTCGATCAGTTCATCGGCATTCTCCTGACCTTTTTCCGCGGCCAGATCATCATCGCCTTGCTCCAGGGCGTCTTGTTCGCGAGCGGCTTTGCCCTGGTCGGGCTGCCCTACGGCCTTATGTTCGGCATGGCCCTGGGGCTGCTCAACATCATCCCCTACTTGGGGAGCATCGCCGGACTGGCGGTCGCACTGCCCCTGGCCTATTTCGGCGAAGGGGGGAGCCTGGTGCTGGTGGCACTGGTTTTGGTGGTTTTCGGAGTGGTGCAGGCCATCGAAGGCTATCTGCTTACCCCCCGTATCATGGGCGACCGCACCGGCCTGCATCCCGCCCTGATCATTTTCGCAGTCTTTTTCTGGGGGGTGGCCCTCGGGGGGATCCTGGGCATGATGCTGGCCATCCCGCTCACGGCTTTTGCCGTGGTGTTCTGGAGATTGTTGAAGAAGAAGTATATTCGGGCCGTGATCTAGTCAGGCTTGAAAGGTACGCTCTCTTTCCACAGGACAACTGAATTATATAGAAGAATATGGAGCCAAGCTGCTGTTTAATGGCAACTCATTTAACCTGACCCCCTGCGCTTCTTTTATTTTATTTTGAACAGCTCGCAGATGATTGTCGTTCTTGTCAAACTGAAAATGCGGCCAGGGAAAATGGCTGTTGCAGTATGGCTTTTGAGCGAGCGACCGGGCTCGTATCTTTCAAGCCGGTTGGGGCATCCCGCCGAAAATGGCGAACAACAAGCCGATCAACAGTATCTGAATCAGCCAGCCAATGAAGCAGACCCCGACCGCACGGAGGGTGCTGTCGTAATCCAGGGCCTGCCTGACCGCGACCACCATGGCCACCAGCATCCAGATTCCGGCGATAAGGAAGACAATACCCCGCAAAAACGGGATAATGCCCAGAATACGGATCAATCCTGGAGCACTGGAAAATCCGATGGTGCGCAGAAGTTCGCCCATGTCGGCCCGGGTTTGGGAAACAGGCAGGAGTTTGGTGCCGATGAAAAAGGTGAGCAAGGCCCAGACATACCAGCTGAGCAGGGCGGCCAGGGTGCCCATGAGCATGCCGCTCAAGCCCTGACTGGCTACGACTCCGATACCGGCCGCCAGGCTTGAGAGCAGGACGACTCCCATAGCCTGACGCATGGCTCCCGTGTCCGCCTCCACCTCTTCGTAAACTGCCGCTTCAAGCTTTGCCGCCCGAAGCATCCGATCGGTAAATTGGTCCATCCTCGTCTCCTTTTAGGTTCAGTGTTTGTCTGCGTGGTCAATTACTTTTTTACCGAGGTAAACCACTCATTCGACATCAGAGCCCTGGCCTCAGATGTGAGGGGGATGAGATCGCTTTTGTCCAGAAGATCAATTTTGAATTTTCGATTCAGGGCCGCAAAATGCTTGAGCCCAAAGGCAATTTTATTGAGATACGAAAAAACCCCAATGGCCCCGGTGGAAAAGGCATTGGCCCGTGTGCCGTACAGAGCACGCAAATCAGGAAGATCGCAAAATATTTCTTCAATTGTTGAACCAAAGGCTTTGAATCGCTCCGGCACATCTTTAGCCTTTATCTGTTCGCCGATTGTTTTTCCGGTCATGGCAGCAGCCATTGACGCCCGGCACAAACCAATTCCCTGTACATAGCCATCCCCGTAGGCCAGGCCCTTGAATACCTGATCTTCACTGGCAAAGCCGCCGGTGATCACGATGGCGGGCAGAATGGATCCCTCGGATTTCAATTGTTCGCAAATGCGGATTACGGCATCTTCCAGGCAGACCGTGGGCAATGACCACTCGTTCATCATCTTTGAGGGGCTGTATCCGGAACCGCCGCCGGCCCCGTCAAAGGTGACCATATCCACGTGGGCCTCACAGGCCATCCGCAGCACTCGTTCGATATCTTCCCTGTCATATCCCGCCATTTTAAAATAGATGTTCTTGGCGCCCAGATCCCGTAACCTTGAAATATGGGCCATCAGAGATTTTTCAGTCCACAAGGGCAGTCGGCCATAGGTGTAAAAATTTGGACAGACCCCGTCACGATAGGCTTTTTGTACAGATGGATCACGGGGATCGGGATGAACCAGATTCCCCTGCTGCTGCTTGAGAAGGGCGGTTTCAAGATCCTTGACCCGTATGACCGGCTGGGTTCCCTTTGCCGATTGCCCGAACTTGATCTCAATGGCCCTGGCTCCATATTTCTCGATGGCAACTTTAGGAACGCCCATGAGGTCGTCATCCACATTGCATTGCAGCACAATCTGCCCATATCCCCTGTCATAGCGGTGAAAGCAGTCAAGGGCCTTTTCAAGCAGCGGAAAAACCGTAACCTTTCCGTCTTCGATTTCCAGATTCGGCTCATTGTTTCTGGCATGCTCACCAATAACACAGGTGACACCGGCCATGGCCGCTCCGGCAAAGTAGTCTTCCCAGTTCAGCTTGATCAATGCAGGAAGGATGACGGGCATTGTCATGGTGACCGGGTTGAAGTAGCCATAGGTCCGTTCCAGGTGTACGTTAAAGATGGTGGCCTCGTCCATGCTTTCATTGACACCCTTAGCCCCGAACACCCGGCCATTAATATTAAAATGTGAAAAATCAATTGGATAGTCTTTTTCTGATGCGATTTGGTTGTTCCCGGTTGTTGTGGGGTATACCGTCTGCGCCCCCAACACGGCCGCCTGTGCCAGTTCGCAGGTGCCGTTGCACTCTTGCGTGCAAAACGAACACATTCCCGACTGGGGCGATATGAAAGAACTTCGGTTTTTGGCAAATGTGAATCCGGAACTCAAGTGTGGCGAATAGGTCATATCAATCCTCCCCGTGAACCTTGCAGGATAATGGATTTTTCAAAAATGAAGCGATGCTTTTCAAAATCGCACGGCCTGGCGGTTTGCTGCAAACTGTTTTGGCCGGCTAATAGATGCAGGCATCCAATATGGACAGCACTTCAGAGAGCAACTCATCTTTTCAAAAATAACACCGTGTTTTATATATAAAAAGTTTCAGTAGAGACTCCCTCAACTCCTGTTGTCCAAAATCTTCCGAATGCTTGCGGCAATCTCCTTCATGATTACAGGCTTCATGACGAATCCGTCAATGCCGAGAGCCTTGCTTTTTTCCTCGTTGATCTGGTAACTGAAGCCGGTGCATAAGACCACCGGAACGGCCGGCCTGATCTTTTTTACTTCTGCGGCAAGCTGTACCCCGGTCATGTTCGGCATGGTCATGTCCGTGACCACCAGGTCAAATGCCTGTGGGTCGGCTTTGAAGGCCTCCAGGGCATCCAGGCTTCCGTTGCGGACAGTGACCGTATAGCCAAGACGTTCCAGCATCTGCTGTTCCATTTTAACAACGGAGGCTTCGTCGTCGACCAGGAGGATACGTTCCGTACCGCCGGGTATGGGGATGTTCGACTCCAGATGAGATCCATGGGGGGCCTGCTCCAGAATCGGCAAAAAAATCTGGACCTCAGTCCCTTGGCCCGGTTCACTGTGAACTTGGATGCCCCCATGGCTGCGGGCCACAATCCCATGGACCACCGAAAGCCCCAGTCCGGTCCCTTTGCCGGTTTTTTTTGTTGTGAAATAGGGATCGAAGATCTTATCCAGAATTTCTTTGTCAATGCCGAGGCCCGTGTCTGCGAAACGCAGGCAGGCGTAGTCCCCTGGTTCCAAATTCAAAAGAGCAGCCTGTGCCGCCTCCAGCCCGGTTTGCTCCAGGCCTACCGTGAGGCTGCCCCCGGTTTCCTCCATGGCATGGTAGGCGTTGGTGGCCAGATTCATGATAATCTGATGGATCTGGGTGGGGTCGGCGCTCACGAGGCCGCACTCGGGATTGATGTCCGTGCGTATGTCGATGGTGGTCGGGATGGAAGATCGAAGAAGCTTCAGGGCCTCCGAGACGATCGGCTGCAGTTTGACGGGCTTGAGTTCCTGGCTCCCCTGCCGGCTGAAGGCCAGGATCTGCTTGACCAGATCCCTGGCCCGAAAAGATGCCTGAAGGATTTCATCGATATGGCTGTGCAGGGGGCTGTCAGCCGGAACATCCTCTTTGAGCATTTCGGTGAAGCCCATCAGCGGGTAGAGGATGTTGTTAAAGTCATGGGCGATGCCCCCGGCCAGGTTCCCGATGGCCTCCATCTTCTGGGCCTGCTGGAGCTGGGCCTCCAGCTCCTTTCGTTTGCTGATATCCCGGGCGACGATCAGGATCCTCTGTTCGTGCCCTTCCTGGATGAGGGGGGTGGAATTGACTTCAATGGGAAACCGTCGCCCGGCGTTGTTGATGAATTCGATTTCATAGAGATGCATGTCCGCATCGCCATGGCTGCGCCGTTCTTTCCGTGACATCAGATCCGCATGATACTCCCGGGGGATGAAATCGAAGACCGAAGCATTCAGCATTTCCGAATGTGGCAGGCCGTAAAAATCCCGGCCGGCTTGATTCGTGAACAGGATGCGGCCGTTCATGTCGTGAACCACGATGATGTCGCTGGTTGTTTCGGCCAGATGACGGTATTTTTCCTCGGATTTACGCAGGGCCTCCTCGAATTGTTTCTTTGCGGAAATATCCTGCACGAAGGCGAACCCGAAGGCCAGCTCCCCGGATTCATCTTTGAACAGGGACGCGGCAACGTCCACCCAGATGTGGGAGCCGTCTTTGTGGAAGTAGCGTTTTTCCATACGGTATTCCAGCCGTCGATCACTCCACAACTCTTCGATCAGGCCCCATTCACGTTTCAAGTCTTCCGGGTGGGTGAATTCGGCAAAATTCAGGCCCAGGAGTTCGTGCCGGCTGTAACCGATCATCTTCGCCAGGGCCGCATTGCATTCCGTGAGAACGCCCTGCCTGTCAACGATTCCCACCCCGATCGGGGCGCTTTGGATTGTTCGTCGAAAGCGCTCTTCGCCTTCCTGGACCAGCCTCTGGTTGCGCTGGAAATAGACCATGAGCATGCTGATGGCGATGATGATTTCCAGAGTGGCGCCCAGGAGATAGCCCCATGGCGCGAACCAGGTCACCGGCCGTAAAAAGGGGTAGTCGGCCTTGTGCAGTCCCCAGAGCATGAACGAGATCCCCACGGTCTTGACCGGCCCCTCCTGGATCGATTTGTTGCGGAGAAACACCACCCCTGTCCAGAAGTAGATCCAGCCGAGGAAGAAGAAGGTTGGAAGGCTTAACCACATCAACGAGGTGGACCACAGTCCGGTGAAGACTGTATACAGACCCACGCCAAGACCGAGAGAGATCCAGGCTTTGGGAAAGCGCTGTTCCAGGAACAGGTAGCTGCCCCACAAGAGCAGAAGTCCGCTTCCGAGCGAGGTGAGTTGAGTCGCGATGAGAAGAAGGTGTCTGCCTGCTCCGGTATCCAGAGCGACATAGGCGAGCATTAAGGCGAAGCGCAGGGCGTAAAGGCACCAGCCGAAGGACCAGATCCCCAGGTAGGTTTTTCTGTCGCTCCGATACAGAAAAGAATAGGTGGCGGCGAGGACAATGGTGCCAATCAGGGTGGCCAGGATGGAAGGGAACATCCAACTTGTGATCATGAATTAGCCTTTATTGGTAATCTTCTTTTTACTCTGCAGGTGATTTCGTTGAATGTCAATCCAGGTAAGCTCATGCTGATTTACGGTTTGTTTGGGGAACTGCATTGTTCACGTGCAGGAATTTTTTGTTTGCTGGTGCAGTGATTCAGGCAGAATCGCCTCAGAATTTGGATCAGGATTCTTCAGAAGATACCTGGCCAGCATTTTGATAAGCTCGCTGCTCAGGGCCCGGTTGTCTGCATGGGAAAGCTGACGAGGGGTGAGAAAGGCAGCCCGAGGTGACCAAATGGCCTGTCCGTGGTCAAGAACTGGAATGATTTTTTGCTGTGGCTGAACTCGGTATCAGAGTGCTGCTGGATATACGATTGCCACTTGGCCAGCATACCGGATAGCCAAGATAGGCGATCAAATCGTAATCGATTCCCGGGCGGCGTTCCAGTCCGGATCTTGCGGCGCATTGGAGACGAAAAGCCTCTGGTTCTTGGTCACAACGGACTCACAATTGCAGGTTTCTTTTCGCCCAGCGAAATTCCTGGGCGAAAAACACCATCGCTGGCGCGACTATGCAAGCTGTGGCTTTATGCCGCGCAGCGGCTGAACCTTTTCTCCTGGGAGCAATGGTCCCGTGAAACAGGCGCCAGCCTCAGCTTGCTGGTTTCACCGGGGTCGCCAGGAGAAAAATATCAAGGTCTCTGCCGTCACTGCCTTTTGTTCCAATAACCACGTGAACGTAGTGAATGGTTGTTTCAAAAAGGACTTTTCTCTGCGAATCAGCCCTCAGAGAGAATTCCCGGGATAAGGTTCTGCGACGAGTGGGAGGTTTGAATTTCTTGATTTTCTTTGCCTTCCTGCCCCTTGACTTTTTTGACGACTGATTGTTAGAAAATTCATTATGTAAGACTTGAAAATCGCTGCCTTTTACAACAGAAATTACATACAATGCTTTGAATGACTGCTCTTGTTTGAGTTGAGGTGATAGCTGCCGGTTTTTGCTGGTGGATTCGGAAATTTTTGCCTGGGCAGAAGAGGCTGCTGGATAACGTTGTTATTTTTTTGGCAACTGTTTGTTTTCCAGGAGCATGCTCCATAGACTTGGCATCAGTTTTCGTTTCATCAATGCGGTGCACCTGCAGAAAGAGCTGAACAGCCTTTCGAGCCTGTTGCTGCTGGGCAGAACTCTGATTTTTGATCCTCAATTTTTCAATAAAGTTAGGTAAACTCTGGGGAACATGAGAATCAAATCCGTACTTTTCACAAAAATCCAAATATACTGATCCAATTTTGTTTTTTTCCGACAATCCGATCCGGAATCTTTTTCAGTGCCCAAACCTCAAATTAGGTCTATCATTTCATTGGTAACAATACTAAAATTATGCTTATTTGATTTCCATAAACCTTTCAATCTGAAAGTT
>JAABTT010000119.1 GCA_011389765.1 Desulfohalobiaceae bacterium S24 | reverse complement strand
CGCCGGGGTCCGGGACAAGATCAGGACCATCGTGGGCGGCGCCCCGGTCACCGCCCGCTGGGCCGCCAAGATCGGCGCCGACGCCTTTGCCGAAGACGCTTCGGACGGGGTAGTCAAAGTCAAGGGACTCCTGTCGGCCTGAGGACCCGAAATTAGAAATTGGAAATTTGAAACTCCTCTGGGGGAAGTTCATATGAAATCATATAGCACATCCGAAATCGAGGCCTTGAAACAGGCCGATCTGAAATATTATCTGCACCCCACCTCCAGCATCGTGAACCTAAAGGCCAAAGGCCCTAAAATCATCACCGGCGGCAGAGGCTGCACCGTGACCGATATCCAGGGCAAGGACTACATCGATGCTACGGCTTCCCTGTGGTACTGCTCCATAGGGCATGGCCGTTCCGAAATCGCGGATGTCGCCCACCAGCAAATCACTAGCCTGGAGAGTTTCCACTCCTTTAACGAATACTCCAATGTGCCGGCCATCAAACTGGCGGAAAAGGTCTCCAGCTTGGTTCCAGTCAAGAACGCCCGCCTGTTCTTCACTTCAGGGGGCTCGGAAAGCAACGACACCATCTTCAAGCTGGCCAGGCTGTATTGGTATTGCAAGGGGATCGACAGCAAGGATATCATCATCACCAGGAACAAAACCTATTCCGGAGTCTCCTGCGGGGCCTTGTGCAGCACCAGGCTGCCCAAATTCCACGAGGGATTCGCACCGCTGCTGCCCGGTTTCGAGCAGATTGACACCCCACACTGTTACCATTGCCCCTGGGACAAAGAATATCCCGGCTGCGGTCTGGAATGCGCCTTGGCCCTGGAAGAAAAAATCAAGGCGCTGGGTGCGGAAAACGTGGCCGCCTTTATTGCCGAACCTATCATGGGTACCGGCGGGGTGATCATCCCGCCTCCCGGGTACTACCAGAAAATCCGCGCCATCTGCGACAGCTATGACATCCTGTTTATCGCCGACGAGGTCATCAATGCCTTCGGCCGGACCGGCCTGATGTTCGGCATCGAGCACTGGGAAGGGGTGCGTCCGGATTTCATGACCATTGCCAAGGCCATCAGCAGCGGCTACGTCCAACTGGGGGCCGTGGCCTTGTCCGAAGATATCTTCGAGGTCCTCAAGACTCAGGACAAGATCATGCACGGCTACACCTACAGCGGTGCCCCCCTGGCCTGTGCCGTGGGCCTGAAAAATCTGGAAATCATCGAACGGGAAAACCTGACCGCCAACTCCGAAGCCATGGGCAAAAGACTGCTTCGGGGCTTTACCGATCTGGACCATGAACTGATCGGCGAGATCCGGGGCAAGGGCCTCATGGTCGGGGTGGAACTGGTCAAGGATCGGGGAACCAGGGAAAAATTCGAGACCCCCCTGGCCCCCAAAGTGGTGGACATCGCCTATGAAAAAGGAGTGATCACCAGACCGCTGATCAACGATGTCCTTCAGTTTTCACCGCCCTTGACTATCAGCGAGTCGGAGATAGATGAAATCGTGCGGGTTGTGCATGAGTCGATCAATGAGGCCAAATAGTGCCGAAAGGCGCTATTTGGCCTATTCGCCTGCCGAGAAAACCCCTGAAGCGATGCCTCCCGAAGACTTTCTTGTTGCCATGCCAATTTATTCAGCAGCCGGGTGTTCGTGATCCGAATGATTCTGCGCTGGACAGCCGGCTGAATTCGTGTTCGAACTAGTGTGTATATCGATTCTGTCGTCTGCGACAGAATCGATATCAGATGTTCAGCCGCACTCCGTTAAGATAGCTCAAGCTTCGTCCCATTCTGGCGATGCCGGGAGCCTTTTCCCGGACCATGAGCAGCCGCTCCAGGCCGAAACCGATGCCCACCCAGGGATCGGTGACCTTCCAGGCCTTATCCAGCACATGAGGCCCCACCGCCCCCGACCCCAGCTCGAGGGTCTCTTGGCCGGACACAATATCCATGGTCGTTCCATAGACCTCGGATTCCTCGGTTTCGAAGGCATACTCCGCGATGCCCGCCGCCTGCATGACCATGGCCGCCAATTCCGGCATTCTGCTTTGGCAATCCTCCTGTTTCAGCCCCATCTCCACCAGGTTGAGCATGGTGAACTCCTGGGAATGCCGGCCGCCGCGGCTTTCTTTCCGGAAGCAGGGACCGATCTCAAAGATCCGGACCGGTTTGTCCCAGAGACGCAGCAGATCCTTGAGGACGAAATAGAGATGGGGGGCGAGCATGGGCCGCAGGCATTTCCCGTCGTCCAGCCAGTAAACCTGCTCGTTGAGGGGATGTCCCGCATCGATCCCCATCTTTTCCAGCAAACCCCGGGCCATGATGATCGGGGTGCTGACCCTGGAAAAGCCCGCTTCGATCAAAACAGCGGACAGGGCTTCCTCCAGGCCTATGAGGCCCGGTTTCCGCACGGACTCCTGAAAGATCCGCAGCTGTTCGCGCTGCTGTTGAATCAGGGCCTGTTCCAGTTTTTGGAAAAATTGATTCCTCGCAACTGCATCACAAAATGTCTGCTGGAGATCATCTTTTGAGGCCCCAAGTTCCGCCAGCCTGTTGTACTGAACTTCCGACCATGTTTCAGACATACCCTCTTCTCCTTTCCCTGTCGTTTTAAAAACAAGGGATACGCCATCCAGGATTTCGCTGCAACTCCTTATCGCCGGCGAGAAAGCAAAGGGTCAGATGGATGGACGTCTGCCAAACAACCGGGCGGCATCATGTTGAAAAGGCTTGATGTCTCGGCCGACTTGCCGTACAAGAACAGGAAGAAACCGGCGCATTCCAAGCGGCCTTATCCAAAACAGAAATTCACCTTTATGTTGTTCAAAATACGAATCACAGGTCTTGCCTATTTTCTGGGAATCGTTCTCTTTCTGTTCCCACAGGTCTGGGCTGCCAGCCCCCAGGATACGGGCACAAACACTGAAGCACTGTCTGAACCGATTCAACAGGCGGAATCGGAAACCCTTAATAAAATTGAAACCCAACTCCAGGAAATCGAAAACAATCTCCCTGATCTTTCCAGCCAGGCTGAGCAAAAAATCCAAGAGCTTTCCCCCCGTCTGAATCAGCTCATCAGACTCAAAGCCTTTGTCCGAAATGATTTCCGCAAAATCAATCTCATCAGGTACGCCCTGCAAAATCTGAAAAATCAGTTCGAAAACAGCATTAAGCCCCTGCAGGACCTGAAAAAAAAACTGGACAATACAGGCTCCTCCCTTGAGATCTATAAACGAAGTCTTGAGGAACAGCTAAAGTTTCCTGTGGCCTGGAATACGGAAAAAACCCGGCAACTCTACAAAGCCGAAGCCTTAAATCAAAAGCTGAACCAACTGCAGGAAGAGCTCGACCGGGTACAGGAGCTGAGCAACTCTTTTTCCCAACACATCCTTACTTTGCAGGAACAGACCCAGAGGGAGATCAGCACGGCCTGGGTGGATTACTTTTTAGAGCCGGCTCCTTCGATTTTCAAAAGCAACCCGGACCTCTGGCTGAACGAATACAATGTCTGGCAGCAGGGGCTGCCGGTCTACGTGAATTTCTTTCTCCTGGGTAAAACAGCCTGGATTCCATTTGCAATCCATCTCTTTCTTTACACTTCGGCCGTCTTTGGCCTCCTTCTCGGAATAATGCTTTTTTTCAGAAAAAAAATCCCCTACCTCCAAGCGGCCCTGGGAATTTCCTCTCTGATCATGATCAGCATGGCCCTGGGAATCTGGTTTGCCTCCGCCCTTCACCACAGCACTTATCAATCCATGTTTTTTGCGACCCTGGCTCAACTGTTAATCATGCGGGGCCTGGTACAACTTTTGCATCGGCTCAGACAGTCGATTATGCCGCAGGAATCAACAAAATCCAATCTTTTGATTCTCTTATGGTACGCATTTGCCTCGTCACTGATACTGCAGACCCTGGACTTTCCACCTTTGCCCATGCAGGGAGTGTGGGCTGTCCTGCTCCTGATCTTTGCTGTCAGGGTTTACAAGTACAAAGCAAAAACCGGACCCAACCTGGAAATATTTTTCCATAATCTGTCCCTGGGCATCCTTCCCGGACTGGCCCTCCTGTCCATCCTGGGCTGGATCAACCTGTCCCTGTTGATCACCGCTTTCTTTTTTGTGATCGTTTTGGCCCTACAATTCGGCTCTATAGCCAATCATCTTTTAAAAAATCGAATCGCCGTCCTGCCGGCAACCAAATTGGGCTATCTCCGTCAAGGAATCACCCAGGGAACCGGAATCCCTATTATCTGGATCGGTTCGATCCTGCTGGCTGCCTTCTGGCTGGAGATCAACCTGGGAGAATTTCAGCTCCTGAAACAACTCTCGGACTTAAAGATGGGCTGGGGCAAGCTGTCCATCAATTTCTTCAGGCTGCTCCTGGTGCTCATTTCCTTCTATATGGTCCGTTCCGGACTGATCATCCTGCGCACCCTGGTCGACAGTATCGCCGAAGTCAACGAACAGCTCGACCCCGGAACCACAGCCACCTTGAAAACCTTGATGACCTATCTCATCTGGGGAATCTTTCTTTTTGTCTCTTTGGCCTTTATCGGGGTCAACCTGACCAGCCTGACCGTGGTGGCCGGTGGATTGAGTGTGGGTATCGGTTTCGGCATGCAGAGCATCGTGAACAATTTTATCAGCGGCCTGATTCTGCTCTTCGGCCGATCCATCAAACCGGGGGACATCATCCAGCTCGGGGAGCTCTGGGCCACGGTCAAGGAGGTCAATATCCGAACCACGGAAGTCACCACTTTCGATCAGTCCAGCGTTTTTCTTCCCAATTCCCTGCTCATCGGGGATCAAATCACCAACTGGACCCATCAGAACAAGACCATCCGGCGGACCGTCGTGGTAGGCGTGGCCTACGGTTCGGACATCGATCTGGTTAAACGGCTGCTCATCTACCTGGCGGAAACCAATCCCGAAGTCTATAGCGTCCCGGCCCCGTTCTGCCGTTTTCTGAGTTTCGGCTCCAGCTCCCTTGATTTCTGCCTCTATTTCTATGCCTCCATCGACAACGCCTGGGAAACCGAATCCGATCTCAGGTTCGACATCGACAAGACCTTTCGGGAGTACGGCATCGAAATCGCGTTTCCCCAGCAGGATATTCATATTCGATCATCCCAGGGTCTGGAAAAACTGTATGAACAACTGCAGGCTCGGACAATCGAAAGAACTGCGGACGAATCACCGGTCCCGTCTCAAAAAAGCGAATGATCAAACGCCATGATCCCGCAAGCCCAAGCAAAGTACCAGATTGGGCTCAAAATTTGGAACTTGACAAGGTGTTGGACCAGGCACTACAACTCACTTAAACGTTAAACCCGTGATCGATATACCGAGCCGGCAATTCACCTGCTCGAAACCGGAGCTGAAGGAGGACAATAAATGATCGTCGGCATTTTACGAGAAATCAAGTCGGAAGAGAACCGGGTGGCCATGACCCCGGCCGGGGCTGAAGTCATGACAGGCAAAGGGCACTCGGTCCTGGTGGAAAAAGACGCAGGGCGGGGCAGCGGATTTGAGGACGCCGCCTATGAACAGGCCGGGGCCGAAATCGTGGACACCCCTGAGGCGGTGTATGAACAAAGCGAGATGGTCATGCAC
>JAABTT010000118.1 GCA_011389765.1 Desulfohalobiaceae bacterium S24 | reverse complement strand
CATAACGTATTTCAGTTCCATCTATTTTGTAGAGGTCCTTGGCTTCTGCCTCATGGGGAGCCATTTTCACCTGGCGATCAAAGTCCTGCCCGGTGATGTCCCGACTCGGGAGGACGTCAAGCAACGTTTTCAGAAACGGTACGGAGAGGACAAATACTTCGGGGATCAGGAGTATGCCAAGTTTTGCCGCAAGTGGACCGATCTCTCGGAATACGTCCGGGAGATCAAGCAGACCTTTTCCAGGTATTTCAACAAACGGCACAACCGGCGTGGATTCTTCTGGGGAGAACGCTTCAAGAGCCTGATCGTGGAAGAAGGTTTGACCCTGGTCAATTTGTTGGCCTATATCGATCTCAACCCGATCCGGGCCGGGATTGTGAAGCGGCCTGAGGAGTACAAGTGGTGCTCCCTGGGCTATCATGTGCAGACCAAAAACAAAGACGATCTGCTGTGTGTGGACTTTGGGATGAAAGAATGGAACGAGTTTGAATCGGATGAGATCGTGCGCAAATATCGGGAATTTGTCTATGAAACTGGCGCAGCAGTGGACAGAGGTCAGAGTACGGAGATCGGTGGTCGGTGGTCGGTGGTCGGTGGTCAGGCCGAAAATACAGGAGGAAGAATGGGAATCGATCCCAAGATCGTGAAAGGGGAACGTCGGAGGAAATACAAGATCAGCCGGGTGGATCGTTTCAGATATCGTTGCCGATATTTTACTGATTCAGGGATCATCGGCTCCAAGGCCTTTGTGGGCGAGGTCTTTGATCAGGTCAAGCATTTGCTGCAGTCCAAGGACGAGCGCAAGTTCACTCCGGTGGGCGGCGTGCAGGGCTTGTATTCCATGAAGCGGCTTGGTGTATGAGTAGATCAGTTGCGACTCTGCCATTTACCTGCCTTTTTCATGGAGTTCGATAACGAGCTGTCTGTTAATGACTCAAAGCCCTCAAGGCGCTTGAATCAGGTTTTGGCTGAGCAGTTGTAAATATTGTAAATTGATATAGCCCCAGAGACACTTTATGAGAAGTCTGTTTTAGTTAATGAAGCTGAAACTGGCTTTGTTTAAAGCAGGGGGGGAGATACATTAGGCGTATGGGACATTATGTTGCTCTTTTTTCTATACTGATCCACTTTTGGTTTTTGAAACAAAGACCGTTTGTCCCTTAGTTTCAACGACAAAACTCTGAAAGAGGCAAGTTGGAGCAGTATAGATAGCGGCTCAACCCCGGTTCAGGCAGCATTTTTTGTACTTTTTGCCGCTGCCGCAGGGGCACAGATCGTTGCGCCTGGTCCGATGCTTGCGATCCCATTTGGCCTCGACTGGCGCCTGGCCATGCTTGGGCGCTTCCTGCACATACGTCTCTACAATGTGTCGCCTCAGATCATCCGGATCGGCATGGAGCACAGTCCCGGTGGAATGCACCTGGTAAGCCTTCTGCAGCCATTGCCAGGCTTCATCAAATCGGCCTTGTCTGTTGTCCAGTTCGCCCAGGCTCAACATGGCATCCAGACAGACTGGATCCGCCTCAAGCGCCTCAAGGTATCCCTGTCTGGCTTCATGCAGGCGCAGCAAGCGCTTGTGCAGGTTCGCCCTGCCTACCAGGAGCTTGGGACTGCGGGGATTCAAGGTGAGCTGCTGGGCATAGAGTTCGAGCCCTTCTTTCATGGTCCGGACCGCTTGTCCAAGGGCTGCCTGTTTCTGTGGATAGACCAGAATTTGCTGCTTGGTTGGTCTGTCCTGGCTGATGGTCTCCACGTCGGAAAACAGCCCGGACATATCCCGTAGTCTGGGGAGCATGGCCGCGTTCAGCTGCTGCTGTCCAGCCCTGGTCAATAAGAGATGCTCCCCGGTGGCCCCGCAGGCCTTGCAGGCGATTTCCCCGCCGATATCGACCTCGGTTTTCTCACCCTCCTCCATACCTGGATAGACAATGACCCGCTCGGGGATGTAATTGTAGACCCCCTGACACGTATCGCAGCGCAACTGGAGGCTTTGCCTTTTTTCAGCAAAGAGGTCCCAAGCCTGGTCAGCATCCATCAGAGACAGCTTACCAAGATCCAAAAACTCCTGATTCCGGTGTTCTTCCTCTTCCCATAGATTCTGCTCCACATCGCTGCCCAAGGCCCTCGGATCAGCGTACAGGCGGCACAGTGTCTGAAAGATCGATTTGCGCCCGATCTCATCCTCAGCCAGGCGGGACTCCAGGTAGGGGATGAAGCGTTGATCGGCAGAGGAGAGCACAGCCTCCAACAGCTCGACCTCGTCCTCCTGCAACAGGGAGTCGAAATTGGCCTCCATCCAGCCGGAAGCCTCAGGGCAGGGATTCGTCTGCAGGAGCCGGAAGGTGAAGGCGAGATGCTGCCAGGCAAAGGAAGAGGCCTGGACGGATTCGGGATCAACGGCCTTTCCCAGCCCGGTTTGCCGGGCATATTCAGGCCAGAGAAAAGGGGAATGAAACGAGGTCAGGACCTTCTCCAGAAAGGCAATTTCGCCATCTTCGTCACCACTTACGATAGTTTGATGGATTTCCAGCAGACGGGGGATCAGTTCGACCAGATCAAAAGCAGGCGCCAGGTCGAGTATTCGCTTGGCCCAGGCCGAGTCGTATGCTTGAAGGGCTGATTCCGAAAGCTTAAGCAGAGCATCTCTGAAATCAGAATCACCCGTTTCAACGGTTTCTTTCAGAAAAAAGGCAAACATCCAATCCTGAATCATGCCAGGTCGATCTTCTGCCAGGATCGAGAGCTTCTCTTTTTTGGAAATGTCCGCATGTGTCCGCCCCCAGCAGCTTTGTCCCGCCGCAAGCAGAATCAGCAGGGCGCAGGCGCTCATTTCCGCGATATCCGGATCGATGTATCGGTGTCCGGCATAATCTGCTATCATCTCCAGCAAATAGTCCATGCGTCTGAGACGACAGACATCGTCCGCAAAGACCCCATGCACTTGGGGCTCTGTTTCGCCGAATACGCCGAGTACCCTGGTTCGCAGAGCCCCGGCCTGTTCCAAACAGAGCTCAACCCTTTTTGCAGGAGCTTCCTGCCAACGCTGCATGAATTCAGCGGATAGATAGCTTTCGACTCGGTCAGACGGCAGATCCCAGGGAAAGACTTGGTCTTCGGCTTCCGCATCCTCCGGCTCCCGGTCTTTGGAAGACTCCTGGTCCCATTCCCGGCCGCAGACGCTTGAGATTCCTCTATACAGGTAATCGGTCAGCTCATATTCGATCAGGAAATCGAGCATCTCCCCGGGACGGGGATGAGAAAGCATGAGACCGACCATGGCCGTGCCGAGCCGTTTTTCATGTTCTTCAAAAATGAATGAATCCTCTTCAATAGCTTCCTCGATGGTTTCTAACAGCAGTTCTGCCAACGGGGCGGCCTCAACCGGAGACAGCAAGGTCAGTGTCACTGGCAGCGAGAACAGCTCCTGGAGGTTGTTTTGAGGCGGCGAGCTGCCTTTTTGGATCCGCTCTGAGACTTCCTGAAGCCAGACGGTGAGACGCTTTGTGTCACCGAGTCCGGCCAGGGCTTGCAGGGCATTGGTTCTCCTTTTTTTCCAGGCATCTTCCTTTAGGGCCACCTCCAGATAGTGATCGGCCAGATCCGGCATGAAGGTATCAAGAAGATCATAACGTGCCCGCTCTCGCACCGGTGCCGTTTCATCCTTGAGCAAACGATTGATGAAAGGGCTTCTGGCCTGTTTGTCCAGATAGATCCGGGCATTTTGAGCGACCCATTTGCGAGCGAACGGGCTGATACTTTCAGTCAACTCTTCCCACCTTGACAGCGTCCAGCAAGATGGTTCCGGCAATTCTTTGTTCATGATCGGTTCCCTTGAATGTCTCTTTGTGTTCGGAGTCCGGAAAGAGGCCATCCTATTCAGATCGGACTAAGGGGTCAACAGTTCCAGGCAACCCCGGGCACTCCCCTCTTCGAACTGTAGACTCTACTCTACAAGCAGTGCTGAATCGAACAAGGTCGAACCAGGTGCCAGATTTGCCTCTGGCAAATCTGACATATAATTATTTAATATATTTAAGAATGCTTGGCCCGGCTATTAGATAATTGGGTTGAAGTCCATAATTGCCAGTTTGATCAATGATGAAACTTTTGGTCACCCCCTCCGTCATTCCGGTAAAAGAACGTCATCTCGGACCCCGATCCGGGAGCCGGAATCCAGACTGAAAAAGCTGGACCCCGGCCTACGCCGGGGTGACGGAGAAAGAAAAATCAAGTTTCATACCAGGAGAGACGATTAAATATGTCGATCCAGGATGTTCGAGGAAATGCCGGTCCTATATTCCCCTCCCTGGTCAGGAAGGGGCCAGGGGAGGGTCGTCTTAGGACATCTTCTGCATAATAAAAAGCCCTGAGATGAAGAAACGGTTGACGGCTTAGGAAAAAGACTGGTTGACTGGACCCGAATTTCGTGATGTTCTAATCAGAAGCTGGTACAGTTTGGACTAGAGTAAATCATCACCACGCGCCAGCCACTGAACTCGTCTTGTGAGGCATAATCCAGACTTCATAGCAGCGCCTTGACACTTAAGTATAATTTTTCAAAATTATTGAAAATATTTTCAATGACTTCAAAATTGGACACAAAGTGATAATTGACTATAGATCCCTTCTCCCTTAAAATAACGACGTATTGTGCAATTGCCGGCCCGGATAAAAAATAAATATCACCTCTTATCACTCTGATTAACTCAGGAAATTCAAGATGTCCCCAGCAGTCTTGAGAAAAGGGCCATACAGATTTTATTTTGTCAGCCATGATCTGAATGAACCTCCTCATATCCATATCGATCGGGATTCATTTTCTGCCAAATTCTGGCTTAATCCTGTGGCGTTGGCATATAATCTTGGATTTCCAGCCAGAGAGTTGAGAAAATTGGAAGCATTGACAGTCGAAAATCATAAACATTTAGTGGAGGCCTGGTATGAATACTTCGGAGCCTAGACCAGGTGAACGCGTCAGCGATGTGTCTTTTACTGAGGATACAATCAGCGTTGATCTTTTTGACGGTCGGACCATAACAGTTCCCTTGGCATGGTATCCGCGCTTGTTGCATGCATCCCCGAAGCAGCTTCAAAACTGGAAAATTGCCGGAGGAGGTTATGGAATCCATTGGCCCGATTTGGACGAAGACCTGAGTACTCAAGGGCTTTTGCAGGGTGCTCCAGCGCCGAGAAAAGCCTCGAAAGCCGCATAAAACGGGTATCTACCGAATCATACGGGCATGCGCCGGATATCTGCCTATCGTCGCTAGGCGATGACGATTTCAGCAGCCAAGGAAAACATCCCAAATTTAAACCGCAGGACGCCCCAGCAAAATCCCCTTCACCTTCTTTTCAGGGAGATATACTCCAATCATATAACCTCCACGGCCGCAATAACAATTGTTCAAGAAATAAAGAAAAGAATTATGGGACAGACAAATTTTACTTGACATTAGATATTCTTTCCCCTATGTCTGATCTCATCAGCTTTTCCCCTCACCCAACGGAGGAATGCCATGCCCAGAATTGCCAGATTTACCACTTCACACCGGCCCACTGTCTACCACGTGATCTCCCGGACCGCCCTGCCGGGATTCCCCCTGAAAGCCAAGGAGAAGGACAAACTCCTTGAAACCATAACGTATTTCAGTTCCATCTATTTTGTAGAGGTCCTTGGCTTCTGCCTCATGGGGAGCCATTTTCACCTGGCGATCAAAGTCCTGCCCGGTGATGT
>JAABTT010000117.1 GCA_011389765.1 Desulfohalobiaceae bacterium S24 | reverse complement strand
AAAGCGATACATTATTAACATATAGTTATTTGAACGGCATGATAGCCGGAGGCCGCGAACGGCCTGCTCACCTGCCGGTGTGGAGCGACAGCGGAACACCGGTCAGAGTGAAGCAGGAAGGTTATACTTTCGGATAGAATCAAGCCCCACCTTTTCGATGATTTTTGAGATGACTTCTAGTTTCCGGGTCCCAGATGATCAGCTTGACGCCAGAGTAGGTCGCCTGATGGAATCTCCGGCCTTACCTATTTCTTCACAATCGCCACACGTCGATTCTGAGCTCGGCCTTCTTGAGTGTCATTGCTTGCAATTGGAGCTAATGGGCCTACACCTTTAGGGGTAAGCCTATTCGCATCGACGTTATAATTTGCGACCAGTGCTTCTACTACTGATTCAGCCCGGCTCTCTGAAAGGGCCATGTTGTAATCAAGCTCTCCCCGGCTATCTGTGTGTCCTACTACATAAAAACGCATACCGGACTCTTGATTGATAAATTTTGCAATTTCCTCCAAGGCTGCTTCGGACTCAGCTTTTAAGGTTGCCTTCCCGGTATCAAAGTAAATCTCCTGAATAGAGACAGATCCGCTACGGTCGATCTCGCTGGCCATGGCCTCGGCGTCGATTGTGATCTTGTCCTCTTCCATCGACTTTTCTTCAACAATATCCAGCTGAATTCCAGGCCCGTCAGCGGGTTGGGTTTGTGAAACAGTCAGGGCCACATACACATTCCCATCCTCTATCCGACTAAGCTCGGCGGACAGATAACGGAAATCATCCTCGCTCACCAAAAGGCTTTTCTCCAGAACATCCGAGGGCAGTGGCGAATTCACTTTCCCATACTCGTACAAAACATACGTCCACCTCCAGGAAAGCTCTTGATTCGTCCCTGAAAACAATATCTCAAATCCTGCCTCTTTGAGGGCAGACTTATAGTTATGGTAGACCTCGTACGTGGAACGGTCTTCCGGGGCTCTATATTGGATTCTTGTTATCTGCCCCGCGACTCTCCGGCTCTCTGACAAATTTCTTTCATCATCAAGCCCTCCAAGCGGAAGGACATATTCATCAAAGTCCACCTGTTCATGATAGACAATAGTTGAACCAGGGAATCTGGAAATTAGAGGATGGTCCTCGCTGCCCGCGACATCTGCTCCATAAGCTGCACTTGAGAATGCCGCGGCCCACAAAAGCATTAACATGCAAAAGATCATAAAAACAGTATTTCGTTTCTCAATCATCTTAGATACCTCCTTTAAGAACAAAATATTATATCCATAGCCGTTATGTAGCGAGTTGAGCAGGGGATCAAGTCCCCTGTCAACCAAAATTATCAAAAAATTTTTTGTAAATATCATTTGACATTTTATATATAAAAATGTAAATAATGATTTACGTTTTTTGGAATTGCGAGGAGGGGATATGGATTTCTGGTTTTTGGAGCAGGAGGCGCGGCTACGATATCTCCCGAATACGAAGAGATATCTTTACAAAGCAATGGACTGGTCTCCGAGATGTCTTGGAATTCTTGGAGCCCGAGGGACTGGAAAGACCACCATGATGCTGCAGTACTTATTAGAACATCATCATGGATCTGAAAAGGCCTTGTATGTAGCAGTCGATCACCCCAAATTCCAGAATCTGTCTTTATATGAATTTGGCCGCGAATTCTCGAGTTATGGGGGGCAGACACTCCTCTTGGATGAAGTCCATAAGTATGACAATTGGGCCGGGCATATCAAAACTCTGTATGATACTTGTCCGGATTTGCAGATCATTTTTTCCGGATCAAGTATTCTGCAACTCCAGGACCAGGATGCCGATCTCAGTAGGCGGGCCGTCATGCACACACTCCACGGACTTTCATTCCGAGAGTTCTTGTTTTTCGAGTCGGGGGTATCTTTTCCCGTTCTCGATTTGGAAGATATTCTCAGAGACCATGTCACGCAGACTCGGCACATCCTCAGGCAAATCAAACCCCTTGAACATTTTCGTCATTATTTGCAGTATGGATATTACCCATTTTTTCTTGAAGGAACTGACGTCTATGGACTCAAGCTTGGCCAGGTCATCAATCATGTGCTTGAGGTCGATCTGCCATTGATCAAGCAGATAGACTTACGACAAGTGAGTAAGCTGAAGAAGCTCATCACTTTTTTGGCTGTCAATGTCCCGTCAAAGGTCAATATCCAAAAGCTCTCCTCGCATACCGAAATATCTAGGCCCAAGATCTACGAATATCTTGAAAGCTTGGAGCAGGCCAAACTTTTGCTGCTCATCAAACCCCGGCAAACCGGGTACAAGATTCTTTCCAAACCAGACAAAATCTATCTGGAGAATCCAAATCTGATGTATGCCCTCTCTGATGCAATCAATAGTGGAACGCTCCGGGAAACGTTCTTTGTCAACCAGATGGGGAATTCAATTTCTCCTTTACCGCAAAAAACGTCTTCAATGTGTACGGCACGTCAAGGGGATTTTGTCGTGAATGAAACCTATACATTCGAAGTCGGTGGGAAAAACAAAGGGGGAAAACAAATTCAGGATATTGAGAATGCCTTTATTGCAGCTGATGAAGTCGAATCCGGGTTTGGAAATAAAATTCCGCTCTGGCTTTTTGGATTCCTCTCCTGATGATTCCGGTATTGATGTGGATGCTTGTCAAGACAAACCAGGTTCGAATGGCTTTTTTCAGTAAGAGATTCATCTTACGATCAACTGGATTCAACGCGGGGCCATTTTTTGGGTGACGATGGTCCGGGGCTGGATGCGGTCTCTGAAGAGACGCAGCCGCTGCCTGAAAGGTAACACATCCCCTTGTATATCAGATTGAGTCTGATAGCCCCTTTCCTCCAGGTTCATGCTGACTCCAAGCAAGGAGTGGGTTGAAAAGAAAGAGGAGCTATCCAGGGAAATGCACGCGGCCTTCTGCAAAACCTATTCCCTGAACAAGCAGGCCTGCCTGGAGGGAAGGGCCCCCGGCCCCTGTTCTTCTTCGCTGAGAGCGGTGCAGATAGCTTCTTCCATTGGAATGAGTCGAACAGGAATCAGGTCATGAATGCGCGTATCGAGGCAAATGACCTCGCTTTTGAGACCGCCTATCAAGGGTTGGACCAACGAGCCCGGAATCGGAGTGACCAGCTGCACCCAGTAGGAGGAGAGCTTTGGCGTCAGGACAGGCACGGTCAGAATAAAGCGCGTCAAGCCTCTGACCCGGGCGTAGGTCAGCATCAGCTCCCGATAGGAAAACTGATCCGGACCGCAGATCTCGAAGATCTGACCGGCTGTTTCAGGGACTTCGAGACAGCCGGCCAGATAGTCCAGGACATTCTCCACGTAGATGGGCTGACACCGAGTATCAACCCATCGCGGAGCAACCATCACCGGGAGACGTTCGGTCAGATAGCGGATGATTTCAAAGGAAGCACCGCCTGAGCCAATGATGACGCCCGCTCTGAGCTCTGTGGCGGCCACAGTGCCCGAAGCAAGAATCTGTCCCACTTCCTGGCGGCTGGAAAGGTGCGTGGACAGACCCGAACCCTGTTCTCCAAGGCCGCTCAAATAGATGATTCGCTCCACGCCTGCTTCTTCGGCTGCACGGCGGAAGTTTCGGGCGGCCAGACGATCCTTTTCCGCAAATCCTTTGCCGGCAGAACCCGGGGACGGTCCCATGGAGTGCACCAGGTA
Source organism: Desulfohalobiaceae bacterium S24 (assembly GCA_011389765.1). Taxonomy (GTDB): domain Bacteria; phylum Desulfobacterota; class Desulfovibrionia; order Desulfovibrionales; family Desulfothermaceae; genus JAABTT01. The sequence goes on along the minus strand of JAABTT010000117.1, from coordinate 2,068 downwards.
ATAGGAGGCCTGAACACCCTGCAAAGCCTCAGCTAAACCGGTTCCCTGGACAAGATCGCCTTCCGCCAATTCAATGTCTGACAGGTTCGGATACAGGGTCTGGAACTTTTTTGGAGAACGAACCAGGCAGCGGACTCGGATGCCCTGTTCATGGAAACGCCGCAGCAGTCTGCCGCCGATAAACCCCGTGGCCCCGGTCAATAATACGAGCTGGTCTTTCATGCCAACACCCTTTTCTGTTTGATCAAGCCTTTGTTTTTCAAGGCATGGACCGTGAGAAACGTATTCCACTCCGGCTCCTTCCGGCTGAAGGTTCCATCACTCTTCTGCAATCCAATCACTCTTTGGAATGCCTTGTCAAGCTGCTTTTCAGCCTGGGGTAAGGTCAAATGGGCCAGGGCGTTCAGGGTCTGAAAAAAGGGAAGGTCATTTCCCCATTCGCCATCTTCGGTCTGCAGAGCAGCCAACCGTTCAACATGTCTGGATGACTCGGGACAAACGGGAGCCCCTGTAGGTCAGACTCCGAAATGGGATGTTCAAAGCGAATTCTTGGCTCTTCTGGCTGATCAAGGCCGGCAAGAAGCCAGTCCAGGGCGGTGTTGATGGGTCTACTGGCTGAGCGGACTGTCAGGTGCAGCCCAAAGAGCCGCTTGATGGTTGTCAAAGGGTTTTGATCCCAGGAACCATCGGCTGACTGATTCTTGAAAAGCCCATTGACGCAGGTATGACAATCAGCTTGCCATTCTGGGGTTTTTGCTTCTCCGAGCCACTTCTGGCGGGCATAGAGCCCGACCGGAGTTTGGCTTGAAGTGAAAATCTGGAAGGGATCAAAGCGGAGCTTCATTGTTTGAATGGGCTTTCCCTGTTCAGGTTACTGCTAAATGGTTGTTGAGGGAGCCTCGGGCAGGTGTCTTATGCATCGCGAATGGCTGCCTGAAAAGGTTCCATGCCGATACGGTCAATCGTTTTTCCGAGACGTTCCCCTTTTTTTGCATTTTCCTCATAGCAGTGGACAAGCCGGTCAACAGCCTGGAGGACCTGGTTGTCATCCAGGCTTGATCCGGACAGCAAAACTGTCAGGCATCGACAATTGAAGATCACAGATCTTTCCAGTTTGCATGAAGGGTCTCCGCAATCAGGCTTACTTTATCATTTCAGCATATACTTAATGTCGGCGCTGTAGGTTGGATACGCCCATGGCAGCTCTTGTAGGTCCTTCACCGGAATGTGATATTTCATTGCCAGGGCAAAGAGATTGATCAACTCACCCGCGTGCGGACCGACCAGGTGAGCCCCAAGCACGGTCTCCGTCTCCATGTCGATGATGACTTTGTATCCCACGTGAGACTCATTCAGACGGCGGTAGTTCGGCCAGCCGGCGCCCGAACCCTGTGCAATGCGGATGTTTCCCCTCTTTTTGGCCGCCTGCTCGTCCATTCCCAGCATGGCCAGCTGGGGATAGGAGAAGGCAACGCTCGGCAGAGTGCTGAGGTCGGCGGTTTCGCCGCCCGGGTCCAAAATGTTTCGCGCCGCTGTCCTGGCCTGCAGGTCGCTCACGGGAGAGAGCTGCATTCCCTTGACGCAATCGCCGATGGCATAGATGTGATCCTGAGAGGTTCGCATAAGCTCATTCGTTTCAATGCCATGCCTGTCGTAGGCAACACTTGCCTTCTCCAGTCCAAGGTCTTCCACGTTGGGAACTCGGCCGATCGCTCCAACGACGAGATCGGTTTCAACCGAGTCGCCTTCGAGCATGACCTCGTAATGGCCTGAATCACTCTTTCGGATTTCCTTCGGACTCACCTCAGTGCGGACATCCATCCCCCTTGTCGAGCAGGCAGCTTGGAGGATCGACACCATGTCCGGATCGAACTGCTTCATGATCCGCTCGCCGCGGTGCAGCACAGTGACAGATGCGCCTGCTGCCGAGGCAGTGTAGCCGAACTCCATCGAGATATAGCCGCCACCGATGAACACGATTCGCTCTGGGAGCTCCTTTAGGAAAAGGAACCCGTCACTGCTCACAGCCAGGTCGGACCCTGTTACGGGCAGCGCCCGCGGGCGGGCG
>JAABTT010000116.1 GCA_011389765.1 Desulfohalobiaceae bacterium S24 | reverse complement strand
AGCCGGTATCACTGGCCAGTGATACCGGCTGCAAATATGGCTTGACAATTTGCCTGTTTCGAAAAATAATCTTTCCCTTTGAAGAAAAATGTCCGATAAAAAAAATTTTAAAAATGAGTAAGTTATGGCAAAATCTATCGGTATTGACTTAGGAACGACCAACTCCGTGGCGGCCATCACCAGGGTTCGGACAGAGATTTTGAATAATGCGGAAGGTGAGCCCATTACCCCGTCCTGTGTGACGATGAAAAAGCGGAAACTTCCCTTTTCCAAAGACAGGTATATCGTCGGAAAACATGCCCTGGAATGGAAGAAACAGGACCCGGAAAACACCATTTTTGCGATCAAGCGCCTCATGGGGCGGAGCATTCACAATCCGGAAATCCAAAAGCTCATTGAATCCGGAAAATTGCCGTATCGGGTGCAGCGGCACAGCAAAGGGTCGGAAAACAGTCTTGCGGTCCTGCTGCAGGACCGGGAATGGACCCCGGAACAGCTCTCCAGCTTGATATTGAAAAAAATCCGCGACGATGCCCAGAATAATTTGCAGGATACGGTGGATGCGGCGGTGATCACCGTCCCGGCCTATTTCAATGACAAACAGAAGCACGCCACCCGGAACGCCGCGGCCCAGGCCGGACTCAAGGTCCGGCGCCTGCTTCCCGAACCCACGGCTGCGGCCATCTCTTTCGGGGTGGATACGGTTTCCGGGGATGATGCCCGGACCGTTTTAGTCTTTGATTTTGGCGGCGGCACGTTTGATTTGTCCGTGCTGACCATGAGCGGAGGTCAGTTTATTGAGCAGGGCAAAGGCGGAGACATGTGGCTTGGCGGCGAGGAAATCGATCGCCTGCTCATGGATCATGTCCTGCAGGAAACGGCCCGGGAGTATGGCCTTGAGGACATCTCGGGCCTGATTGACAAACAGTCTGCGAGTCAACGAAATCTCTTTTGGGCGGAACTGAAAAACAAGGTTGAAGCGGCCAAGGTTCAGCTGAGCGTTGAAGAGCTTGCTTCCATTGAGATCCTTGGTCTGCTGGAGGATGAAGACGGCGACAAGCTGGATGTGGATTGTGAATTGGATCGAGACACCTTTGACGCGCTTATTGAACCGGTTGTCGCCGCCACGATCCGAATGACGCGTCAGATTCTCCAGGATCTGCATTTTTCTCCGGAGCTCATCGATCAGGTCCTCATGGTCGGCGGAAGTTCCCGCATCCCCAGGGTCATCGCCGGGATGCAGGAAGAATTCGGCCCGGATAAGGTCTTGGTTCATGAGCGGCCCATGCTGGCCATTGCTGAAGGGGCGGCCATTTTGAGCCATCGCCTGGCGGACAGTTATGAATGCCCCCAGTGCGGTCATCAGGTGGGCCGGCAGGATCAAGCCTGCGCTGCATGCGGGTTTGATCTGGATGCCTATATTGTCTCCCATTCCGTGCTGGATATTGTTCATGCCGCGGCGCACGACTATTATATTTATTTGGAAAACGGTGAAAAACATCTTTTGGTGGAAAAGAACACCCCCCTTCCTATCGAAACCAGGGAGGTTTTCAAACTGGTGCATCCCGAGCAGAAGCTGGTGCATTTGAAATTTGTGAATATCGTGAACGAGGAGGATGAATCCATTGGCGACTTGTGGTTGGGGATAGAGGAGGAAAAAGCAGAAGAGGAGGATGATTCGCAAGAGTCCGAGATCCGGCACGTGGTGATCAAGCTGCATATCGACGAGAATAATCTGATCGAAGTAAGGGCCTCTTTGCAGGAACTGCCCGATGTGCAGCTCTCCAAGACCTTGTCCAGAGGCCAGGCGGACGAGCAGTTGTTCCTGGATCTGGAGCAGGCCATCACAAAGGCGAATGAAAAGGGCTATTCGCGGATTGGGGTTATCGATCTCCAGCACCACGCCCTCTCGGTCATTCGGGATATTCACCGGATCGTCAGCCAGGAAACGGGGCGCGTGGACGAGACTCTGTATGAACGGTCCAAGATAAAAATCGACAAGGCTGAGAGGATGGCTGCTGAAGAGAAGGTCTGCAAACCGGTTTTGAACTATGCCTATTCGGCCTTGAATGTCTATGGGGAGATGATCCCGGAGGAGGTCAAGGATTCCATCCGTGAAAAAATTCGAAATTTAGAGGAGGCGGATGAGCATTCCGGGTATGAGGAGACGGTTCAGGCTGTTGAAGAATTGCACGAGAGTCTGAACGAGATCGGGGGCGTCCAAATTTTTATGCAGCTGGACAATGCCGCGAAGATATGCAGTTACAATGGAGATCGAAACGGGGAACAGAAGTTTTTGCATGCCAAACACGAGATGATGCAGGCCATGGAGCAAAAAGATACAGAAAAGTTTCAAGAGCTTTTGGACCGCGTCATACCGGATGCCGAAAAAGTGGCGGTGAGCTTTGGCAGCCAGGGCGGTAAAATCCATAAAGATATCACCAGATGAACATGACCTTGAGCTGTCCTGTCTGCGGCCGGCAGGGGCTGTCTGAAAACAGCGCCCGCTGTCCGCAATGTGATGCCGACTTGAGCTGTTTTCAGGTCCTGGATTCTTTGCCTGATGAACTTGAATCTTCAGGCCTCTCGGAGACGCCGGTCAGGAGACCGGCGATGTCCGGAATGTTCTTGGGGCTGCTTGGGGCTGTGCTGCTTTTGGTTTTGGGGCTGTATGCGCTCTTTGCGTACCGATCTGCGCATCTTGAAAACCTTCTTCATGAACAGGAAAATGTTTTCAGGGGCGAATTGGATGGGGTCACCCGGGGAATTGAAGAACTCCAAATGCAGCGAGTAGAAGCTGAAAAGCAAGCAGAGACAAGAAGCACCGTGGATCGGGAGCTCGTCAGCAGGCTTGAAACAAGCTTGAAGCGGATACAGGATCACCTGTTCAGGCCGGAGGAAAGACCGGCCAAGGAGACTGCGAGCTCGCCCCGGACCGGAACCCAAAAGCAGGAGATGATCCCGCGATTGCCCGAGGTCTCTGAAAAACAATCCTTTGATTTCTGGACCTATCAGGCCACAGACGACGACACCTTGTGGGACATCGCCAGGAAGCATCTCAAGGACGGAAAATACTATCCCCTGCTTCTTGAATATAATCCTGACCTGGAGATTTATGATATCGGCAGGGGGGTGAACATCCGGATTCCCAAAGAGATTCCGGACATTCAAGAACTCTACGAGAGCATCATTGAACGTCGGAACGGTCGGCTGTTCTGGAATTATACCGCGGCTCCAGGGGATACTCTGGGAAGCATTGCGCGCAAGTTCTACGGCTCCGCTGAGCATGTTTCAAAAGTCACGGCCTTGAATCCGGAGCTTGAGCTCAAATCCGGCACAGCAGTCAAGATTGAGTTGTACTAAGATTATGGCGAAAAAAAAGGCACAGGACCTGGACAGCATTCTGGCCGGAGCGGACAAGTTTTGGAAGCGGGGCAACTATCCCCTGGCGGAAAAGGAGTATCTGAAAGCTCTGAAAAAGGGCTATCAAGGGGATCTCAGCCGAGAGCTAGCCGTCTGCCGGGAAGAGATCGCCAAACAGACTCACAAGGAACTGCTCAAAAAAGGGCGGACCCAGCTGCGTAAGGAGAATGTTCAGTCCGCCCTGCAGTTGTTTGAACAGGCCCAGGAACTCGATCCTCAGACCTGGCTCCAGGAGAAGATCCAGGAATTGCGCGGGCAAGTCCAAAGCGGCAATTCCCTGGAAAACGCCCGGGAGGCGGAAGCCCGGGGAGACTTTCAGCGGGCCGCTGAATTGTACGCTCAGGCCTGTCAAGGACCGGAGGCTTCGGCGGACATCCTTTTGCGCAAAGCATCCTGTCTGGTCAAGAGCGGGGATTTTGAGGCCGCTGTTCAGGACTTTGCCCGCTTGGAGCCGAGCTCCAACAAGGATCTCTATAACCAGGGTTTTGCTTTGATCAAGACAGGTCGGCTCTATGAGGGGCTTTGTGTCTGGGAAAGGGTGCAGAGAGGGGGCATTGCAGAAAGCCGCTGGCAACAGTTTCAGGAGCAAATGGAGCTCGTGGCCATCGCTTTGGCCCATGAACTGGGCGGCAGCGTCCGGGATGGCCTTTATGATGACGATGCGGCCTTTATGTGCCGGCAGATCGATTTTCTCCTAAAGCGTCTGCAAGAGGAGGAACTCAAGCAGGACCTCGGGATGTGCCGTCGGATGTTGATCAGGGATTTATGGGCCGGGCAGCGGTATCAGGATATTGAAGGGCTGCTTGACTTGCCCTCTGAAGACATTGATTCCGGGCAGATCGCCGTCTTTGCCAAACTCTATTTCAAATTGGCCCAGAGCGCGGGTTCACATCTCAATGAACTCAGGATGTTTTGGCTCACGGCTGTGTATGATGATCCTCTGATTGCCGGCTTCGCATCGGAATCGCAGCTCGAACAGGTTCGGGCCAGACTCATTCACATGGCCGAGGAGAGTATCAAGAAAGCCAGCGGATATGACGGGACAAAGGGACATTCGGCCGAAGTTCGCTGGAATACGGATAAAGGGCTGTTGGAGCGATTGTCGGGCCTTGGGAAAGCACCGGAAGACGGATCTTGTGTCCTTTTTACCCCGGGTTTGGCTGCCCGCTTTGGACGGTCCCGGGACATGCTGGAATTGATCCGGGCTCATAAATGTTCCTTTCAGAACCAAGACGAGTATTTGTGCATCGGCGGGTATTATTCTGAGGCAGGGCAAAGTCAATACCTCCTGGATGAAGAGTCGTATGCCCATGCTTTCACGATCCTGCCGCCGGTAGTCGCTGAAAATGATGAATTTTCCGGATACGTCAGCGTCAAAGTGCATTTTTATTATTTTCTGCATTGTCTGGAAACCGGAGAAGGCAAAGCGGAGCGCTGTGTCGAAAACTTCGGGTATCTTTTTGACCTCGATTCGAAATATGAAAATCTCCTGGTGCAGTATGCCGACAGGGCCATTGAAAGGGCTTCATTTGAGACACTGCAGCGCTATGAAAGCGGCCTGCAAAAGATTTTGCCCCAGATTTCTTTCCGGGCTGTTGCCCAACGCCTGTCCCTGATCATGAGCATCCGAGCTATTCGGAGTTACAATCGCGGGGAGTTAGCCAATCCGGCCCTGGCCTCTCAGCTCAAACATGCCCTGCGATTTGATCCGGAGAACGAGCATGCTTTGGGAAACCTGCGTTCGACCATGATCGATATGGATATCGTAAAAATGGACCAGGCAGCGGAAAAAGGAAAACTGAAAAAGGCCGGCAGTATTGCGGCCCAATCGGATTATCCCGAAGTGCGGGACCATTTTTTTGAAAAAGCCCAGGAGATGATCGAGGATATCCATGATCTCAAGGGAGCGCATGCACAATGGAAGGAGAGGCTCCTCAGGGAATTGCAGGTCAGCTGTAGCCGCGTGGACCCCTCTCATCCCCTCCTTGTGGAAATAGCGCAGTCGCTGTAAGGCATACGGTCATTCTAACGTCTATAGCATTGAAGATTTAAGATTTAAGATATAACATTGTTGAATACAAGAAAATAAGGTTTTTCTAAAGGCAGATACAAACTTCAAATTATGCCAACTTCTGGTATACAAGGAAGGCAGTCGTGGATCCTTACAGAATATTGGAGCTGAAACCGGAAGCCGAAAAACGCGATATTATTCAGGCTGCGGCCCTGGCCCTTCGAAAAAGGCGCTATTCCGGACATGAAATCGCTCTGGCCCAGAAAGAACTTCTTGATCCGGTCAAAAAGCAGGCCCATGCTTTCTTGTACCGCCTGGACCTTGAAGCTGAAGGTCTCGAGCCTGATGCCTCGTTGATTTCAATAAGCCGGGAAAAAAGACTTCAAAA
>JAABTT010000115.1 GCA_011389765.1 Desulfohalobiaceae bacterium S24 | reverse complement strand
CATATAAAATAGTTCGCGGGGTGAGCGCAAACCCATCATGATCAACAGGGTTCCGATCATTACAAACCAGGCGGCGATGGTCAAGAAGCATAGGGGACATTATGTTGCGAGTTGAGTTATGTTGCGAGGGGAAATCATAAACCCGTCTGAATATCCCGCCCTATACCCCGTCCCAGTTGAATGCACTGCGTGCTTGCCCTTGTAGGGCAATTTTCACCCAGATGGGAAAATCTATGGGTCAGGTTTTCTGCGCTTGCTGTATCAGGCGTGGATGATTCTGAAAATCCTGTTCATTCTGTCAAATATATTTGCGGCTCTGAGCATCCATTCTTTTCTCATAATAGAGCCAGGGGACAGGTTTTCTGAGTTGACTTTGGCGATCATCCCGCCTACTCTCTTCTGAGCACTGAAACCATCGAAACCACTGGAGGTGAATCATGCCTCGAATCGCCCGTTTCACGAGAGAATCCAAGAGTACGGTCTATCATGTCATATCAAGAACAGCCCTGCAGGGCTTCCCGATTCGCGATGTGGACAAAGACTACCTGCTTGGACTGATCAAACGCTTGAGTATTTTGTATTGTGTTGATGTGCTTGGTTTTTGTCTTATGGGCAGCCATTTCCACCTAGTCGCTCGGATGCATCCGGAAGAAGAGGTGTCTGATCAGGAGGTGATCCGGCGCTATCAGAAATATTACGGCGATGAGAAATATATCGGCGGGGAGCAGGTGGAGGAGGTACGCAAGCGTCTCTGCAGCCTGGCCGCCTATGTCAAGGATATCAAGCAGGGCTTCACCTTCTACTACAACAAGAAGTACCGAAGACAGGGATTTTTCTGGGGCGGTCGTTTCAAGTCCTTGATTGTGGAAGACGGCCCCACCCTGGTCAATCTCCTGGCCTATGTGGATCTCAATCCGATCCGGGCCGGGATTGTGAAGCGGCCCGAGGATTATAAGTGGTGCTCCCTGGGCTATCATGTTCAGACCAAAAACAAAGACGATCTGCTGTGTGTGGACTATGGAATGAAGGAATGGAATGAGTTTGAATCAGGAGAGGTTGTTCGGAAATATAGGGAATTTGTCTACGAGACAGGAGCGGCAGAAACCAGTGGTCAGACATCAGCGGTCAGAGGTCAGGGGGAAAAGGCAGCAAGAGGGATTGATCCGAAAATTGTCAAAAAAGAACGTAGGCGCAAGTACAAGATCAGACGGGTGGATCGCTTCCGATACCGGTGCCGGTATTTCAATGACGCCGGGATCATCGGTTCCAAGGCCTTTGTGGGGGAGGTCTTTGATCAGGTCAAGCATTTGCTGACATCGAAAGATGAAAGGAAATTCACCCACGTAGGAGGTGTTGAGGGTTTGTATTCTATGAAGAGGCTGGGCACATAATTCTTGCTTGCCCCTGCTTCCATTCTGCATTACTTTGTATGCATGGTTGCAGACTCTCACGCGGGAGTATTCATCAAGAGATTCAAGAGGTACGATAATCCCAGACATTTTCTGAAGCACATATTTCCCGGGAAGCAAGGTCATCGAGAAACTGTGTAAGACTTGTCAGCGTCGTACTTTAGGTATAGGCTTTCATTATGCCCTCGTCGAGTCCTCGCGTTCATGATCGTTTTTTCAAACAGATATTTACCCGGCCGGAAAACGTCCGGGACTTTATCACCGCGTATCTCCCGGCTGGAATCGTCACTCATCTAGACTTGGAAAGCCTTGAAGTTGTCAGCGGGAACTTTGTAGAAGCGGATCTGAGTGAATACTTCAGCGATGTGGTGGTCAAGACCAGGGTGAAGCAGGGCAATCCAGCTGATCTGTACTTTTTGTTTGAACATAAAAGCGGCCCGGAACGATATGCCCGAGTTCAGGTTTTGCAGTATATGGCCAGCCGGTGGTATGCTCACGTTCGCGATGGACAGTCCGCCCCTCTTCCTTTGATTATACCGGTGGTCATCTACCACGGAACCAGGGCCTGGAACTTTAGTTTGGGGTTCGAGGATCAGTTTGATCCTCCGTCATCGGATTTTTTGTCTTACATTCCGAGCTTTGAGCACATTCTCCACGACATTTCGCATCTGGATGAAAGCGAGATCAAGGGAACACTCGTATTGCAGGCAGTGCAGCTGTTGCTCAAATACATCCAGAGGCCTGAGCTGAGGGATCAGCTGCCCCGGATAGTGGAGCTGCTGGGGAGCCTGGCGGAGAAGGACCGTCTGACCGAATACCTTCAGGTGGTACTGGAGTATGTATTCCAGGCCTCTGAACATGTTGATGCCTCAGATGTACGTGAGGCATTTGAAAAACTTCCTCAGGGAGAGAAGCTTATGCCGACCATAGCCGAAAAGCTGCGCCAAGAGGGAATGCAGCAGGGGATGCAGCAGGGGATGCAGCAGGGGATGCAGCAGGAGAACTTCAGGGAAAACGGATTATACTTCTCAAGCAAATGCAAAGGAAGTTTTCTCTGACCTCGGGAGAGGAGTCTTTGATAACCTCGGTTGAGGATCAGGCAACACTGGACCATGCTCTGGAATCCGTGCTGTTTGCTCAGGACAAGTTTGAGGTCCTGGGTCTGCTGCGATGATTTGAAAATTGATTATTGCCGCAGGAGAACTGGTGTTTTATCAAGGCAATGTCCCATGCAAACCTATCTCGACTGCTTTCCATGTTTTCTGCACCAAGCCTTACGGGCCGGGCGGGTGGCCACGGATGATCCGCACAAGGTCAAACAGGTCCTGGACGAAGTCGGCCGGATGCTCGGCAGCATCCCCATGCAGAGTCCTCCGCCCCGGACCGGGGCCTTGATTTATCAAAAGGTCTCCCAGATCACCGGCAACAATGATCCCTATCGCGAGCTCAAACAGGAGAGCATTGCCCAGGCCCTGCAGCTGTATTTGGAGCTGAAGCAGCGGGTCGCCGACTCCCGGGATCCTCTACTCACCGCGGTTCGGGTGGCCATCGCCGGCAATGTCATCGATTTCGGGGTGAACAGGGTCTTTGACCTGGAGGCGGATATTGCCGATGTTCTGGAAAAAGACTTCGCGATCTGCGATGAGCGGGAGTTTCGAGATGCCCTGGACCAAACCGAGGAAGTGCTCTATCTGGGGGATAATGCCGGGGAGACGGTTTTTGACAGGGTATTGATCGAGACCATGCAGAAAAAAGTGATCTATGCCGTCCGGGGGGCTCCCATCATCAATGACGCGACCTATGAAGACGCTTTGCAATCAGGGCTTGACAGGGTCGCGACCATCGTCTCCTCGGGTTCCTCTGCCCCGGGCACCCTGCTTGAGCAGTGTTCCGACGAGTTCAGGGATCGTTTTCAGCAGGCCAAGTTCATCATCAGCAAAGGACAGGGCAATTACGAAGGGCTCTCGGGACGACGCGAGCCGATCTTTTTTTTGTTGAAGGCCAAGTGTCCGGTGATTTCCAGGGACATCGGGGTCAATCAGGGCGATATCATTCTCAAGCGGGGAGCTTAAAAGAAGCAGAGAGGGACATTATGTTGAGTTGACCTGGGCAGTATACCTGATTCGAGAAAAAACAGGTCCTCCAAACAAAATTTCGAGCAGATCCTTATGAAAGACATCCCCATAGAAAACTTCTCCCTGCCTGAATCATCGTTCATCAAGGTCTGAGGGATGTGAGGAGGATACTTCAGTGCTCGGTATAACATGGTTGCGTATAACATTATGATATTGAGAGGGGCATATGACATATAATCGGATGGAAGCCAAACCAATCCCCGGCGAACATTGTCGATTCTGTGGTAGAAAATGGGTTCCTTTAGTAAAAACGCGGTGTTGTGATCAATGGATCTGCTGCGATACAGATTTTATTTCTATACGGGGTGGTGGATATTGTCAATTTGTGCACGAACATTACAGTATTTGTCATTTCCATTACAACGAAAATCATCAAGGCCCATGGCAAGAATGTAAAGAATGCCGTGATTTCTTTGACGAAGAACAATTCAATGCAGAGTTGAAATTTACACAGGCAAACTGTGGAGTCACTAGAGAAGCAGGTGAAGAGGCTGGGGGTAGTGATGACCACTCATGAAATGCAGAGCTTTCATAAGGAATGATTCACAATGGATAAGATATTGACGAACCTGACAAATGAGCAGGAAACAGAAGTCATCAGACGTGGGTTATCCAATGAAAAGAAATCCTCAACTTCAAGTCCATCATGCACAAGTTCATCTTCAAGTTCAAGGATGTTGTGACCAGGAGATGATTGAGAGCCTTTTCTCTGATCTATACAAGTTTAGAAGTCCCGCTTCCCTCGAAGGCTGCCCAATTTCACCCCACCATATCATACAGCTCGGACGCATATGGGTATTATTTAACCACATCCCCGCCCACAGACCTTGACGCGATCCAGTCCATCGCACAAATTAATCTGGAAAAATTTCAATATTACAACGGAATACACTAAGTTGCAGTCTTGCCGTCAGGGTTTTGGCATCATATTTGCAATGATATTAAACAAAACCCAAACTGCATTTCGGTCTGTCATCAATATTTGAAATTTTGTGAGGGAAGGAGTCATTACATGCTTGATATGTTCAATCCATTCTCGGCCGGCCTTGCTTCGGCTGCTCAATACGGAGGTTATGGATGCGTAAATGGTTTTTGGAACAATTGGGGACGCATGATGCCCTTTGGGGGCATGTTCTTCTGGATCATTCTGGTCTTGGTCATTCTGGCGATCATCATGTTCGCCAAAAAGACCGGAAAAGGCTCCGAGAGACCGGGCCTCAATCAAGAAACGGCCCTGGATGTCCTCAAGAAGCGCTACGCCAGGGGTGAGCTGAGCAAAGAGGAATTCAAACGCATGAAGCAGGATATCAACGAATAAGATTACAACAAAAACCATTTCATCAAACTTTAAGGAGGTTTTTTATGAAACGAACATTTTTTCTACTTGCGGTATTGGTCCTTCTTGGAACGGGGAGCGGTCTGGCTTTGGCCCAGCAGCAGGGACAGGATTACGGTCAAAACTACGGCCGCGACTCTGGTCCCCAGGGACAGGGCTGGTTCTGTCCCTGGTGCGGTGGAAGTACCGGCCGGGGCTCCGGCATGGGTCCCGGCATGATGCAGGGCTGGGGCGGTCAAGGCTCCGGCATGGGACCCGGCATGATGCCTGGCAGGGGCGGACCCGGCTATGGCATGGGGCCTGGTATGATGAACAATTGGGATGGCCGGACCTATGACAGAGGCTATGGCATGCAACACCGCAGAGGGGGACGCGGTTACGGCATGAACCGCGGCGGAATGCAGGGCTGGGGCGGACAGGGCTCCGGCAGAGTTCCGGGCATGATGCATGACGGATGGGGCCGGGGACAATCCGGACCCTATGGCGGACAGGAACAGATGGACCCCCTGAGTAAGAATTCAGCCAGGGATCTGGCTAAGAACTACGTGTCCGGAAATCCAAACCTGAAAATCGGGGAAGTGGCTGAAGAGGACAATGCGTTTGTTGCCTCCATTGTAACCAAAGACGGCTCTCTGGTGGAAAAACTGATCATCGACAAGCGTTCCGGGTGGATGCGAAAGGCCTATTGATCGCCATTGCTTGAAGCGCCCGCTGCGCAGCCTGGAACCAGGGCCTGGTTCCAGACTGCGCATCTTTTTTACCAGCCAGGGGGCGGGGAGTCAGTTACGCAGAACAGGTCCCGGCAACTCGCCGCTCAAGGCCGAAAATCTTGAAACAAGCGACGAAAACGGCGCAAAACAGGAAGCATCCTTGGTCTCCCCACCAGCCCTTTACCACTCTGTTTGCTGCGCCTTGGCACTCAACTTAGGCCTGAAAATCGGTGAGCTAATAACTTCGCATGACAGAAAAAACCTATCGCATCAAGTTGTGCCGGGGAATGGAGAAAGGGAAGTGCCCTAATCTGCTGGACCCGGATCCAGCCCTGACACAAGATCTGGAAGCATCCCTCAAAGACTCCGGCTGGCCACAGTTTCTGAGCCGCAATGTGCAGCGGGACATCAAGCCTTTGGATCAATTTTCCATCAGCGTGTCAGGATGTCCCAACGGATGTTCCAGACCCCAAATCGCCGATTTCGGACTGCTCCAGGCCCAGCAGCCGGAGGTCATT
>JAABTT010000114.1 GCA_011389765.1 Desulfohalobiaceae bacterium S24 | reverse complement strand
AGAATGTATCTTCCGAATATCTTCCTCTTCAAACCGTGAACCGTGAACCTGGAACCGTGAACCATATCCGACAAGGACTTCAACTGCTTCGGAGCAACACATTATCGCGTTTTCTATGACAGAGATTAACCGATAAGGATAGCAACCATGGCACAAAAAGCATCGACACACGGGGCCGTTTTGGTCGTCGGCGGCGGCATCACCGGGATGCAGGCCTCCCTTGACCTGGCCAATTCAGGTTTCAAAGTCTATCTCGTGGAACAGTCGCCGTCCATCGGCGGGATGATGTCCTGGCTGGACAAGACCTTCCCCACCAACGACTGCGCAATGTGAATCATCTCCCCGGTACTGGTCGAGGTCGGCCGGCATTTGAACATCGACATCCTCGCCAACAGCGAGATCGAATCCGTTCAGGGAGAACAGGGCTATTTTGAAGTAAAGGTTCGGACAAAGGCCAGATACATCGATCCTCAAGCCTGCACTGGCTGCGGGGAATGCGCGGCCCACTGCCCCATCAGCGCCGTGGATGTCTACAACCAGTCCATGGGGGAGCGCCGGGCCATCTACATCGACTACGCCCAGGCCGTGCCTCTGTCCTTTGCCATTGATCAAGAAGCCTGCATCGGCTGCGGTCTCTGCGAAAAAATGTGCCTGGCCGGGGCCATCAAGTATGATGACGCCCCGCAGCAGAACACCCTGCAGGTCGGCTCCATCACTCTGGCAGTAGGCACCAGGACTTTTGATCCTTCCGGACTCGACTTTCTTGGTTACGGCCGCTTCCCCAACGTGGTCACCAGCGCTGAATTCGAACGGATTCTCAGTGCCTCCGGTCCCTATTTCGGACACTTGATGCGCCCCCTGGATCGTGAAGAGCCCCGAAAGATCGCCTGGCTGCAGTGTGTAGGATCCCGGGATACGAACAACTGCGGCAACGCCTATTGCTCATCGGTCTGCTGCATGTACGCCGTCAAGGAGGCGGTCATCGCCAAGGAACACGCCGGCGGCGACCTGGACTGCGCTGTTTTCTACATGGACATGCGCACCTATGGCAAAGATTTCGAACGCTATTACGACCAGGCCAGGGAAGAAGAGGGGGTCCGTTTCATCCGCTCCAGGGTGCATACCATTACCGAAGTGGAGGAAAGCGGCGACCTGGAGCTTTCCTTTGTGGACGATGCCGGCCGGATGCAGTCCGAGGTCTTCAATATGGTCGTGCTCTCCGTCGGCCTGGAGACCTCGCCCCAGACCCTGGAACTGGCGGAAAAATTTGGCCTGGAGGTCACGGACAATCGGTTCTGCCGGACCTCGACCTTTGCGCCGATTGCCACCTCCAGAGAGGGTATTACCGTGTGCGGCGCCTTTCAAGGGCCCAAAGACATCCCGAGCTCGGTGGTGGACGCCGGCGCCGCCGCCTCTGCAGTCGGAGAGGCCCTGGCTTCGGCCCGCTTTTCCGAGACCAGAACCAAGGAAGTGGTCCCGGAAAAAAACGTCCAGGGCGAACGTCCGAGTATCGGGGTTTTTGTCTGCAAATGCGGCAGCAATATCGCCGGGGTGATTGATGTGGCCGGCGTACGGGACTATGCCGCCAAGCTGCCCTTTGTGGATTATGTTACCGACAACCTCTACACCTGTTCCCAGAACACCCAGGAGGACATGGCCGAGATCATCCATGAAAAAAATCTGAACCGGGTCATTGTGGCCTCCTGCTCCCCCAAGACCCACGAGCCCCTGTTTCAGGAGACCCTGACCAATGCCGGCATCAATAAATATCTGTTCAGCATGGTCAATATCCGGAATCAGGACTCCTGGGTGCACCGCAACAACCCGGACCTGGCCACGGAAAAGGCCAAGGACCTGGTCCGCATGGCGGTCTCCAATGTGGCCCTGAAAGAACCTTTGGAGGAGCCTGAACTGGGCATCCATCAGAGCGCTCTGGTCATTGGGGGCGGCATCTCCGGTATGACTTCGGCTTTGAGCCTGGCCCGTCAAGGGCATGACACCCATCTGGTGGAGCAAAGCTCCGCCCTGGGCGGGCAGGCCAGATTTCTGTATAAAACTTGGAAAGGCGAGGATATCCAGTCCCATCTCCAGGAACTTATCGCCGCGGTGCAAGCCGAGCCCGGACTCCAGGTCCATCTCCAGACCAGTGTGACCCAGGTAGACGGATTTGTGGGCAATTTCACGAGTACCCTGGACAATGGCGAGAAAGAGCAGACCGTGACGCATGGGGTGACGGTGATGGCCACCGGAGCCGGGGAACTCGAGCCTGCGGAGTACGGCTACGGACAGGACGCCAGAATCAAGACCGCCCTGGAGTTGGACCGTCTGTTTCAGACAGACGATCCGGAGCTAAAATCCGTAAATACAGCCGTTTTTATCCAGTGCGTGGGGTCCAGGGAACCGGAGCGCCCATACTGCTCCAGGGTCTGCTGCACCCATTCCATTCAAAATGCCCTGGAGCTCAAAACTCGAAACCCGGCCATGAATGTCTACGTCCTCCACCGGGATATTCGAACCTACGGAGAAAAGGAGAACCTGTATAATCAGGCCAGGCAGGCCGGGGTCTTGTTCATTCGCTACAATCCGGAGGACAAGCCCGTGGTCCAACCCAAAGACGGGAACCTGACGGTCACAGTGACCGATCCCATCCTGGGCCGGCCCTTGGAGATCCAAACCGATCTTTTGACTCTGGCCACGGCCATCGTTCCGAAGCGGGACGAACAACTGGCCAATTTCTTCAAAATCTCCCATAACGACGATGGTTTTTTTGCCGAACGCCACGCCAAGATGGGCCCGGCGGAGTTTGCCACGGACGGCATGTTTCTCTGCGGTCTGGCCCATTACCCCAAGTCAATCGACGAGTCCATTGCCCAGGGCAAGGCTGCGGCCGGGAAGGCCATTACGCTTTTGGCCCAGGAAGTCATCCACTCCAGCGGTGAAGTGGCCCGGGTCGACCCCATGTATTGCAGCAGCTGCGGGGTCTGCGTGTCCATCTGCCCCTATTCCGCGCCGTCCTTTATTGAGGAGGGACGCTTTGCCGGCAAGGCCCAGATCAATCCCTCCCTGTGCAAGGGCTGCGGATTGTGCGCCGCCTCCTGCCGTTCCGGGGCCATCAGTCTCAGGGGCTCGGACAACCGACAGATTTATGCCATGATCGAAGCCATATGAATTCAGAGCATTCGCTCTGAATTCATATAGTTTTTTTTCTGCTGAAAAAAATCATTTATTTTTTGATATTCTATGCAGAGTTTCACTTTCTTAACGGTAGGTTGTGAATAGTCCAAGTTTTTATGGTTTTAAAATAAAAAAATTCGCTGTCATCAGCGAATTTTTGGAGTGAAGCATGTCTGATTGGGAACCGAAAATCGCTGCCTTTCTGTGCAACTGGTGTTCATACGGTGCTGCTGATCTGGCCGGCGTCAGCCGGATGCAGTACCCGGCCAACATCCGGATCATCCGCATCCCCTGCACCGGCGCCATGAGCCCCAACTTCATCCTGCAGTCCCTGCGCCACGGAGTGGACGGGGTCTGGGTCTCCGGGTGACATCCGGGCGAGTGCCACTACATCAGTGGCAATCTCTACGCCAGACGGCGGTTCGTCGTCTTCAAAGATCTTCTTGAGTACATCGGCATCGAACCCGGCCGGGTGCATTTTTCCTGGATATCGTCCGCCGAAGCCACGAAATTTCGGGACACCGCCAAACAAGTCGTGGACCAGGTCCGCGCCCTGGGACCGGCCAAACGACTGGTTGCAGACATTCGCAAGGAGGCGGCATGAACGACATCACCCAGCAGATCCGGACGACAGCCCGGCGGCTTTTGGAAGAAAAGACCGTGGACTGTGTGATCGGATACCGAAAAGGGACGGTCCCCATGCAAGAGGAGCCCTATTTCGCCTACAGTCCTGAAGAGGCGGACACTCTTGTCTGGACCGGATTTTGCGTGAACAACCTGGCCAATTTTCTTATCAAGCGGCCGGGCCGCAATGCAATCCTGGCCCAGGGCTGCGTTTCCCGAAATATTGTGGGACTGATCAAGGAAAACCAGGTCCAGCGCGAGAATGTCTACATTCTCGGCGTGCACTCACCCGGCATGCTGGATGCTGAAAAGATCAAAGCCCAATTTCCGGACCGGGTGATCACCAAGGTCACAGAAGACGAACAGGAGATCCTGGTCCAAGGCTGGGGATTTGAGGAGCGTTTGGAGCGAAAAAAATTCAAGCGGAACAACTGCTTCACCTGTACCCATCGCAATGCGGTCCTTTATGACGAGTTTATCGGCGAACAGGGTCCGGGGACAGGAGGCGGCAATATCGACAAGGTCGCCGCGCCCTGGGAAGCAATGGATTCCGACAGCCGCTGGGCTGCCTTTGAAGACGCCTTCAAGGACTGTATCCGCTGCTATGCCTGCCGGAACGTCTGTCCCCTGTGCTACTGCGACGTCTGTTTTGTGGATGAGAATAATCCCCAGTGGGTCGGCAAATCCCAGCTGGATGCGGACATCTACACCTTTCACATCCTGCGCGCCTTTCACTGCGCCGGACGATGCACCGACTGCGGGGCCTGTGAATCGGCCTGTCCGGTGGGCATTAAGATGCGGACCCTGACCGGCAAACTGGAAAAAGACATCCGGGAATTCTATGACTATCAGCCCGGTTTGGATTTAGAAACCCCGCCCCCCCTGACGCTTTACCGCCCCAACGACCCGGATGTGGCCGGTTAAGGCCGCCGGAACCGCTCCGGTTTACTGTGGAACAGGACAGAGGACTCTCTATGCCAGAAAAAATTCTCCAGAAAGAAGACGCCAAGGACTTGCTGCGCGTATGTTCCAGGGAACATGAGCTCTTCGCCCCGGTTCGGGACGGGTCGCGCATAATCTGGTCTCCGGTTGCTCCGGATGACCGGCTTGAGTTCGAATTTTCCAACACGGATCTTTCCCCCAAAGGCTTCATGTTTCCCCAGACTGAGCGCCTGATGCATTTCAAAAACAGGCCTGAAGACCCCCAGGGAATGATCATGGAGCAGGAAGCCGGGCTTTCCCGCCCCAGGGCGCTCGTGAATATCCGTCCCTGCGACGCCAAAGCCTTTGCGGTCCTGGATTTGGTCTTTGAGCGGGACGCGAGCTCCACAGACGTCTATTGGAAAGACAAGCGCGAGAACACGCTGCTCATCGGACTGGCCTGCAAGCACCCCTGTCCGACCTGCTTCTGCACCTCTGTCAACTGCGGCCCGCATCACGAGGAAGGACTTGACGTTCTCCTGGTCGACCTGGACAATCGCTTGCTGGTCAAGCCCTTGACCGCCTCAGGTGAAAAACTGACAGCTGATCTGCCCGACGCCGGACAAGCAGACATCGACCAGGCCGCCGAGCAGAAGCAGGAAGCCGAGGCAGCCATCACCTCCGGCGTATCTCTGGACAGCATCGCCTCCCGCACAGTCCTTGAAGAGTATGAACATCCCTGTTTTGAACGGATCTTTGAATCCTGCATCAACTGCGGGACCTGTACCTACTTCTGTCCCACCTGCCACTGCTTCGATATTCAGGATGAGACCCAGGAGGACTACGGCCGGCGCATTCGAACCTGGGACAGCTGCATGAGCTGGCTTTTCACCCATCACACCTCCGGCCACAATCCCCGGGGGACGAAAAAAGACCGGGTTCGACAACGCTTCATGCACAAATTCAAGTACATGCCGATCAAGTTGGATGGAGCCATCGGCTGTGTCGGCTGCGGCAGATGCACCTCGAAATGCCCGGTGAACATTGATGTGCGCAGCGTTGTGAACAGGATGAACGAATCTATCAGTGAATAGAAGCGAGACGAGTGCTATGAAAAATCCCTATCTGCCCTATCCGGTGCGCCTCAGCAAGGTTGAAATCGCCACCGAGGATAAGACCCTCCGGACCTTTGATTTCGAATTTCTGAATGAAGAGGATGCCGGGGCCTTCGAGTATCTCCCCGGACAATTCGCCGAACTCTCCGTCCCCGGTTACGGCGAGGCCCCCATCGGCATTGCTTCCAGCCCCACTGAAGGGGACCATCTGACCTTTACCGTGAGCAAGGCCGGAAAAGTAACCAGCCGTCTGCACGCCATGAAGGAAGACGACATTATGGGGGTTCGGGGGCCTTTGGGGCATCCCTATCCCCTGAAGGACATGAAAGGGAAAAACATCGTGATCCTGGCCGGCGGCTATGCAGTGACCACCTTGCGCTCCACCATGATCTGGCTGCTGCATCCCGAG
>JAABTT010000113.1 GCA_011389765.1 Desulfohalobiaceae bacterium S24 | reverse complement strand
AAGGTCCATATTCAGGAACCCGACATCAGTTCATGGTATACGAGAATCATCGTTTGAGTATTCCATCGAATTCTGAATATTCTGTTCCACAACTGAAAATGATGGTTAATGAAGTAGAATCCATAATAAATCGAGATCTATCCTCTGACGAATGGAGTAATTTGGCATAACCAATCATTTGAGTGGGACTGGTTTTCCGCTAGTCGCTCCAAACCAGCCCCTCAATTCAGCGTTGGGCCGAAAACAATAGCCGCAAGAAGGTGACTTGCATACCAACAGTACTTGAGTATCTTAAATGAGGGAACGGAGAATCCGTAAAAATCGGGGAGTATTGTGCTATGGCGAATGATTGGCAGTAATATGACTCGCCGCAGATCCCTGCGATTCAAATGATTATCCCAAATTGGCTGTCTTCATTTCGTTGAGGCGGTGAAGAAACGACTTGGAGTCAGGGCCACATACCGCAGCATCAAGGAGAATTCCTTTTGAACTGACTGCATTCTTCAGAACCCGGTTACTGCTTAAAACCCCCATTTTGGGTATGAAATGGATGGCCTAAGCAATGAAAATAGCCTTCCATGCCCCCTTTTTCCTGGTATATGAATGACTTGCGCAGGTCCAACCCCGTAGTCAGTTGATGATCATCCCAACGATGACGGGAAGGATGACGAAGGGAATATGGATGAAACCGGCTAACAAAACTCCAAAATACAGCCTCGGCAAACCAGGGAACTACTTGCGCCTGTTGTCCGAGATCAAGCAGCGTATTCGCTCCACCCAGTACGAAGCCCTTAAAACGGTCAACAAGGAACTTGTCGGCCTGTACTGGGACATTGGGCGAATGATCGTGGAGCGGCAGGTTGATGCGGAGCATGGTTCGGCCATCGCGGAACAGCTTTCCAATGACCTGCGGGCCGAGTTCCCAGGGATCAGCGGATTTTCCAGGCGCAATGTCTTCTACATGCGAGAATTTTACCTGCTCTACAGGGACGACGAACGAGTGCAACCACTGGTTGCACAAATCGGCTGGAGCCACAATTTGGTCATTCTTCAGCGATGTAAGGATTCGTTGGAACGGGAGTTCTACATCCTTATGACCCGCAAGTTCGGTTGGTCGAAGAACGTACTCATCCATCAAATCGACAATCAGAGTTACGAAAAATCTCTACTGGGCCAGACCAATTTCGACCAGTCGTTAACGCCGGAGCTACGTGCCCAGGCCAAGCTGGCGGTGAAGGACGAGTACAACTTTGATTTTCTGGAAATGGGTGAAGAGCACAGTGAGCGGGAGCTGGAACGGGCTCTCATCGGCCGGATCGAGAATTTCCTCCGGGCCATGCCATGGGCGGGATGTTCGCCTTCATGGGCAGCCAGTACCGGCTTAAGGTGGATGGCAAGGAATTTTTCATCGACCTGCTGCTTTTCCACCGCCGTTTGCGTTGCCTTGTGGCCATCGATTTGAAAATCGGAGAATTTCAGCCGGAGTTCGTCGGCAAGATGCAGTTTTATCTGACCGCCCTGGATCGTCAAGTCCGCCAGGAGGACGAGAACCCTTCCATCGGCATCATCCTTTGCAAGGAGAAGAATCGCACAGTGGTGGAATATGCCTTGCACGATGCCCGCAAGCCCATCGGCGTGGCCACCTATGAAATTACCCGGACACTGCCCAAGTCGCTGAAAGGTCAATTGCCTTCGCCAAAAGAAATCAGCAAGTTGCTGCAAGACCTATGACGCCGACCTACACAAGCAAAATAACTCGATAAGGTTTGACGGTGCCAAAAATCACTGTATAGAAGATGGGGACCAGTGTGTTTTGTTTGATTACCCAACCCCAATGATTGAGCAGATGGTTAATGAGTGGTAATTTTAACGCCATTGCCGTTGATAAGATATTGAATTTTTACGTAAATCATGCATTGTACCGGCACTGTTTAAAGGGGCAGGTAATTTCAGCCCGTGAGGAGGAAGAGGGACATCCAGGCACGCAAAGCGCTTCGGACCACTGGAAGATCGGGCAGGCTCGCGATCGAGGCTCCATCCATTCGGATATATGGCAGGGGATGGCCTCTGAATTGGCAGAATCCAATGTTATCGCCATTTCCCCGCGCATTGGCTGGTGGCGCGAGCGCGCCCACCTGGAGAAATGGAACCGCCTGACACGGTATTCCCTGATCGTCTCGATTACCACACCGGAAGAGCATATTGACGTCTACACACCTGTAGCCAACAAAGTCGGCATCACTGTGCCGGTAGAAATTACAACTTGAGAAGGGGCAAGCGTAGCGTCCGACCCCGAAGCCAGAAAACCAATTGCTGCTTACAGCCTTCATTTTGGGGCTGAAATGGTTGATTTAAGTGCTGAAAACAGGCATCCTTGGCGTTTTTTTCTCGATATGTGAATGAATTATACGGGTCCGACCCAGTTCACCCAGTTGTAGCGATAGCCTTGACAAAAGTATCAATTGATACCATACTATGTTCAGACCCACGCGAAAAGAACTGTCCAATAAACTACGAGAGGCCAAAGTGGCAGTTCAAAATCACAGTGTTTTTCTGATCGATCAGGATGTGATCGCGGAAGATGCCATTGAGCTCGGGTTTGATATAGCGGATGAGCTCCTTGAAGTAAGGAGTCACCATGAAAAGACTGCAATGCCCCAAATGCTCCAGCCAGATGGAGCTTCGAACATTACAGAAAAAGAAATCATTTCGAGGCGTTGACATTGAATACCCTACTGAAGCCCATGTCTGTGTGAATTGTGGCCTTGAAGCCGGTACAGTCCAGTCCGCCGGAGAGGTTCAGCGGGAGATAGCCGATGCCTATCGGAAGAGAGCAGGACTTTTGACCAGCCAGGAAATCAAGTCTCTCAGAAAAGGCAAAGGCCTGACCCAGCAGCATTTGGCAGAGGCCATGAATGTCGGAGTTGCTAGTATAAAGCGCTGGGAGACGGGTATCATCCAGAGTAGGTCCATGGATGAGTACATGCGGATGATCCTGCAGGACGCTCATCATCAAGACAGCTATACCGGAAACCGCGAAACCGACCTGCCCAGGATAAAGCTGATTGCAAAACACTTTGAAAAAATCCTGGCGAGGGAGTTGCTCAGAGACGGGGACAGATTCCTGTTTTTGGCAAAATATCTCTGGTATGCAGATTTTCTGGCCTTTAGAGAACTTGGCAGAGGCCTGACCGGAGCCAGCTATGCCGCCCTTCCCTATGGTCCTCAGCTCAACAACTACAAAGACCTGCTCGGTCCGATTCTGGCCTCGGATGCACAACAAGCCCAGCCGCTTTCAGATGGGGAGCTCTGCATTATTCAGCGTGTGGCAGAGAGGTTCCCGAAGGACCAGGACGTCTATGACGCAGCCCACCGTGAAAACATCTGGCAGAACTCCCGGATGGGAGCCTTGCTATCCTATTCATCCGCCTCTGAATTGACAGAAATTTGAATTCCACTGATCCATCCAGAATCGCGTAAGTCTGACCCTGTAATACTGGTAAGGGGTGGTCAATGACAGAAAAATTTTTGATTCGGGCGGGGCACGGCTACGATCTGCTTCAGTCCCCCCGCTCACAACGGCCGGCATCATCACGACCTGCAGCAAGCAGTGGAAAGGAGCAGTTGTTTTTCAAATTTATTAATGGGTTGACATTACTCTCCGCCTGCTTGTACCCTGTTTTCAATTTATCCTGGACAAAATTTCTTACCATCAAAAATCCGGCGTGCCTGGCCTCTTTTCAGAAAGAACCACTGCCGGCGAAACTGACCTCTGACCTCTGACTACTGACATCTGGCGGCTGCAAAAGGGTTTTTTGCAGTCGCATCCTGGAACTGTATGTGTACTCCAGGACCCGGCTGCTGCTTACAAGCCCCATTTTGGGGCTGAAATGGTTGGTCTAAGGCTTGCCCCATGAAATTGAGCCGAAGGTGAACCTGCGGATGCAGGATTTCATCGGGGGCTGAAAACAGCCTTCCATGGCATTTTTTTCCTGAAATATGAACAGGTTGCGTAGGTCAGACCCGGAGCCTACCCGGGCCCAAAAAGCACTGAAGTCCGGCTGCCGTGAACCGGACCGGGAGGTCCTGGGCCGCCTGACCCGCAAGAGCATGGATGTGCCGGGTGAGCCGCCGCTTTTTCCGGACCTTGACAGACTCTATACTGCCCTGGATGCATTGGACGCGCCGGAGGATGAGAAATGAATCTCGAACACTTGACCCAGGCCATCGGCCGAATCCACGCATCAGCCCAGATGCAGGCCGGTCAGGCCATCAATCGGGTGCTCAACTGGCGCAACTGGCTGATCGGCGCCTATATCGTTGAGTTTGAGCAGGGCGGTGAGGATCGGGCCGAGTACGGCGAAAAAGTGTTGGAAACCCTGGCCGACCGGTTGAAGGCTTCGGGTCACAGGGGGTTGTCGCTCCGAAATCTGAAAAATTTCAGGCAAGTGGCTCTGGCTTACTCGAGACCTGAAATTCGGCACACACTGTCTGCCGTGTTCACAACCCAAGAGAATCATGCTGCCACCGATCTTCAGGAAAGCGGAATTCGGCAGACAGTGTCTGCCGAATTGCCGGAACTGGTTCACTTTCCCCGTCTTCAAGGAAAAACGCCGGACCTGCCCTGGCGGGATGGCTCCTGGACCGAGCGCTTGTTTGCCTCGCTGTCCTTTTCCCACCTCCTGGAGCTGGCCCGGGTCAACGATACGTTGCAACGCGCATTCTACGAACTGGAATGCATCAAGTCGGGATGGTCGGTCCGTGAGCTGAAGCGCCAGCGTGAGAGTATGCTGTATGAGCGGGTCGGGCTGTCCAAGGATCCGGAAGCCGTGATGAGCCTGGCCCAGGACGGACGGCTGGTGGACAGCCCGGAAACAATCCTGCGTGATCCCTATGTGCTCGAATTCACGGGCCTGGAAAAACGAGTGGTCTACAGCGAGTCGGATCTGGAAAAAGCGCTGTTGGACGATTTGGAGGCCTTCCTGCTGGAACTCGGCCGAGACTTCTGTTTTGTGGAGCGCCAGATGCGCATCACCGTTGCCGGTTGCCATCATTTCCTGGATCTACTCTTTTTTCACCGTGGACTGCGGTGCCTGGTGGCGGTTGATTTGAAAATCGGTTCCTTCACACACGACAATGCCGGGCAGATGAACTTCTATCTCAATTATCTCAAGGAGAACACGGCCAAAACAGACGAAAACCCGCCGGTCGGCATTCTCCTCTGCGCGGACAAAGACTCTGAAGAAGTCCACTATGCAACGGCCGGGCTGGACAATGCGATTTTCGTCTCCCGGTATTTGGTGGCTCTTCCTTCGGTCAAACAACTCAAGGCTTTTATGCGACAAGAACAGGAAATCTTGATCAGGATGCAGGCTAAAGAAGAACAAGAATGAACCGGACAAATTTGACTGCATTCGTCAGCTGTCATCGAGGATGCACTGAAGGATTTGGCTTTAGCCTATCCCGGACCGAAGGCAGTCACCATATTTTTCGTTGAGGCGGTGAAGAAGCGTCAGTTCAGAGTCAGGGCCACGTACCGCAGCATCAAGAAGAATTCCTCTGGAACTGCATGTGTACTCCGGAACCGGCTGCTGCTTACAAGCCCATTATGGGTATGAAATGGATGATTTAAGCACTGAAAACAGGCTTCCTGGGAACCCTTTTTTCGGAATATTAATGACTTGCGCGGGTCTGACCCCAGATACCCCAGGGGTTAGCGACATTTCATCTGACACAGTGTCGCGAGCAAGGATTACGGCGAGGCTAAATTGCCGCTTGCGACACTTTTTGCGACATTGTGTCGTGAGTTTGGAGTTGTCATTTTAAAGGTAAGTGAGCTCCCGACAGAAAGGGGCCATCAGATTGGACCGGGGTCGGGCTTTGCAGTTGGCATTACCGCTGGCTTCAATTCGTTGAGGCGGTGAAGAAACGACTTGGAGTCAGGGCCACTTACCGCAGCATCAAGGGAGAATTCATCTGGAACTGCATGTTTACTCCAGGAACCGGTTGCTGCTTACAACCCTCATTTTGGGTGTGAAATTGAGGTCCTAAGCAGTAAAAAAGGGCTTCCATGGCAGCTTTTTCTCGGTAAATGAGTGCCTTGCGTGGGTCCGACCCCGGAGAACGACCCGGAGAACGCTAATAAAATATATGAAATGTGTGAGGATCTGGCGGTTCATAAAATTGGTTGTCCACCTCCTGACGAAAAATTGAAAGAGATCCCTGAAATAACAGATTCATTTAAAAGAGTATTTGATAATGTTGAAACAGAAGGGCCATAACATTTTTCTCACCTGACCGGTGTTCCGCTGCC
>JAABTT010000112.1 GCA_011389765.1 Desulfohalobiaceae bacterium S24 | reverse complement strand
AGAGAGCTCTGTGATCGGTTCGTGGCATCAGCTGAAGTTTCATACGAGGAAAGGCAAAATCCGCAAACTGAAACCTGAAACCAGACATCCCTCCGGGCCGGAGGCTGAAACCTCAAAAAGAGGCAAAAAATATCACGAAGTGTCCAAAAATGACAACAAATTTTTGCTTACTGTAAAGAGCTCTGAAGTTACATGAAATATTTTTTTGAGCCACCAGGCCGGGTTTAGCGCAATGCAGCACAAATAGAGTTTGTAATATTTTTTTGACATTCGTAACATGAAGCGTTAAGAAAATATTTTTTTGTGCCACTTTGACCCCTTCCCAAAAGGAGCCGGTATGGAGTTTTTTTTCGTCTTTTGGAAATTTTTCCGGAAAATTGGTGTCCTGGGCATGACGGCACTGCTCGCCTGGACCTGCGTCCCTCTGTCTGCAGGCGCCGGGCAGGTTCAGGAGCTGCGCATCGCAGACCGCAAAGGGGACTGGGGCTCTCCCAATCCCTACTGCCATTACCCCCGCGGACCGGGATACATCCGGATGAGCTGGGTCTTCGACACCCTGGTCTGGAAGGACAAGACAGGCTATGTCCCGGCTTTGGCCGAATCCTGGTCTTTTGACCCGGAGACACTGGCCTTTACCTTCAAGCTCAATCCCAAGGCGAGATGGCATGACGGTCAGGCTTTGACTGCCGAGGATGTGGCCTTCAGCATCGCCTACTTTCAAGAGCATCCCTATCGCTGGATCAGCCTGGATGCGCTGCGCGGGGCCGAAGTCAAAGATCCACACACAGTTGTCATCAGGCTTGCAAAGGCCTATTCCCCCTTTCTGTCCGATATCGGGGGCACCATGCCCATCCTGCCCCGCCATATCTGGGAATCAGTGCAGGAGCCGGCCCGCTACACAGAGCCGGAGGCCTTTATCGGCAGCGGCCCCTATACCTTCCAGGACTTCAATAAAGCCCAGGGCACCTATCTCTATGAGGCCTTTACAGATTATTACCAGGGTCGGCCCCGGGCTGATCGGCTCATTTATGTGCGCACAGGACAGCCCATGATCTCACTGCGCTCGGGACAGGTTGATCTGGCCGGCATTCAGCCGGATATGGTTACACCCCTCAAGAACAAAGGCCTGAAGATCATCCGGGATGAACGGGTCTGGAACAAAAAACTCATGATCAATCACCGCAAAGAACCCTTTCAGGATCGGCGCTTCCGGCAGGCCCTGGCCTATGCCATCAGCCGACAGCAGATCATCGACAGGGCGCACCGGGGATTCGGGACCCCGGCCTCCTATGGCCTGCTGTCCATCGACCATGCAATGTATAATCCGGAGACCCCGTCCTATGAACAGAATCCCGGGAAAGCCCGGGAATTGATTGAGGCCATGGGCTACACCCGGGGTGAGGCGGGCCGGTATCACAAGAACGGCGAGTCGCTGAAGGTCGAGCTACTCATCTCAAATATCGCGGTGGGCGGGCAGAATGTGGCGGATCGTGACGGGGAGGTCCTCAAGCAGCAGCTTGAGGCCGCGGGCATCAAGGTGGAGATGGTCAATCTGGAGCAGGCTACCACCGACACCAGGGTCAGAAACTGGGATTTTGACCTGGCTGTCTCCGGCCATGGAGGCATTGCCGGAGATCCGAAGATCTTGAACGAGATGATCTCGTCCCACTACGGGGCAGGCTCCGTGAACAGCGCCCGCTATGATGCCTGTCCGGAGTTGAACCGCTTGATGGAGGCCCAGATGCTGGAAATGGACAGAGAGAAGCGCCGGCAGATCGTGCAGCGCATCCAGGCGGTCTACGCCCGGGAACTGCCGGCCATTTCCCTGTACTATCCGGACACCTATGCCGCCTACAATCCGGACAAGGGCATCGAGTGGTATTATACCCCGGGGGGCATCAGCAAGGGCATTCCCATCCCCCAGAACAAGATGTCTTTGATTCAGTGATATGCAGACAAACAGCCGCAGATACAGTGTCCTGTCCTATTGCCTGGCGGCGCTGCTCATGCTCTACGCCAGCTACCTGCTGCCCCGGCTCCTGCCCGGGGATTTCGTCACGGCCATGTATTCCAGCTCCCAGGTCACCCTCAATGCAGAGCAGGAGCAGGAGCTGAAGGCCTTCTATACTCAGGAGGACGGATTTGGCGGGTATCTGCTTGATTTCTTCAGACTGAGCTGGGGGCATTCCTATGCCTTTCTGGAGCCTGTTTCCAGTCTGATCCTCAAGGCACTGCCCTGGACCCTGCTGCTCATGGGCGGGGCGCATCTTTTTTCCATGCTGGCCGGATTTGTCGCCGGAGTCGAGACGGCCTGGAGGCGGGGGGGGACAGCTGAAAAAGCCGGGGTGGGCCTGATGACCGTGCTCCAGGGCATCCCGGAACTGGGGACCGGGGTGCTCCTGCTGCTTGTTTTCGCCCTGCATCTGGGCTGGTTCCCAGCTTCCGGAGCCGAGACCGCCTATGCGGATCAGTCCCCGGTCAGACAGGTTCTGGATGTCCTGCAGCACCTAATTCTGCCCTTTAGCACCTTGTTTCTGGCCTATTTTCCAGGCAATTTTCTGCTGACCCGTGGAAGTATGGTCATGATCCTCAAGTCCCGGTTCCTGGAAACCGCCCGGGCCAAGGGCCTACCGCCCCTGCGGGTGCGCTACGCCCACGCTGCCAGAAACGCCCTGCTGCCTCTGGTGACCCGTTTCGGGCTGCGTCTTGCCTTTATGCTCACCGGGGCCCTGGTGGTGGAGACCCTTTTTGCCTATCCCGGACTGGGGACCTTGTTGTTCAATGCCATTGCCATGCGGGATCTGCCCCTGGTCCAGGGCATTGTCCTGTTTTCATCGCTGCTGGTTCTTTTGGTGAATCTGGCGCTGGAAGCCGTCTATATCCGGCTGGATCCCAGGATGAAACATGCATCGTGAACTCGGCCGGCGGCTCATCCGGGATCCCTGGTTTTTGACCGGGGCGGTGCTCATGTTTCTGTTTGCCTTTCTGCTGGCGGCCCGGCCCTGGCTTACTGCGTTTGACCCCCATGACATGCGTTTTCAGCCCTTGAGCCCCCCGTCCGCCGAGCATTGGCTGGGGGTCAACGACGGGGGCATGGACATCTTTGCCGAACTGCTGAAGGGGCTTGGGAATACCCTTGCCTTCGGGTTGCTGGCGGCCGGTGTCAGCCTGCTTTTCGGCGTGGGGGCGGGGCTGGCCTGCGCCTGGTTCAGGGGGCTGCTCGATGTTCTTCTGATGCGGATCGCCGAGGTGCTCATGGCCATTCCTGCGGTCATGATCCTCATCCTTATGGCGGCCTTTTTCCGGCCTTCGCCCCTGTTTCTGGCCCTGGTCCTGGCTGCTTTGACCTGGCCGAGCATCGCCAAGGTCATCCGGGCCCAGACCCTGGTTTTGAAAGGCCGTTTGCATATCGGTGCAGCCAGACAGATGGGGGCTTCAAGCCTGTATATCCTCCGCCGGCATCTGCTGCCGGAGCTTTTCCCCTTGTATTGCATCGGCTTTGCCTCCAAGGCCAGAATGGCCATTTTCATGGAGGCCTCCCTGAGTTTTCTGGGCCTGTTCGATCCCGGACGCAAGTCTTTGGGCATGATGATCAGCCAGGCCCTGGAGTATTATTACCTGGATATCTGGTGGAGCTGGCTCTTGCCGCCTATTCTCTGTCTGAGCCTGCTCATCATGTGCGTGACCTTTCTGGCCGTGAGCCTGGAAAAAGTCTTTGATCCACGATTGAAGGAAGCCCTGTGAACTGTGTCATTCAAGAACTGAGCGTGCTCTACAGCGCAGAGGAACACCAGCTTCTGGCCCTGGACAAGGTCTGCCTGGAGCTGGCTCCGGGCCGGATCACCGCTTTGGTCGGGGAATCCGGCTCCGGCAAAACCACCCTGGGCAAGGCCGTGATGGGGCTTCTGCCTGAAGATGCCCGGGTGCAGGGCAGCATCGAGCTGGATCAGAGGGAACTGGTGGGACAGCCGGAAAGCGTCTTCAACACCGTGCGCTGGTCCAGAGTGGCCATGCTCTTTCAAAATGGGGCCGAGAATCTGAATCCGGTGCATCGGATTGTGGATCAGCTGGCTGAGCCGCTCATCCACAAGCAGGGCCTGGCCAAAGCAGAGGCCCGCAGACAGGCTGAACAGGCCCTGCAGGGCCTGGAGCTGGATCCGGCCCTGGGACGGCGCTTTCCCCATGAGCTCAGCGGCGGCGAGCTGCAGCGCTGCCTGCTGGCCATGGCCTTTATCCTGGATCCGGAGATGGTCATCCTGGACGAACCCACCGCGGCCCTGGACGCCATGAGCAAGGGCCTGATGGGACGGATCATGTGCCGGGCCAGAGAGCGGGGCAAGGCCCTGCTGCTCATCACCCATGATCTGGATCTGGCGGCCCGGGTTGCTGACAACGTCCTGATACTCTATCTCGGCCAGGTCATGGAAATCCTGCCGGCCCGCGACCTCTTTCCAGCGCCGGATCATCCCTACACCCTGGCTCTGGGGCGCTCCTATCCCGGTCTGGACACCCATCGGGAACTGGGGGGCATCCGAGGGGACGCATTCTACCGGGTCCTGCACCGCCACCGGGAACACAACGGGGGAGTCCGGCCCCATTCCCATATCGTGGGCCGGGAGGCCGGGCACGAGGACGGTCATGTTCCCCCGAGCGGCTGTCTGTTCCGGGAGCGCTGCACCCAGGCCGTGGCCGAATGTGCAGGACAGGACGTGCCCCTCCTGCGGGTGGGGGATCATCAGGTCCGCTGTCTCCGCGAGGGGATTGTGACCGCCCTTGTGCTGGAGCAGGTCGCCAAGCAATACGGCGGGGTCAGGGCCCTGCAGGGGACCGATCTCTCCTTAAAAGCCGGGGAGACCTTCTGTCTGGTGGGGGAATCCGGTTCCGGGAAAAGCACCCTGGCCATGATCGCGGCAGGGATTCTGCCCCCGGATCAGGGGAGGCGTTTTTTTGAAGGCCGGGACATGGAGCCCTGGATCAGAACAGACTATCGCTCCCTGGCCCAAAAGATCGGGGTGGTGCATCAGGACCCGGCTCAGGCCGTGAGTCATCGTTTTTCGGTTTTGGAGATGGTGGCCGAGCCCCTGCGCATCCAGAAACAGGTCCAGAGCAAAGAGGATCTGAAAGCACTGGTGCGCGAGGCCCTCAAAGACGTTCATCTGTCCACGGAGCCCGGCTTTCTCAAGCGCTATCCCCATGAGTTGAACATGGGGGCGCTGCAGCGGGTCTGCATCGCCCGGGCTCTGGTGACCAATCCCTCCCTCCTGGTGGCGGATGAGCCCACCAGTTCCCTGGATCCCAGTGTTCAGGCCAAGGTGCTCAAGATGATGCTCGATCTTCAGATTGAAAAGGGACTGACCATGCTCTTTGTGACCCATGACCTGGGGGTGGCCAGAAAGATCGGGGATCGAAGCGGGGTCATGCTGGCCGGGCATCTCGTGGAGACGGGCCCGGCCGCCCAGGTCCTTGAGCGGCCGGCCCATCCCTATACCCAAAGCCTGCTGGAGGGGGCCGGAGGCAAAATGGCCCTGAACCCTGCCGGGGAGGCGGGCCGTGTTGAACAGGGCTGTTCCTTTGCGCTGCGCTGCAGCCGGGCGCAGCCGGTCTGCCGGCAGGCCTTTACCAAACCGGTGCAGAGCGCCCAAAGACGTGTTGCCTGTCATCATCCCCTGTGAAAACGATCCCTGCTATTCCTGTTTCTTGCCAATGCTGTGCCCATGACTGTTCGTAAACCCTTCTGCCTCGTGATGCTAATCGAAATGTGAAAAAGCCCCCCTGAGGTGATCAACCCAGATGTTTACGATATTGTCGAACTCGGCCGTGCCCTTGAGCATTGTCTCGGTCTCGATGCTGGCTTCAGCCAGGATCGAGGTCCAGGAATCGGGCTCGTCTCCGGCCATGTCGTTGCGTACATGGTCCCCGGCCACGGACATGAAAGGCATGAGCCAGGCCGTGTCCGTTTCCTTGGCCTCGAGTTCGACCAGGATGTCTTTTAGGCTGGGAGCGCCTTCCACCGTGCCGACATAGACATTGGGATCCTGGCGCTGGAACTCGTAGGCCATGGCCTGGTAAAAGGCATTGCTCGGATGGTGGGTGCCGTGGCCCATGAAGATCACCGCCTCATCCGGCTGCCGTTCATCCGGGATATTGGCCAGCATGGCCTCCCGAACCGCCTCCAGGTCATGGGAGGCCGCCAGCAGGGGATAGCCGAGCAGGATCTTTTGAAACCCGCCGGCCATGGATTCAAAGCCATTGACAATGCTGTGAAGATCGTGAAATTCCGCCCCGCCAATGGTGTGCAGAGACTGCACCGCCACATGGGTAAAGTCCTCATCCATCATCCGGGCCAGGGCCATGGCTGCGGAGTCGAGCTGCGTCCCTTCCTTGGCCAGTTTATGGCGGATGATTTTCGAGGTGTAGGCCCAGCGGACCGGAACCTCGGGAAAGGCCTTTTCCACTTCGGCCCCGATGTTCTCGAAGGCGGCCTGGGCCTGGGGATAGCTGGAGCCGAAGGCCACCAGG
>JAABTT010000111.1 GCA_011389765.1 Desulfohalobiaceae bacterium S24 | reverse complement strand
TCATTCCGGCGTAGGCCGGAATCCAGACTGAAAATGTAAGAGCTGGACCCCGGCCTACGCCGGGGTGACGGAGAAAGAAAAATCAAGTTTCATACGAGGGAAAGAAAAGATTTGCAATATCCATGCCTTAAAATCTGACACCTGACACCTGAAACCTGAAACCTCGATTTGCAAACAATTCACAACAACATGTCCAAAAGCTTGTAAATATTGTCGCTCCCTGGAAAGGGCACTGAAATTTCAGACCAATGCCGGGATGCCGGAACGAGGAGTACAGAGCATGGGATATATGAAAAATACGGCCCAGGGTCCGAGTGCCCGGCCGGCCCGGTTCGGGATGGTGTTTTTGGCGGTCATGAGCGGATGCTTATGGTTTTGCTTGGCAGCAGCCGCCGCGGAGGAACTCGAGCTGGGACTTGAAGGTGAAGAGCCGACCCGGATCACCTCCCAAAAACTCATGTACAACCAGGCCTCGAAAAAAGTCGAATTTTTTGGGGATGTGCATGTGGTCCGACCCGATTTCCAGCTCTGGTGCCAAAGAATGCAGGTTTTTCTGGTGGAAAAAAAAGCAGGGAATGACAACTCCCGGGAAAATCCGGGCATTGATAAAATTGTGGCCCGGGAGGCGGTCCGTCTAAAAATGGAAGGCCGTCAGGCAGAAAGCGAAGAAGCGGTGTATGAGGCCTCCTCCCGGGTGCTTACCCTCAAGGGAGGCGTCATGCTGAAGGAAGGATTGAATGAAATCCAGGGGGAGAAGGTTGTTTTTTATCTGGAGGAGAAACGGTCGGAGATTTACAGCAGTGAGGACAAACAGGTGAATGCCGTGTTTTATTCCACCAAGGACGAGGAGTAATGGTCTGCCTGCAGGCTCAAAATTTGCAAAAACAGTATGGCCGGAAGGTCGTGGTCAAGAATGTCCATTTGAGTTTGAAGCAGGGGGAAGTGATCGGACTGCTTGGCCCGAACGGGGCCGGGAAAACCACCACCTTTTATATGCTGGTGGGCATCATCAAACCGAATACCGGCAACATCCTTGTTGATGATCGGGATATCAGTCACTGGCCCCTGCACCGCCGGGCGCGATACGGCTTGAGCTACCTTCCCCAGGAGAGTTCGGTCTTTCAGAAATTGACGGTGCGGCAGAATCTTGAAATCATCCTGGAGTACACCCCTCTGGATCGAAAACGGAAAAAGGCGCAGGCGGACCGCCTTCTGAAGGAACTGGGCATAGCCAGGCTGGAGCGCCAAAAGGCGGTGTCGCTGTCAGGGGGGGAAAGGCGGCGGCTGGAAATCGCCCGCTCTCTGATCCAGAATCCGAGATTTATCCTTCTGGACGAACCCTTTGCCGGGATCGATCCCCTGGCAGTGGACGATATCCAGTCGATCATCACCGATCTTAAAGGAAAAGGGATCGGCGTATTGATATCCGACCACAATGTACGGGAAACCATGGATATCTGTGACCGGGTCTACCTGGTTCATGAAGGGCATCTTATTCTCGAAGGCACGCCTGGGGAGATTGCAGCTGATCCAAAAGCCAGACAGGTCTACCTTGGGGAAGGTTTCCAGTTATGAGCCTTCAGTTCACGCAGAATTTAAAACTGATCCAACAGCTGGTCATGACCCCGCAGCTGCAGCAGGCCATCAAGCTGCTGCAGCTTTCCAAGCAGGAGCTCCTGGAGAGCATTCAGCAGGCCCTTGTGGAGAATCCGCTTTTAGAAGAGCGGCAGGTGCCGGCTGCGGGGGAGGAGCAGAGCCCGCCTGTTCGGGAGCAAGAGGGTCTTCAGCGGATCGATGTTCAGGAAAAAGGTTTGTTGAAAAACGCGGAGTGGGACGATTATCTGGGGGTTTTTTCCAGCCGGTCCAGGCAGGCCAAAGAGAAAGATTTTCAGGAAAGAACCGGAACTTTGGAAAATTTTCACGCGAATAAGCCCTCCCTGGAGAGCCATCTGCACTGGCAGTTGTCCTTGTCCGATCTGGATACCCGCCAGAAGAAAATCGGAGAGGTCATTATCGGTAATTTGAGCTCAGACGGTTATCTGCGCAGCACGGCGCAGGAAATAGGCGAGCAGGCCGGGGCCTCTCCGGAAGAAGTCGAGCAGGTCCTGGGGGAGATCCAGTTGTTTGACCCGGTGGGCATCGCCGGCCGCAGCGTTCAGGAATGCCTGCTTGTCCAGGCCGGATTCCATGGGCTGGACGATCCTCTTCTGGTCCGGCTCATCCGGGATCATCTGCCGGATATCGAGAACGGCCGCTTTAAAGAGCTGGTTCAAGAGTTCCAGGAAGATCCGGAGCGGCTTCAGACCTGCCTTGAGACCATCAAAAGCTTGGATCCCAGGCCGGGCATGGGGTTCAGCGACGAGGAGGTCATCTATATCAGCCCGGATGCTTTTGTCTTTCAATTTGACGACGACTTCAATATCCTGCTCAATGATGAGGGCCTGCCGGATTTGCAGATCAACGCCTCCTACCTGGAAAAAAATCAGGATCCCGGCGCGGCGGAGTATCTGAAGAATAAGCTGCAGGAGGCAGAGTGGCTGGTCAAAAGCCTGCAGCAGCGGCAAAAGACTCTGTACAAGGTCTTGGAATATATTGTGGAGTATCAGGCGGAATTTTTCCGAAAGGGTCCGCAGTATTTAAAGCCCATGGTCCTTAAGGATGTAGCCGGAGCCGTGGGGGTCCACGAATCAACCGTGAGCCGGATCACCACCAGCAAGTATGTCTCCACGCCTTTCGGGATTTTCGATCTGAAATTTTTCTTTGGCAGCGGGTTGGCCACCGGCAATGGGGCGCATATTTCTTCGGAAAGCATCAGACTGGCCATCAAACGTCTGGTTGCGGCCGAAGACCACCGGAAACCCTTGAGTGACGAAAAAATCGTCGAATTGCTGCTGAAAGAGCTTGATGTGCAAATTGCCAGACGGACCGTGGCCAAGTATCGGGTTCACTTGAAAATTCCTTCATCCAAACAACGAAAGAGTCTGAAAGCCTGAGCCGGAATGTATTTTCCGAATATCTTCCTCTTCAAACCGTGAACCATATTCGACAAGGACTTCAACTGCTTCGGAGCAACACATTTACTTGTTTTCTATGACAGAGATCAGCCGATACGGCACTAAGGACCTGCTTTGAATTTTTAGCACAGGAGGGTGTATGGAAATCATTTTCAATTTCAAAAGCTTTGACCCTTCGGACCATCTCAAGCAGTACGCTGAAAGCAGATTTGCGAAACTCGAAAAATATGTGAGAAACTCTGCCAATGCGAGTATCAAGATCAATTTGGAAGTGGAAAAGTTTCGACAGATGGCTGAAGTGATCATGGACGCCGACAGCGTTCATATCTCCGCCCAGGAGGAGACCAATGACATGTATTCCACCATTGATGTGGTTTTAGATAAGATTGAAACGCAATTGAAAAAAGCCAGAAACAAGCAGAAAGAGAAAAGGAGAAACCGCAGCGGACAGTCCCCGGCTACGGCAGAATCGGAGTCGCCGTCCGACCCGGAGGCGCCTCGAATCGTTCGGACGGATCGTTTTGAAGCCAAGCCCATGGATATTGATGAGGCCGTGGAGAGGCTGCAGACCTCGGATTATGAATTTCTTGTTTTTTTTAATGCGGATACAAACAGGGTGAATGTGGTCTATACCAGATTAAGCGGTGATTATGGACTCATCGACCCGGGGATGTAAGACATGCAGCTCTCAGATTATTTCGACCCGGATTTGCTTGTACATGATTTGAAGGGAACCACCAAATCAGCCGTGCTGAAAGAGATGCTGGTCCCCTTGCAGAAAAAAACAGCGGACCTGGATCTGGAAAGGGCCCATGCCGTTTTATTGGAGCGGGAAAGCCTCGGGAGCACGGGGATCGGGGACGGCGTGGCGATTCCTCACGGCAAGATGGAAGAGCTCAGCGATATCTTTGTAGTGGCCGCCCGCAGCGAGAGCGGCATTGATTTTGCCGCCCTGGATGCCAAGCCCTGTCGGATTTTTTTTCTGGTTCTGGCCCCGGAAAATGTGGCCGGGCTGCATCTGCGAATTTTGGCCCAGATCTCCAGACTGCTCAAGGATCCTGATTTCCGCCGGGACTTTCTCCAGGCCGACAGCCGGGACGGCCTGGCGAAACTGCTGGGGTCCATCTGAAATCCAGGAATGCCCGAGCCCGTTCTTGGATATGCTCATATTTTGTGTTCCAACAGTTTGAACCGGGCTCGTCTCCGGGCCTGACTGTTTGTTGCGTCCAAAACGCTGGGAAGGGGAAAAATGATGGCTGTGTCTGGGTGGGCTCAGTTCCCTGTGATTATTTTAAGCGGACTTTCCGGCTCCGGGAAAAGTACGGCCTTGAAAATTTTTGAGGATCTGGGCTTCTTTTGTGTAGACGGCCTCCCCGCGGGAATGGTGACCAGGCTGGTCAGCCTGCTCATCACCGAGAATCCCCGGGATTTTCGAGGACTGGCTTTGGGGATGGATATCCGCCAGCCCGATTTTATACTGCACTGGCAGCAGACCCTTCATTGGCTGGCTGAAGAGAAAATCCAGGCCCGGATTTTTTTTCTGATTGCCGGGAAGGACATCCTGATGCGGCGGTATGCTGAAACCAGACGCCCGCATCCCCTGGAGTCAGGCGACATGGGGCTGGATGAGGCCCTGGAGAAGGAACGAAAGCTGCTCGAGCCGCTCTTCAAGGATGCGGAACGCGTGATTGACACCTCTGATTTTTCCATTCACGACCTGCGGCGGCACCTGCAGGAACTCTGGCTCTTTTTTGATGAACCGGCCTACGGCTTGCGCCTGCATGT
This sequence comes from Desulfohalobiaceae bacterium S24, assembly GCA_011389765.1. GTDB lineage: Bacteria > Desulfobacterota > Desulfovibrionia > Desulfovibrionales > Desulfothermaceae > JAABTT01. The sequence continues at coordinate 1,738 of JAABTT010000111.1, read as the reverse complement.
GGTTTCCTTCGGATTCAAGTTCGGGATCCCCAAGGAGTCGGATCTGGTTTTTGATCTCCGCTTTTTGCCGAATCCCTATTTTGTGGAGGAGCTCAAGGACCTGTCCGGACTTGACGCTGCTGTTGCAGACTATATCCTGAGCACTGATCCGGGCCGGACCTTTATGAAAAAATTTTCGGATTTTCTCTTGTATGTTCTGCCCCTGTATGCCCAGGAAGGCCGCTATCGGATGACCCTCGCCTTTGGCTGCACAGGGGGGCGGCACCGCTCCGTGGCCGTGGCCGAGCGCCTTTATTCGGCCTTGAAAGAAGAACTCTACTCCGCCTCTCTGGAGCATAAGCATTTGGAGTTGGGCTGAGGGAACAGCCGGACGGCCCGGCAATCTTGTAACCTTTGTACTTGAAATCCTTGTCCGGCATGGATTTCAGACCGGGAGCCTGCAATGCTCGGTGTGCTGCTTGTTACACACTTGGATTTTGGTGAAGCGCTGATGCGGGCCGCCGAGGGCATTCTCGGCGACCAAAAAGGCTGTTTGTCGATCTCCGTCAATAACCAACAGTCCATGCAGGAGATATTTGAAGCCATCGAATCCGGGGTCAAAGAGGTGGAAGACGGCGACGGGGTGATCATCCTGACGGATATGTTCGGGGGCACGCCCAGCAATCTCAGCCTTTCCCTCTTGAAGACGACCCGGGTCGAAGTGATAAGCGGGGCGAACATGCCCATGCTGTTAAAAATTCTTGGTTCGAGAGAGACCTCCTTGGAGCAATTGGCCCTGGAAGCGAAAACCGCCGGCCGGCAAGGCATCGTGGTCGCGGGAGAGGTTTTGAAACGGAAAGTGGGGAAAAAGCAGGGGGGATGATGCCGAAGCTGTGGATCAGAGTGGACAACCGTCTCATTCATGGACAGATCGTTGAGAATTGGCTGCCCCATCTCAATGTGGGGGCTATTGTCGTGTCCAACGACCGGCTCGCCCGGGACGAGCTGCAGCAGGAAATCATCAGACTGGCCGTCCCCAAGGGGATCAGGCTCCAGTTCTGCTCTGTGCAGCGTTCCCTGGAAACCTTGAATTCCATTTGGAACGAGGGAAACGGCAAGACCTTTTTAATCATCTTTGATTCCTGTTCCGATGCCAGGCAGGCCCTGCAGTCCGGCCTGCATTTCACGCAATTGAACATCGGCAATATTCATTATGAATTGGGCAAGCAGCAGGTTTGCGACCATATTGCCTTAAGCCGGGACGATATCCAGTGCCTGCGCTTCTTTGAGCAGATGGGGGTCCATCTGGATTTTCGCTGCCTGCCCAACAAGCAGGTTCAGGTGAAAACGATCTGGTAATATACTGCTCCAACTTACCTTTTTCAGGATTCTGTCGTTGAAATCAAAGGACAATCAGTCTTTGTTTCAAAAACCAAAATTGGATCAGTATATAAGGTTTCACGGTTCTGGGTTCACGGTTCACGGTTGCAGAAGGGGAGCTTCCAGGGTTAAAGAGGTTCACGGTTCACAGTTCACGGTTGTAGAAAAGATTCAAAGGCAGAAGATGCTTGGGCATGAAGATTCAAATCCGCGCTGCTGTGCGCGGCTTTAGCAATTACTTGAAAAGATACGAGGAATAACTTCCTCAACTCTTCAACCTCTTCAACTTCTTGTTCAATGTGATATCAGCATAGCGATTTCGATGACGATTTCGATTTCGATTCGGGATTAACCGTACTAACTGTATAAACTGTACAAA
>JAABTT010000110.1 GCA_011389765.1 Desulfohalobiaceae bacterium S24 | reverse complement strand
TAGAAATTCGAAATTGGAAATTGGCAAGAAAAGAATGCAGAAAAGCAGAGTGTTCTATAACGCCTCATCAAATTTCCAATTTCTTTCACAAAAACTTCAACTGCTTCGGGGCATCACCTTATTATGTATTTTTTGACGGATATTAACCGATAAGTCTTAAGGTGCAAAGACGTTCATGAGCCTGCTGATGAGCATTTCCATGGCCTGATTGCTGGAAGCCGTTCCTGATTTGATGCCGGCTTCGGCCTCCATGACCAGGGACCAGACAAGGGCGATTTTTTTGAGTCCCATCTTTTGGGCCATGCGGGCCTTGTCCTTTTTGACCTGCGGCGGAAGTGTGACTTTGTCGGCATCCCCCGCGGCCAGCTGCCAGAGCTGCCTGGCTTCCCAGAGCATCAGGCCGAGAAAGGGCAGGGCCGTTTCCCGGCTGGAATCGAGCTGATCCCGGAGGAGTTTTCGCCAGAGAGCCGTTTTGTCGGACGGGGACTGCAGGGCCTTCAAAAAGGCGAAGGAATCCATGTCCGGCTGAAAGGAGACGGCCTGCAGGTGACGGGGCGTGATTTCAGGCGCCTCAGCAACCAGAAGCTCCAGTTTGCCCAGCTCATTCTTCAGGCCGGCCCCGTCCTGGGGCATGATGTTTTCAGCCAGGGCCAGAGCCTCCCGGGAAAAGGTCTTGTTCAGGGAACGGGCCCAGGCTTTTAGATGTTCTCTGAGGGTCTGCCGGTTGATCCCCGGGGATTGCCAGATCCATTCCCTGCGTTTTGCCAGGCGGAAGAATGTTTGTTTTTGCAGGGAGGCGGGAATTTTGGCCTGGCCTTTGGACCAGGCCTGTTCCAGGCAAAAAAAAGGCCAGACCTGGGGTCTGAAGCGATTCAAGACCGGATTGAATTTCTTCCAGTCCGCGCTGAGCAGCGATTCTGCCTTGCGCAGCACAACGGCCTGGGAGTGTCCCAGCAGTCCGGTCAAGGACAGGGCTTCCCAGAAGGCGTCCGGGAGTTCCTCATCAGCCCAGAACATCTTCATCCGCCAGGTTTCCGGCTGTTGCCGCAGCAGGGACTGAATATGCCGGATGATCAGTTCGCTGTCCGGGCACAGGCAAAAGCAAAATCCGGGACGGCTCAAGCAATATCCTTCTGCGTCAAAAATTTTGATTGAGACGTTGGACCGCGAGTTCCACCGCCAGTTTCACGACCCGGTCCCGGGTCTGGAGCTCATTGCCTCTATCCCGGGGATTAAAGGATTCCCGGGCGGTGACCAGGCCGCTGCCGGCGAGCTGTTCCCGGCTTTTTTCAGCAAAGAGTTTGAGCTCCATCCTGAGGATCATTTCAGAACGGACCGTGGTTTCCCGGGGGTCCTCCAGCTTGGCGCTGCTTCGAAAATTGTGGATCGTGAGTTCGAGACGGCCCCCGGCTTCCTGCTTGTCCGCCCAGGCGATGTTGCCGCGCCGGGTCAATTCATCCCGGAGTTCATTGCGGAGCTTGGGTTCGAGCCAGGTTTCGATGCTTGGATTGTCAACGCGGCCCAGGTAGAGGGTGTTGACAGCGTCCGGCAGCTCATAGGGCGTCTTGGCGCTGAAGGTGTAGCCGCCGCAGCCGAGCAGGCCCTGAACAACGGCCAGACAGAGGGCAAGGGCGGCCAGCGGGGCGGCCTTAGAGCACAATATTGACCAGTTTCCCCGGGACCGCGACCATCTTTTTGATGGGTTTTCCCTGAATATGCTTTTGGACATTTTCAATCTCCATGGCCATCTGTTTGAGCTGTTCCTGATCAACATCCGCCGGAGCAGAGATTTTGCCCCGCAATCTGCCGTTGACCTGGACCACGACCAGGACCTCGTCCTGTTCCAGAGCCGCGGGGTCGTGCTCCGGCCAGGACATGACGAAAAGCTCGGCGGCAAAGCCGGTTTTTTCCCATAGTTCTTCACAGATGTGCGGGGTCATGGGATAAAGGAAGACCAGTACCGAGGCCCAGGCCGAGGAAAGGACCCGGCGGCCCGGGGCATCTTTTAGGAGTTCGGCTTTCAGGGCGTTGATTTCGTTGACCAGTTCCATGACCGCGGCCACAGCTGTATTGAATTGAAAGAACTCCTCAATATCCCTGGTGATTTTGAGCAGGGTCCGGTGTTCCTTGCGCCGCAGCCGGCGGGCCGCGGCGGACAGGCCGTCCCCGTCCATGGGCCGGCAGGGCTCCGTCGGCGTGAGAAAGGGCCGGAGCTCTTCACCCAGGCGATACAGGCGGTGCAGAAAGCGGTGCGCCCCTTCAACCCCCTGGTCGTTCCAGTCCAGGTCCCGTTCCGGCGGGGCCGCGAACAGGGTGAACAGCCGGGTGGTATCGGCCCCGAAGCGGGCGAGCATCTCCCCGGGGTCCACGATGTTGCCCTTGGATTTGCTCATCTTGGCCCCGTCCTTGAGGACCATGCCCTGGGTCAAAAGATGGGAAAAGGGTTCGTCGATGCTGAAATAGCCCAGATCCCGCAAGGCCTTGGTAAAGAAACGGGCGTAGAGCAGGTGCAGGATGGCGTGCTCGATGCCCCCGATATATTGATCCACAGGCATCCAGTAGTGCAGGGCTTCCGGGGAAAACGGAGCGCTGTCCAGATGGGCGTCGGTGTATCTGGCAAAATACCAGCTGGACTCCATAAAGGTATCCATGGTGTCGGTCTCCCGCCTGGCCGGTCCCTGGCATCTGGGACACACGGTCTGCACAAAGGGATCGAAGTCCGGCAGCGGGGAGCGTCCGTCAGGATTGGTGGCCACATCCAGGGGCAGCTCCACGGGCAGATCTTCAGGGCGCAGGGGGACGGTGCCGCAGGCCTCGCAATACACTATGGGGATCGGCGCCCCCCAGTAGCGCTGCCGGGAAATGTTCCAGTCCCTGAGCCGGAAAGTGACGGTTTTTTTGCCGCGGCCCATGGCCTCCAGCCGTTTGATGATCCGGCGTTTTCCCTGTTCGCTGTCCAGGCCGTTCAAGTCGCCGGAGCGGAGCATGCGGCCCGGGCCGGTATAGGCCTGGTCCGGTGCCTGGGCTTTCGCTCCCTCGGGTTCGATGACCGTCCGGATGGGGAGCCCGTATTTTTCGGCGAATTCAAAATCCCGCTGGTCATGGGCCGGGACCGCCATGACGGCGCCGGTGCCGTATTCCATGAGCACGAAATTGGCCACATAGATCGGCATTTTTTCATTGCTCAAGGGATTGAGGCAATAGGCCCCGGTGAAGACCCCCTGTTTTTCCTGGTCTGCGGCCGCGCGCTCGATATGCTCGGTTTTGCGCATCTGCTGCACAAAGTCCCTGACCCGGCCTGCTTCCGGCCGGCCCTGGATCAGGGTGTCCAGCAGAGGATACTCCGGGGCCAGGCTCATGAAGGTCGCCCCGAACAGAGTATCCGGCCGGGTGGTGAAGACCCGGATGTTTTCCTCCCGGTCCGCTACCCGGAAATCGATTTCCGCGCCTTCGCTGCGTCCGATCCAGTTCTCCTGCATGATCCGCACCCGCTCGGGCCAGGCCGTGTGCAGTTTGTCCAGGTAACTCAGGAGTTCGTCCGCATAGGCGGTGATGCGCAAAAACCACTGGGAGAGCTCCCTGTGTTCGACCTCGGTGCTGCAGCGCCAGCAGACGCCGTCCTCCACCTGCTCATTGGCCAGCACCGTGTTGCAGTCCGGACACCAGTTCACCGGGGCCTTTTTGCGGTAGACCAGGCCCTTCTCCCAGAATTTGAGGAAAAACAGCTGCTCCCAGGCATAATAGCTTGTATCGCAGGTCGCGAACTCCCGGTCCCAATCCAGGGAGAATCCGAGGCTTTTGAGCTGGGAACGCATCTCGTCGATGTTGGCGTAGGTCCATTTGGCGGGATGGATGCCGTTTTTGATGGCCGCGTTCTCCGCGGGCAGGCCGAAGGCGTCCCAGCCCATGGGATGCAGGACGTTGAAGCCCCGCATTCGCTTATGCCTGGCGATGACGTCTCCGATGGTGTACACCCGGACGTGGCCCATATGGATTTTGCCGGAGGGGTAGGGAAACATCTCCAGGACGTAGTATTTTTCTTTTTTGGGATCGGCAACAGCCTGGAAGAGCTGTTTGTCTTCCCATGCCTTCTGCCACTTTGCTTCAATGGGCTGCGGTTGATAGTCCGTCATAAACTGTGCTGAATCCGGTTCAGAGTTTTAGAGATTTTTCGATGCTTCCTTTGGGCTCAGACTCTGTTTTGCGGCGATACCGTCCAGGATCCCGTTGATAAAAGGTCCTGATTTGGGGTCGCCGAAAGTCTTGCTCAATTCAATGCCTTCGTTGATGGCCACCTTGAGCGGGACATCCTCCTGGTGCAGCATCTCATACACGGCCAGACGCAGCACCGTGAGCTCCACTTTGGCGATCCGCTCCAGGCGCCAGTTTTTTGAAGAGCTTCGAATGCAGCGGTCGATCTGTTCGATATGCCCCAGAACCCCGTCTATCAGATCCCGGGCAAAGGCGTTGGCTTTGGGATCGGTAAAATGGCCGATCGCGATAAAGTGCTCCAGGGTCTGCCGGGTGTTGGGCTGCTGGTCCAGGGGGGCAAAAAGCGATCCAAAAAGGGCTTGAAGGGCTGTTGCTCTGCCCCGGCGTCTCGACTGCATGTTTTTTTGGCTCATGATTCTTATCAGATCTGTTCCAGAACACGGATGGATTCCAGGACGGCCTGGGCCGCTTCAACACCTTTGTTTCCGGCCTTGCTCCCGGCCCGCTCGATGGCCTGCTCCAGGGTGTCGGTGGTCAGGATGCCGAAGCCGACCGGGGTCAAACTGTCCAGAGCGACCTGGGCCAGGCCTTTGCTCACTTCCGCCGCCACAAAGTCAAAATGCGGGGTGGCCCCGCGAATGACCGCCCCCAGGCAGATCAGTCCGTCAATGTCCGGCCGGCCGGCGATTTTCTTGGCGGCCAGCGGCATTTCAAAGGCCCCGGGCACCCGGACCAGGGTCAGATTCTTGTGCACGGCCCCGTGCCTGATGAGGGTGTCCACGGCCCCGCTGATGAGCCGCTCCACAATAAAGTCGTTGAATCGGGCGGCCAAAAGTCCGAAGCGCAGGCCGTCAGCCCGGAGCGCGCCTTCGATAGTGTGAATCTCGGCCATTAGAGTTCCTCCTTTTTCGAGACATCATCCAGGAAATTCAGGAGATGGCCCATTTTTTCCTTTTTGGTCCGCAGATAATTCCTGTTGGTTTCGCAGGGCTGCTCTTCCATGGGCAACCGCTCCACCACTTCCAGACCGTAGCCTTCCAGGCCGATGATCTTTTTGGGATTGTTGGTCATCATCCGCATTTTGGAAACTCCCAGATCCACCAGGATCTGGGCCCCGAGTCCGTAATCCCGCAGATCCGGCACAAAGCCCAGGGACAGATTGGCCTCCACGGTGTCCTGGCCCTGGTCCTGCAGATGATAGGCCTTGATTTTGTTGCCCAGGCCGATGCCCCGGCCTTCCTGGCGCATGTACAGGACAACGCCGCGGCCTTCGGCTTCAATGATTTCCATGGCCTTGTGGAGCTGCGAGCCGCAGTCGCAGCGAAGACTGCCCAGGACGTCGCCGGTCAGGCATTCGCTGTGCACCCGGACCAGCACCGGGTCCTCGGCTGTGATGGTTCCCTTGACCAAAGCGATATGCGTGTGGTGATCGATGTCGTTCTGATAGGCCACGATTCTGAAATTGCCGAATCGAGTGGGCAGATCGGCTTCGCCCACAGGACGGACCATGGAGTCGAATTTGGAGCGGTATCTGATGAGGTCTTCAATGGTCACGATCTTCAAATCATGCTCCCGGGCAAAGACCTCCAGATCGGGCATCCGGGCCATATTGCCGTCGTCGCGCATGATCTCGCAGATCACCGCGGCGGGCTTGAGGCCGGCCAGCCGGCTCAGGTCGACGCTGCCCTCGGTTTGCCCGGCCCGGACCAGGACCCCGCCTTGTCTGGCCTTGAGGGGAAAGACATGCCCCGGGGTGGAAATATCCTCGGGCCGGGCCTCGTCGCTTACCGCTGTCAGGATGGTGGTGGCCCGGTCATAGGCGGAAATCCCGGTGGTCACGCCCTGGGCCGCCTCGATGGACACCGTAAAGGCGGTCCCGAATTTTGATTCGTTGCGCTGGGGCTGCTGGGGGAGCCGGAGTTTTCCGATCAAGTTCTGCTCCATGGGCAGGCAGATCAGGCCCCGGCCGTATTTGGCCATGAAATTGACGGCTTCCGGGGTGACTTTTTCCGCGGCAATGGTCAGGTCGCCCTCGTTTTCCCGGTCTTCATCATCCACCAGGATCACCATGCGGCCTTCCCGGAAATCCACAAGCGCTTCTTCTATTGAACTGATGGGCATATCCTTCTCCGGATTTTAACAGAAGTTCCAGGTTCACAGTTCACGGTTCGCGGTACCGCCATTATGCCGTTGAACATTAACACTCTAAAATAATGAACAATGTCTGGTATATTCTTAAAATTGGACATTCTTTTGGTTTCTGGTGTCAGGCAAAAAAAGATAATGCTATATCAGTGCGTTAAACCCTGACACCTCGTATGAAACTTCAGCTGAAACCACGAACCGGTCACAGAGCTCTCTTTCGCTCGAACGCTTCCGGCTCTTGGTTTTCTAAGGCTTGCTCACG
>JAABTT010000011.1 GCA_011389765.1 Desulfohalobiaceae bacterium S24 | reverse complement strand
CACGAAATTCAAATTTTCAAATTTTCAAACGAAGACAGGTAACAAATCCCAAATAGATTATAATGATTAAAGTTGGACCACCTCTGACGTTTTGAATTTTGAATTTTTGTCATTTGAAATTTGTTTCGAATTTCGTGCTTCGAATTTCGAGATTATGTCCAATTTTAAAGTCATTAAAAATATATGCAATCATTTTAAAATATTAAGTCTAAATGCCAAAGCGTTGATACGAAGTCTGAATTTATGACGACCGTAAGTTTAGAGGGTGCCATTTCTCTTGCTCGCCAAAATGTATACGGCATGATCTTTATCACTTCCTGTGCCCTTTCTACTGGATTCCGGCCTCCGCCGGAATGACGGAATCGTACATTTCTCCTGTATTCCGGCTCCCGGATCGGGGTCCGGGACAAGCTTTGCAGGAATGATGGAGGAGGTGACTCAAAGTTTGTTTTTCGATCAAACTGGCCGTTGCGGACTTCAGCCCAATAGAATAACAGTCTGACCATATTCGCAAATATATTAAATAATTATATGTCAGCCCTGCCAGAGGCAGGGCTGACAAGTGAATTGGCCCTGAATAGAACGGACAGGGGCATTGACAGGTCCGGGTCTTTTCATTACGGTAACTGCAAAAATGATTGATTGTTGACATTTTCAAGCAGAAAAGGAGGGGGGTATGAGGAAAACAGTAAACAGATCGGGCCTGTCATTTATGTTCGGGATTGCCGTCTGCTGTGCCCTGGTGATCGCCTTTGCCGGCACCGCCATGGCCGCCGAGGAGACCTTTGCCTGTACCGCAGCGGATCAGCTTGAACAGGAAATTGTTTCTGAAGCAGAGCTTGTTGGTTTTACATGTTTTTTCAAAAAGTGGAAAAACGAAGAGTGTCTGCACTTCATGATCAAGATCAAGAACATATCGGATACAGAGCAACGGTTCAGGGTGAATATCTTTCTGGACAACGGAAAGGCTGTGGGCGGGCTCCTGCCCAGAAAGACCAAATCCGGTCTGATCCAGCCCGGGGCTGTGGTAGAATATGCCTATCCGGTCAGGGGCATGGCCCAAAAACCGGAGGGCGTCTTCTTGCGTATTCTGACCATGGGCTCATGATATTCCGGTTTTGGCAGACCAAAATGGGGATACATGACAGTCCCTTTTTTTCTCCGCAACAGCGTACTTTGCAATACAAAACCGTAAAATTACAGGGGGTTTGCATTATGAGAAGAATCACGACCTTAGCGTTGTTTTGTTCGGCCTTTTTGTTTTGTCTGGGCGGTTCCGCCCTGGCTATCGAGTTCATCGGGATCGGAACCGGCGGAACCGGGGGGATTTACTACCCCTTCGGCGGCGGGGTGGCCGAGATCTGGTCCAAAAACGTGAAAGATGTCCGGGCCGTGGCTGAAGTGACCGGGGCCAGCGTGGAGAATGTCCGCCTGGCTCACAGCGGCGAGACGGTGATCGGCGAGGTCATGGGCGATGTGGCCAAAGCCGGGTACGAGGGCACCTCGAAGTTCAAGGGCAAAAAGCAGGACATCCTGTCCATGGCCATCATGTATCCCAATCTCCTGCAGCCGGTGACCTTGAAAGACAGCGGCATCACCAATGTCGAGCAGGTCAAGGACAAGACCATAAGCACGGGCAGTCCCGGAAGCGGGACCAACTTCATGAGTGAGGTTGTTCTCAAGGCTCTGGACATCCCCATGGATTCCTATTCCGACGCCAGGCTGTCCTTTACCGAGAGCGCCAACGCCCTGCGCGACGGCACCATCGAGCTGGGCTTCTGGTGCGTCGGTCCCGGAACCAGTTCCATCATGGATCTGGCCACCACCCATGACATCAAGATCCTGGGATTCACTGAAAAGCAGACTGAAAAAGTCCTGGCCGCCAACGAATCTTACTCTGCGGTCGAGCTTTCCGGCGGACTGTACAGCGGGGTCGACGAGTCGGTTCCGACCATCGGGGTCTGGAATGTCATGATCTGTCAGAGTTCCCTGGACACCGACCTGGTCTACAAACTGGTCAAGGCCCTGTACGAGAACAACGACTACCTGAAGAAGATCCATCCTTCGGCCGCCTACACCACCCCGGAGAACGCGGTCGAATACTCGCCCATTCCTCTGCACCCGGGCACCATCAAGTATCTGAAGGAAAAAGGCATCGAAGTGCCTGAAAGACTGATGCCCTGAGCACTGAGGATTCAGGTTTGCTGAAGAGACCCTTTTTTTGGGCCCTGCTGGCAATCTTTTTTTCCCCGCTCCTGGTCGCCGGGCTGATCCCCGGCGGCCTGGAGCTCCGGGTGGTCCCGGCTCATGGGGGAAAACCGCTTTTGGTCCTGCCCCTTGAACCCGGAGAGCTCTTCACCATCCACTACTTCCACTCCGTTGAAGACGCTCCGATCTGGGAGGTACACAGCCTGGACAACAAGGGCCGGATCTTTATCGAAGAGGAGCGGTATCTGAAGTTCGGGGCCGGCATGGGCAAAATGCCCGGGGTCGGGCATCTGGTCAGGCGGGGGGACTATGAGGTCATCACCGACATGCACGAACCGACCGGGGATTTTGTGCTGAGAATCGGCAGCCCGGGCGTGGATCACACCATTCTCTGGCGCGGCACCCGGACCAATCTTTCCGCCCTGGCCCCGCATCAAGCGGTCCAGTTTTCGGCCCGCCGGGTGAGTTTTCTCCGTCAGCTCTGGCGCCGGGTTATGCCCCACGAGGCCACGCCAGCTAAGCAGTAAATTCGAATTTCGATATTATGTCTAACTTTGAAGTCAAACCTTTTAAGTATCCATGATGACAAAAAATGGTGAAAATGACAACCATGTCCTGATCAGATACACGGCCTGGATCGTGCTGGTCCTGGCGGTCAGCCTGAGTCTCTACCAGCTCTACACCGCAGGCCTGGCCGCGCTTACGGCCCTGGTCCAGCGCTCCATCCACCTGGGGGCCATCCTCTCCCTGACCTTTCTGCTCAAGCCTCCCTTTAAAGGCGTCAGCAAGGACAGGGTCAACCTCTGGTTCTTTCTGGACTGGATTCTGGTCCTGGCCTCCGTCTCCTGCACCTTTTATATCTGCTGGAATCTGACTGCGATATTCGAACGTCAGGGGGCCTGGCTGCCGGGCGATCTGGTGGTCAGTATCATTGGAACCATCCTGGTCCTGGAGGCCTGCCGGAGGGTGATCGGATTGTTCATGACCGGGATCTGCGTCCTGGCCATCGTTTACGCCATGTATGGTCCCTACATGCCCATGCTGATCATCCATAAGGGCTACAGCATCGAACGTATCGCCACCACCCTCTGGCTGACCACGGAGGGGATTTTCGGGCTCCCCCTCGGGGTGGCCGCGACCTTTGTCTATGTCTTTGTCCTCTTCGGGGCCTTCTTGGAAGTCACCGGGGGCGGTGATTTCTTTATCGACCTGGCCTATGCCCTGACCGGACGGTTTTCCGGGGGGCCGGCCAAGACCTCGGTGGTGGCCTCGGGCTTTATGGGCTCGGTTTCCGGCTCGGCAGTGGGCAATGTGGTGGCTACCGGGTCCTTTACAATTCCCATGATGAAAAAGGTGGGCTACCGGCCCCATGTGGCCGGGGCCATCGAGGCCGCCGCTTCCACCGGGGGCCAGCTCATGCCCCCGATCATGGGGGCCGGAGCCTTCTTGATGGCCGAGTTTACCAACATCAGCTATCTGACCATCATCAAGGTGGCCCTGCTCCCGGCCTTTATGTACTACGTGACCCTGCTGGTCTTTGTCCATTACGAGGCAAAGAAGCTGGGCCTGGTCGGGCAGCCCAAAGAGCAACTGCCCAGGGTCGGAGCAGTGCTCAAGAAGGGGCTGCACTTTATTCTGCCCATCGGAATCCTGATCTATGTGCTGGTGGCCAACTACTCCCCGATGCGGGCCGGGTTTGTGGCCGTGATGAGCACACTCCTGGTGAGCCTGGTCGCCAACGCGGTCATGTGGACCGCGAGGGCGGCCTTCACGGATGGAGGCCCGCAGCGGCTGACCCTGAAAGAGTTCGCCCGAAAAGAGGCTTCGCAGATCATCAGCGGCTTGGACAAGGGGGCCAGGAATGCGGTCATGGTCTCCGTGGCTTGCGCCGCGGCCGGGATCATCGTGGGCATGGTCACCCTGACCGGGATGGGCCTCAAGTTTTCCAGCCTGGTCCTGGACCTCAGCTACGGGATCAAGGTCCTGGCCATTCTGCTCATCGGGGCCGCCTCCCTGGTCCTGGGCATGGGGCTGCCGGTGACCGCCAGTTACATCGTCCTGGCCACCCTGGCCGGACCGGCTCTCCTGGATATGGGAGTCCCCCTGCTCATCGCCCACATGATCATCTTCTGGTATTCCCAGGACGCCAATGTCACCCCTCCGGTCAGTCTAGCCAGCTTCGCCGCGGCCGGGGTGGCCAAGGCCAACCCCATGCGGACCGCCTTCACCTCCTGGAAGCTGGCCAAGGGGCTGTACATCATCCCCATTATCATGGCTTACCGGCCGTTGCTGGGTTTGGGGGAAAACTATGATCTGCTGCACTGGGAGGTGGGGCTGCCCCTGCTGGCGACCACCCTGGGGCTGGTGGCCTTCGCCTCGGGGCTGGAACGCTATTTCATCAGAAAGGCCACCTGGCTGGAGACGGGTCTGTTCTGGCTGGCCGCGGCTGGTCTCTTGTGGCCGGCCTACTGGGCTGACCTGGCCGGCTTGCTCCTCTTCGCTCTGGTGGTCTGCCTGCAGAAAATCACTACAATTAAAGAGTAGTCTGGCCAGAGGCGGCGTTCGTAAGCAACTCCAATCCCATTGAGGAACCGGTCAGAAATCACGAGTCTACCTTCAATCTGAAAATTCTGGTTTTTACCCGGGTCATGGTCATCCTCCTGTCGAATGGGATATGGGAGAAGTATACAGATGAATTGGGAAAAAACTGATCTATTGTCGAAATTTTGAGGTCCGCGTCCGCGCCGACCTCAAAATTTAGACATTGAAGCGGAAGGTGATGATGTCCCCGTCCTTGACCGTATACTCCCTGCCTTCCAGCCTGAGCAGGCCCTTTTCTTTGGCCTTTTTAAAATCCCTGAGGTTTTCAAAATCGGACCAGGCCAGGACTTCCGCCCGGATAAAGCCTTTTTGCAGGTCCGAATGGATCACTCCGGCTGCTTCAGGGGCTTTGGCGCCCCGGCGAAGGGGCCAGGACCGAACCTCTTTTTCCCCTCCGGTCAGAAAAGTAATCAGGCCGAGCAGAGCATAGGTTTTGGATATAATCCGGTTCAGAGCGGATTCCTGTAAGCCCAGATCCTGTAAAAAGGCAAGTTGTTCTCCAGGATCATCCAGTTCGGCCAGTTCCTTCTCCAGGGACGCGGAGATTTCCAAATGGGCTTCACTGCTTTGGGCCGCGGGCAGAACTCCGGTCCCGAGTTTCTGCTCATCGCAATTCCAGACATAGAGAATAGGTTTGGCGCTCAAAAAGCAGAATCCCTTGAGTTCAGGGGCCAGACTCAAATCCGAATCCCGGCGCAAAGGGCTTTCCTGCTCCAGTCTGCTTTGCGCCTGCAGGAGCAGCTGTTCTTCCTGGGGATCATGCAGATGTTTGGCCTTTTTTTTGTCCTGTTCTATTTTTTCCAGCCGTTTTTCCAGCACGGCCAGGTCGGCAATGACCAGATCGGTTTCAATGGTTTTTCGTTGATCCTCGGGATCGGCCAGGCCGGAAAAATTGTCCAGGACCGCGAGCAGACAATCATAGGGACGGATTTCATTCAGGGCCCGCTGACTCAGACTGCTGCTCTTGCCGCCTCCCCCGCGGATGTCCAGGTATTCAATCTCGGTATGGCTTATTTTCTTGGGATGGAAATACCGGGTCAGGGGTTCGAGTTTGGGTTCAGGAACCTTGATCATGGCCCGTTCGTTCAGAGTGGTCCTGGGGCCGGTCAGGGCCTGGAAGAGTTCTGTCTTGCCGCTGCCGGCAAGGCCGAAAATGGCTGTCTTCATACTGTTCCACCGAGTCGTTTATACTGTCAAGCCTTTAACTGAGGATGAGCAGTCTTTGTTGTCGATCCTGTATTTTGGAACAGTATTTTTCCTGCTCCTTCGGTTTTTGAGAAATTGTACCCTGAAGTCTGAAATCCGTGTTTCCGATTTCGGATTTATCCGGTTCGAGTGAACTTCAGAGCAGTTTTCTGCGCAGCAGTTCCTCGGCGATCTGCACGGCGTTCAGAGCGGCCCCTTTTCGGATATTGTCCGCAACGATCCAGAGGTCCAGGCCGTTTTCAAGGCTGATGTCCTCCCGAATGCGGCCGACAAAGGTCTCGTCTTCACCTGCCGCATGGATGGGCATGGGATAAATCTTTTCCCGGGGATTGTCCAGGACCGTGATGCCGGGCGCTTGGCTGAGGAGGACCCTGGCCTCTTTTGCGGAAAGCTTGGTATCGGTCTCAATATTCACGGCTTCGCTGTGACCGAAAAAAACAGGGACCCTGACTGTGGTGGCGGTTACAGCGAGATTCTCGTCGCCCAGGATCTTTCTGGTTTCATTGACCATTTTCATCTCTTCTTTACTGTAGTCATTGTCCAGAAAATCATCGATATGCGGCAGGCAGTTGAAGGCGATCTGGTGGGGATAGACCTTGGGTTCCGGCTCCTGCATGTTGAATAAGGCCCGAATCTGCTCCTGGAGTTCCTCAATCGCCTTTTGCCCGCTGCCGGATACGGCCTGATAGGTGGAGACCACAATGCGCTTGAGGCCGGCTTCGTCAAAAATGGGTTTCAAGACCACCACCATCTGGATGGTGGAGCAGTTCGGGTTGGCAATGATCTTCTTGTGGTTGTCCAAGGCCTCAGGATTGACTTCCGGGACCACCAGCGGGACGTCCGGGTCCATTCTCCAGGCGCTGGAATTGTCCACCACAGTGCATCCGGCCCGGGCGGCAAGAGGGGCAAATTTTTTCGAAGTCTCTCCGCCGGCTGAGAACAGGGCCAGGTCAACCCCGGTCAATGCATCTTCCGTCAACTCTTCCACCACCAGGGTGTCCTTTCCAAAGGGGAGTTCTTTGCCCACGGATCGAGCCGAAGCCAGGGCCTTGACCGTGCCGGCCGGGAAGTTCCTGGCAGCCAGGATTTTCAACATCTCCCGTCCTACCGCTCCGGTCGCCCCGGCCACTGCGACAACTAACCCGCGATCGTTCATCTAAAATCTCCTTTCTGATTGAAGAAAAAAACATCTTGACCATGTAATCAGAAAAACGGCTTTGTTGTTTTTCTGATTACATGACCTGGCCCGCAATTTGAAAAATGGGCAGGTACATGGCGACGATCAGTCCTCCCACGACGATGCCCAGAAAGACGATCATGATCGGTTCGATCAGGGAAGTCAAAGCCGAGACCGCAACATCGACTTCGTCGTCATAAAAATCGGCCACTTTACTGAGCATGGTATCCAGGGAACCAGTGGTTTCACCGATGGAGATCATGTGGATGACCATGGGCGGGAAGACCCCGGTGGC
Organism: Desulfohalobiaceae bacterium S24; assembly: GCA_011389765.1. Taxonomy (GTDB): domain Bacteria; phylum Desulfobacterota; class Desulfovibrionia; order Desulfovibrionales; family Desulfothermaceae; genus JAABTT01. The sequence goes on along the minus strand of JAABTT010000011.1, from coordinate 53,906 downwards.
TTCCAGGGGTTCGGCCAGGGTCTGGCCTCCGGCAATGCTTTTTTTGGCCTGCAGAACCCCGTTCTCAATGGTCTTGTTGCCCGAGGTCTTGGCCACGATATCCAAAGACTGCAGGATGGGCACGCCGCTGGATACCATGGTGCTCAGGGTGCGGCTGAATCTGGCCACGGCCACTTTGCGCAGCAGGGGACCTAAGACTGGGGTGAAGAGTATCCATTTGTCGACAAGGGTCTTACCCCTTTCCCATTTATAGAACCAGGAAAAGCCGAAGGCGGCTGCAATGCCTCCGAGAATCAGCCAGATGATATTGCTCTGCACCCAGCGGCTCAAGTTGATCACGATCTGGGTCGGCAAAGGCAGGGCCCCGCCGAAGTCGGCAAACATCTGTTCAAACGTGGGAATCACAAACAGGAGGATAATGGCGATGACGGCCACAGCCACGAAACTGACCACCGCCGGATAGATCATGGCCCCCTTGACTTTTGCTTTCAGGTTGGCGGCTTTTTCAATGTATTCGGAGAGCCTGTTGAGTACCACATCCAGGATGCCGCCGGTTTCTCCGGCATTGACCATGTTGGTGTACAAGGCGTCGAACACGTCTTTATGTTTGGCAAGCGCATCAAACAGCGAGGAGCCGCCTTCGACATCGTTTCGTATTTCGTACAGTTTCCGGCGCAGCTTATTGTTTTCAGTCTGTTCGCACATGATCTGCAGGGCCTGAAGGATGGGCACTCCCGAGTTGATCATCACGGCGAACTGCCGGGAAAACACAACCATGTCCCGGGTCGAGACACTGCCTTCCAGGAAAGTCCCTTCCAGCAGGTCCTTGGGTTTGGGCTTGACCTTTATCTGCGTGTATCCCTTCTTGGTTAAAATGTTCCTCGCCATCTCGAGGGACTGGGCATCAAGGTCGCCTTTGATGATTCGGTTGGAGCGGTTCCTGGCCTTATAGATGAATATGGTCATGCTTACTCCGCAGTTACTCGCAAGACTTCCTCATAGGAGAGCGTGCCTGATTTGAGTTTTTTTAAAGCGTTTTGCCGAAGGGTCTGCATGCCTTGCTGAACGGCTGTATGATGAATTTCCAGCATGGTTCCCTCTTTTAAGATGATTTCCTGGATTTCAGGGGTGAGAGTCAGCATTTCATAGATGCCGGTTCTGCCCTTATAACCGGAATTGTTGCATTCAGAACATCCAACCGGCTCCCAGATGGCGAAATTCTTCTCGCCGTCCTCCTCCACTGTTGCCAGTTTTTGTATCATTTCCGGGCTCATGTTTGTCTTGCGTTTACAGACCGGACAGAGTTTCCGGGCGAGTCTCTGGGCCAGAATGCCGGAGACCGCGGAAGCCAGGAGAAAGCCCTCCACCCCCATGTTCATGAGTCTGGTCACGGTGCTGGGGGCATCGTTGGTGTGCAGGGTGGAGAGGACCAAATGACCGGTCAAGGCTGCCTTGACAGCGATTTGAGCGGTTTCGGAGTCCCGGATCTCTCCCACCAGAATGATGTCCGGGTCCTGGCGCAGAAAAGAACGCAGAGCCGATGAAAAATCGAGGCCGATTTTTTCATTGACATGGACTTGATTGATGCCGCTCATGCTGAATTCCACCGGGTCTTCAACCGTGGAAATATTGACCCCTTCCTTGTTGAGCTCCATGAGGGCGGAGTAGAGGGTCGTGGTCTTTCCGCTTCCGGTGGGGCCGGTGACCAGAAACATCCCGAACGGTTTGGCAATCACCTCCTGGATCGCCTGGAGGATATCTTCATCAATCCCTAGAACGCCCATGTCCATTTTCAGGGCTGATTTGTCAAGAAAGCGCATCACGATTTTTTCACCAAACAGGGTCGGTAAAATCGAGACGCGGAATTCTGCTTCATTTCCTTGCGGGGTCAGGACTTTGATCCGGCCGTCCTGGGGAAGCCGCTTCTCGGCGATATTCAGGTTGGACATGATTTTTAGCCTGGAAACGATGGCGGCCCGCATTTTAATCGGCGGGCGCATGGCTTCATGAAGAACGCCGTCTATACGGAACCTGACCCGGAATGCTTTTTCATAGGCTTCGATATGGATGTCCGAGGCTTTTTTTCTGATGGCATCCATGATAATCAGATTGACCATTTTGACCACGGGGCCCTGGGATGCCTCCTGAACAAGAGTCATGTCGTCAAGATTCTTTTCCTCTTCAACATAATCCAGGTCTTGTTCACCGATATCGGCCAGGGCCTCGTCCAGGTTCTGCCAGTCTTCCTCTTCAGCTTCTGTCTCCCGGGTGAGGCTTCCGTGCAGGCTTTCCGGGTCGGTGGCATGGACAACAGGCTCCAGTCCGGTCATGAACCGGATGTCATCCACGGCCAGGATGTTGTCCGGTTCAGCCATGGCCAGAAATAGGTAGCGATCTTTCTGATAAAAAGGCAAACAGTTGTAATTTTTGCAGAGATGGGGCGGTACGAGTTTTTGAATTCTGTCAGGGATGTTGAAGGCAGAAGGGTCAACAACAGGGATTTTCAATTTTTCGGAATAAAAACGAATATACTCTTTTCGGGTAATGGATTTGCCGGCAAGGGCCGCTTGGATAAAGCTGATTTTCTTTTTGTGCTGCAGCTCTTTAATCTTGGCAACCTGATTCTCAGCGATGCCGGCCCAGGAGATGAACTGCTGCGTATCTGTCGTGTCTGTCATATCAATTTTTGACCATTCAAGAAAAATACCCTATCTTCGTGTTCCTGCAACCTGTTTGAAAGTATAGGGCATTGTATGATTTTGATCAAATACATTCTAATTGATATTTAAGACTTCGTAACTTCGTGAAAAATTTAGTATCTCTCTAAAATACTTGGGTTGTCTGCAAAACAGGACATTTATGAGGTTTCAGGTGTCCAAAAGTGAATACAAATTTTAGCTCTCGGGAAAGAGCTCTGTATTTATGAACAACAGGCCGCTTTTTTACGCTATTATTCCGGTCCGGTATGCCTCCACCCGATTTCCCGGCAAGCCGCTGGCCCGTATTCACGGCAAACCCATGTTCTGGCATGTGTATCAACGAACTTCGAAAAATCAAATGCTTGCGAAAACAGTGCTGGCCACGGATGACGACAGGATTTTTCAGGCCGCCCGGGAATACGATGTGCCGGTGCTCATGACCGGAGGGCGGCACAGGAGCGGGACGGAGAGAGTGTTTGAAGCGGCGCAGTTTTTGAAGATTGCGCCTGATTCCGTTGTTGTGAATATACAAGGAGACGAGCCCGCTCTGGTTACCGGAATGATCGACCAGCTGCTTGCCCCCTTTGATCGGCAGGAGGTCCAGGTGAGTACCCTGGCCAGACGCTTGGAGCCGCCTGAAGCCGATCGGCCGGATGTCGTGAAGGTGGTGCTTGCTCGGGATGGACGGGCTCTTTATTTTTCCCGCTCAAAAATTCCCTATCAGCACGCGAATCAGACCGCAGCGTCCTATTTGGGGCATATCGGCCTGTACGCCTACCGTTATCAGACGCTCAAATATTTTCAATCCTTAGGGCCCGGCCGGCTGGAACAGGCGGAAAAACTCGAGCAGCTGCGGCTTCTGGAATGGGGAATACCGATAGACGTGGTGCTCACACAGCACAGGAGCCATGGGGTGGATCGGCCGGAAGACCTGGCCGCGGTTGAAAGAATAATGATTGAGGAGCAAGCGTAATGAAAGCGATTCTTGGTTTGGAGGACGGGACCTGCTTTGTCGGCGAGAGTTTCACCGGAGCCGGCCAGGCCGAGGGAGAGGTCATTTTTAATACGGGTATGACCGGATATCAGGAAGTGCTGACCGATCCCTCCTATCGGCGGCAGCTGGTCTGCATGACCTATCCGCATATCGGGAATTACGGGGTCAATGCCGAGGATGTGGAATCGAGCCGGGTTCAGGTCGCCGGGTTTATCGTCAAAGAATGCTGCCGCCGGCCTTCCAATTACAGACATGCGGCCTCTTTGCCGGATTATCTGATGGAAAACGGGGTTATCGGTCTGGAAGGCATTGATACCAGAGCCTTGACCCGGCATATTCGACTGAAAGGAGCCATGCGCGGGGTGATTTCCACTTCGGAGACGGACCCGGCCCGGGTGGTGGAAAAGGCTCAAGCCATTCCCCCTATGCAGGGCTGCAACCTGGTGGATCAAGTGAGTGCCAAGGCCCCTTTTTTCTGGACTGAAAGCGGCATGCAGGAGGTCTCCTTCGAGGAAGGTGCATTCCAATGGCCTTTTGAAGGTCCAAGGGTTGTGGTTTATGACTTTGGGGTCAAATTCAATATCCTTCGCCTTTTAAGAGAACAAGGGCTGCAGGTTCTGGTGGTTCCGGCCGGCTTTTCAGCCGCAGAGGTCAGAAAATGCAATCCGGACGGGGTGTTTTTGACTAACGGGCCGGGAGACCCGGCTGCATTGCCGGAGATCATTCATGAAACGGCTTTGTTGGCGGAGATGTATCCCATCGGCGGCATCTGTCTCGGACACCAGATCCTTGCCCTGGCTTTCGGTGGAAAGAGTTACAAGCTCAAATTCGGACATCACGGTTTGAATCATCCGGTCAAACATCTTGATTCCGGACGGATTGAAATCTCGTCGCAGAATCATGGCTTTTGCGTGGATATTTCCAAGACGGACAGTCTCAAGCAAAGCTATGTGAATCTCAACGATGCGACCCTCGAGGGCTTTGTGCATCAGAGCAAAGCCGTGATGGCGGTGCAGTTTCATCCGGAAGCGGCGCCGGGTCCCCATGATTCGAGAGGATTCTTCCGGGCTTTTCGGGATATGATTGTCAGGCAGGGTTGACACATAATTATTTGATATTTATTACAATATACGACTAAGCTTTTATGCTATTCATCTTGAAATCCACGACTGCCAGTTTGATCAATAAAGAAACGTACCATGCAAACAATAGGTCATAGGATAGAGAACCGGTCACAGGGTTCTCTATCGCGACCTCGCTGGGAGGCTTTTTGGTGTTCTTAGGCTTGCTCGCCGGGGGAAACCGGACCGTCGCATCAGCTTGCAACTCGAAGAAAGAAAAAGATTTCCATTGAAGAATGGTTGTTTGTCAAAGAACAGAACATAGAGTCCGGAGGGGGCAAAGATCCCCAGTGAGCAAGCCTTAGAAAACCAAGAGCCGGAAGCGTTGAAGCGAAAGAGAGCTCTGTGATCGGTTCGTGGAACCAGCTGAAGTTTCATACGAGAGGTCGGGAAGAGGAAGAATGTAAAAGGCAGGGCAGACCTGCCGCTGGGGACAGCTCGGTTGCAAACAGGATATATCTCAAAAACACGGGGCCATCAGCTTGATGGCCCCGTGTTTTTGAGATCGGAGAGGGCCTTTTGCGCGGCCAGCTGTTCAGCCTTTTTCACACTGCCGGCTTCAGCGTGATACTGTTGCCCGTTGGGCAGACTGAGCTGCACGGCATAGATCTTTTCATGCTCCGGACCGAAACTGTTCCGGAGGGTATAGCGCGGCCGGTCGGAAAAAAATTTTTGGGTGATTTCCTGGAGTCTGCTTTTAAAGTCTTTGTTCTTTTTGAATTTTCCTGATTTCGGCCATTTTGGGGACAACAAATTCAGGATCAGCTCATTCACCCGGGAGAAGCCCCCATCCAGAAAAATCGCCCCGAACACGGATTCCAGAACATCACACAGAATCGAATCCCGTTCCCGGCCGCCTTGATTCTCTTCCCCTTTTCCCAGAAGCAGGTACTTCTGGACCCCCAGACTCCTGGCTGTATCAGCCAGGGCTGCTTCGCTCACCAGTTGGGCCCGAAGGCAGGTGAGCACGCCTTCCCGTTCCTCAGGAAAGCGGAGATACAATTCCTGGGATACGCACAGCTCCAGGACCGCGTCTCCTAAAAATTCGAGCCGTTCATTATTTTCAAGGGTCTGATCGAATTCATTGGCATAGGAGCTGTGGGTGAGAGCCTGCAGGAGTAAGGCCCGATTTTTGAATTGATAGCCGATTGTCTGCTCAAAGGTTGCTAATTGTTCATTATGCATATCATTTCATTTTCAATTCGCGGTATATCCGCCTGAATCAAGCGGGAGATGCGGGCTTGAAGCCGCAGTTCTGGCCAGGAGATCGCAACGCTCATTCTCCTTCTGGCCTCGATGGGCCGGGGTCCACTGAATGGTGACTTCATGCCGGGTGAGCAACTCAAGCATCGTGATCCAGAGATCCTGGTTTTTGACAGGCTTTTTTCCGGAGGTCTGCCAGCCGTTTTGCTGCCAGCGTCTGAGCCAGCCTTTGTTCAGGGCGTCATGGAGATATCTGGAATCCGTGACCACCAGGACTTTGAACCGTCTGTCCAGGGCCTCAAGTCCTTTAAGCATGGCCATGATTTCCATTCGATTGTTTGTTGTACCGGAGAGGCCTCCGGAGACTTCCCGGCACCGGCCGTTTGCAAGTATCACGGCGGCCCAGCCCCCTGGACCCGGGTTTCCTGAACAGGCTCCGTCCGTATAGATAACGCAGTCGTATGGCGATGTAGCATTCATGGGTGTTGTTGATATTTCTTCAAAGCCGGCTTAGCCCGTAATTCAACAGTTCCAGGTTCACGGTTCACGGTTCACGGTTAAGAAAAAAAGAGAGCTCTGTGCTCGGTTCGTGGCATCGGCTGAAGTTTCACAAGAGGAATTCATCGATACCTCAGGAAGCCTTCATCTCCTCGATCCACTTTTCAAGGGGTTTTTCGATGAAGGCCCGGATTTCCTTCAGCCGTTCAGGGGTTTCGGCCTCAAAGCGCAGGACCAGCACCGGCTGGGTGTTGGAGGCCCGAAGCAGTCCCCATCCGTCGGAAAAATTGATTCGGATCCCGTCCACATCCACCAGTTCAAAATCACCTGAGAGCTGTTTGAAGTAGTCCTGGGCTTTGTCAATAAGCTTGAATTTGACGGCATCCGGGCATTCCTTGCGGATTTCCGGGGTGTTCTCAGTCTTCGGCCAGGCGGAAAAGTAAGCATCCAGGGTTTTGCTCGGGTTTTGATCCACGATTTCCGCCAGACGCTGGGCCGCATACAGGGCGTCGTCATACCCGTAGTAGCGATCTCCAAAAAACATGTGCCCGCTCATTTCTCCGGCAAGCAGGGCGTTTTCTTCCTTCATCTTGGCCTTGATCAGGGAATGGCCGGTCTTCCACATCAGCGGCCTGCCCCCGTGCCGGGTAATGTCCTGAAACAGGAGGTGGGAGCATTTCACTTCTCCGATGACGGTTGTCCCGGGGTGCTGTTCCAGGATCTGCCTGCTGTAGAGGGTCAGGAGCTGGTCTCCGTACAGGAGCCGACCGAGATGGTCCACCACGCCGATGCGGTCGCCGTCCCCGTCCAGCCCGACCCCGAAGTGGGCCTGATGTTCTTTGACGGTTGCCTGCAGGTCCCGGATGTTGTCCAGGACTGTTGGATCAGGGTGATGATTGGGGAATTGAGGATCGGGCTCGCAATACAGTTCTATGACCTGCGCTCCGATGCGGCGCAAGAGTTCGGCGCAGACCAGGCCTCCGCTTCCGTTGCCTCCGTCGACAACGATTTTCAGGGGATGTCTGAGCCGGGTCTGGCCGGCCAGCTCCTCCAGATAGGAGGGGACGATATCCAGTTCGCTGGCCGCTCCCTGCCCCTGTTCAAAATCTGCTTCCTTCATGATCCGGTACAGTTTTTGGATTTCCTCGGTGTGAATGGTGTTTGAACCGGCCCAGACTTTGAAACCGTTGAATTCCGGCGGATTGTGGCTGGCGGTGATCATCACCCCGGCCTGGCGCTGCAGGGATCTCACGGCATAGTAAAAGACCGGGGTGGGCACCATCGGCAGAAACACGCAATCGACTCCGGCGGACACCAGGCCTTCCACCATACGGGCCTGATAGTCAGCAGAACTGTGTCTGTTGTCCCGGCCCACCACGGCTTGGGACAAACCCTGCCTGCGGAAATACGTGCCGCAGGCCCGGCCGAGGTTCTCAACCCATTCCTCATCAAAATCTTGGTCCACGACGCCTCGAATATCATAGGCACGAAACATTTCAGGATTGACGGGTCGCATGGTGTTCTCCTTCCTTGAAAACGAGCTTGACGATGTGTTTTCTTCTCTAACAAATAGCCGGAGTTGTCAACACTTCAAATCCACCTCGTCTTTTCAACCCGGCAATGAAATTTCTGAATGCTCGATTTTATAAATTTTTTTGCTAGGCAAATATTGAAAGATACTGTGCAGGCTGCATTTTATCAAGCAAATCCAGAATGCTGCCAGACAGTCATTTGTTCGGCGGCCTTTTGGATTTGCTTGACGAGCGGCAGGCTTTCAGGTATTGTCTTTTGATTATGAACTGGGACTGGGAAAAATTACAAGAAAAACGGCAGAGGAAACCGGGCGGCAGCAACAGCGGCGGCAGCGGCGGCCCCACGCCCCCGGATTTTGAGCAGCTCAAAGAGAAGCTCATGCGTTTCAAAAACATGAAATCCCCGGGGGTGAAGCTTGCGATCGGAGTGGTGATTCTGCTCTGGCTGGCCAGCGGCTTTTACATCGTCAAGCCGGACGAGGTCGGGGTGGTGCAGCGTTTCGGGGCCTTTGTCCGGGTGACCCAGCCCGGTCCGCATCTGCGGATTCCATTTCCGATAGAAAGGGTCCAGACCCCGAGTGTGACCCGTATTCAACGGATGGAGATCGGCTTCAGATCGTCCGAATCAATGGGGTTTTCCCAGGGCAATTTTCGCAAGGTCCCCAAGGAAGCCCTGATGCTCACCGGGGACGAGAATATCGTGGACGTGCAGTTTATCGTCCAGTACCGGATCAAGGCGGCGGAGAATTATCTCTTCAATATCGCGGAGCCGGTGAAAACGGTCAAGGACGCGGCCGAGGCCTCCATGCGGGCGACGATCGGATCCAATGACGTGGAGTCGGTCCTGACCGAGAGGAAGATGGAGATCCAGATTGAGACCATGGAGCTTTTGCAGTCCACCCTGGACAAATACAACAGCGGGATCGATATCACCGCGGTCAAGCTGCAGGATGTCCATCCCCCGGATCCGGTCGTAGCGGCTTTCAAGGACGTGGCCAGCGCCCGGGAGGACCGCAGCCGCTTGATGAATCAGGCCAAGAGCTATCGCAACGAAATCCTGCCTAAGGCCCGGGGACAGGTGGCCACCGTCGTCAACGAGGCCGAGGCCTTCAAGGAGTCCAAGGTGCGAAAGGCCAAAGGCGAGAGCGAACGCTTCTTGAAGCTGCTGGCCGAATACAGGCAGGCTGAAAACGTGACCAGAAAGCGCTTGTATTTGGAAGCCATGGAAGATGTCTTTGTGAATTCCAGGCAAAAGACCATCCTTTCGGAGAAGGCCGCGGAAAAGATGCTGCCTTACCTGCCTTTGGATCAGCTCCATCGCAAGGACGAAAATAAATAATGTTCAGGCCTGCCTTCAGGCCTGACCCAAAATCTAAAATTTTAGAGGAATATTCATGGCGGTACAGAAATCTCCGGTTGTCATTATCGTTGTGCTTGTCCTGCTTTTGCTGGGCATCAGCCAGACTTTTTATACTGTGGACCAGACCCAGAAAGCCCTGCTCCTGCAAATGGGGAAACCCGTGGGGGGGACCATCGGGCCCGGTCTGCATTTCAAGCTGCCCTTTATCCAGAACGTGACCACTTTTGATCATCGTATCCTGGAATACGACGCCGACCCGGCGGAGATCATCACCAGGGACAAAAAGACCCTGGTGGTGGACAATTATGCCAGATGGCGAATCGAGGACACCTTGAAATTTTATAGAACCGCCCGGACCGAGGCCGGGGGCGTCTCCCGGCTGGATGATATCGTCTATGCCGAGATGCGGGTGGCCATGGGCCGCTACAATTTGATCGATATCGTGAATTTCAAGCGGGACGAGATCATGGAAACAGTCCTGGTGGAGTCCAGGGAAGACCTCAAGTCTTACGGGATTAAACTCGAAGACGTGCGCATCAAGCGCACCGACCTGCCGCCGGAGAACCAGCAGGCCATTTTCGCCCGCATGAGTTCGGAGCGGGAGCGCAAGGCCAAGCAGTACCGCTCCGAAGGCGAGGAACAAGCGGCCATTATCAGGGCGGAAGCGGACAAGGACCGGACCATCATGCTGGCCGAGGCCGAGCGGAAATCGCAGGTGCTTCGGGGCGAGGGCGATGCCCAGGCCGCGAAAATCTACGGGGACGCCTATAAGCAGGGTGAAGAATTTTATGCCTTTACCCGGAGTCTGGAGGCCTACAGAAAGAGTCTGGGCGAGAAGACCTCCCTGGTCTTGACCCCTGAAAGCGAATTTTTCAGGTATTTGCAGTAATAAGCGACACGGCGTGCAGTGAATAAAGATGATTGGGCTTTGAAAAGCGTCGGAACGTATGTCCCGGCGCTTTTTTCTTCTATTTCGCTGATAATTGGTTGAAAAAGGACGTCATCATGCTTGATTCAATACTGGATATCGCAGGCTACGGCGCCTGGCAGGGCGGCCGGGTGGTGGATAATGCCATGTATGAGCAACAGGGCATGTTTTTTAAAGGAGACATTCCGGTAACGGACACGACCATCCAGGAGCGCATCGGGGTTAAAACCAGACGGGTCGCCTCCACAGACGAGCGCATCGGGGTCACTGCATTTGAGGATCTCTTGAAAAGTCCGGACTTTGATGCCTCGAGAATGCGCGTCTTGATAGGAGCGACCAATGTCGGGGACAGCAAATACGAAGTAAACCCCCAGGTCAGGCATTCCTATGAACTGGTGCGCAAACAGTGTCCCCGGGCCCTGGTTTTTGATCTCTATGCCGGGTGTCCGGGCTTCAATGTCTCGGTGGAATTGCTGTTCATGCTCTCCATAGCCGGGTATTTGCAGCCGGGGGATCTCTCGGTGGTCGTGGGCGCTGAAAATATTCATCGGGCCAAGTCCTTTCCCCCGAATGATACCGCGAATATTATTTTTGGGGATGACGCCCTGGCCACCAGCCTGGAAACCAAGGCGGACTGCAGGCCGGACGGCAGCTACGAGCAGCGGGCCTTGAACAGGGTGCCCTTGGGCGAGGATATGACCAGCAGTGTGGCCAGGGCCCTCGAAGAAGTGCTGCAGGGCGAAACACTTGACGGACTCATCGTCGATAACCAGCTGGCCAGCCTGATCTACCGGATCCCGGCCTTTGCGGCCCGGGTGCAGCACCGATTCGTGGAGATGCAGCATCCCGAGGCGGTGGAGCGGAAAGTCTTTGACCGCTTCAAGGACGCTTACGCCTTCTACCTGGAGCATATGAATGCCTTTGCCTTTGATATCAATACCCTGGATAAAAATCCCGAAACGGTTCAAACCCTGGCCGGGGCCTATGTCCGTTCCGGGAAGTATCGGACCGTGGCCTCCGTGTTTATTCATGCGGACCATACCTTTGATATCGCTGTACACCAGGGGCGGGGATATGCCTTTCCCCAGGCCCGAACCGGGGTCCTGGACTGTCTGACGCGGACCCATGGCTGCTTTGGCGATTATATCCAGGGCATTGAAATCGAAAATGAAGTCTTTGGAGAGATGGACGGCAAGGGGGTGTTTCTCTACGGAACCAGAAGCGCGCCGGTCCAATTGCAGGAGCTGCTCGCCCGGAATAATTTGCACTTGGATGATGTGGATCTCCTGATTGAGCATCAGGCCAATTTCGCCATGATTTTTTTGACCCTGGAGCAGTTGCTCAAGTCTTCGGCTCCGGATACCAAAAAGGCGGTGGCCCGATTTATTGCTCAAAAAATGGTCAATAATATCCATACCCGGGGCAACTGTTCCGTGGTCTGCATGCAGCGCCTGCCCTTTGATCTGGCCCGGGGCGCGCTTGAGCCCACGGAAATTCAGGGCGTCCCCATCAACGCCAATCTGCAACAGCTGCAAAACGCTGCGGTCATTCTGTACGATTCCGTTGGATCGGGCATGACCAGAAGCTCATTTGTATTGAGGAAGAATGCTTAGTTTATTAGACCATCAAAAGAAAGGTCGAGATTTTTTGTCTGAAACAAGCCGGGATTCAATTTTGGAGATCACGGATTGCGGGGCCTGGCCGGGCGGCCGGGTAGTGGATAATGCCGTCTTTGAACAGCAGGGCCTGTTTTTCAAGGGGGCCATTCCGGTCACGGATACAAGCATCCAGGAGCGAATCGGGGTCAAAAGACGCAGAGTCGCTCCCTCTGAGGAGCGGATCGGGGTCACGGCCTTTGCAGAGCTGTTAAAGAGCCCCGGCTTTGATCCTTCCCGGATCAAGGTCTTGATCGGCGCCACGAATTTCGGGGACACGAAATATGAGGTCGATCCTCAGGTCGGACATAGCTTTGAGCTGGTGAAAAGCCTCTGCCCCCAGGCTCTGGTTTTTGATCTCTATGCCGGGTGTCCGGGATTCAATGTCTCGGTGGAACTGATTTTAATGCTCACGCTGTCCGGCTATCTGCAAAAAGGCGACCTCTCGGTGATTATCGGCGCGGAAAACATCCATCGGGCCAGGGGTTTTCCGGAAACGGACACCTCGAATATCATCTTCGGCGACGACGCCCTGGCCACCAGCCTGGAGAGCAAAGCCGCTTTGGCGCCGCAGGGGCGGTATACCTGCACGGAGGCAACAGCTCTGCCCCTGACCGAAGATCCGGTCACCAGGGTGGCCCGGGCGGTCCTGGAGCTGCTCGGAAAAGACGAGTTGGACGGGCTGATCGTGGATAATCAGCGCGCTCCCCTGGAATCCAGGCTTCCGGCCTTTGCGGCCCGGGTCCAGCACAGGGTGGTGGAGCTCCTCTATCCCCGGGCGCTGGAAACCGGGGTCTTTGAACGTTTCAAGGACGCCTATATGTTTTACCGGGAGCATATGAACTCTTTTGCTTATGATATCAATTCCCTGAGCGGAAGGCCGGATATTGCGAAAGAACTCGCCGCTTCCGCAGTTCGCTCCGGAAAATACAGATCCGTGGTTTCCGTTTTTTTAGGCGACGATCAGACCTTTGAAGCGGCTCTTCACCAGGGGCGGGACTATGTCTTCAGCAGGCCCAAGAGCGGGGTGACGGATGCCGTCACCAGGACCCACGGCTGTTTCGGGAATTATATCCAAGGGGTCCGGACCGAGAGTGATGTGTTCGGCGAGATGGACGGCAAGGGCGTCTTTTTGTACGGCACCAGAAGCGCGCCGGTTCAATTGTCAGAACTGCTGCACAGGAACGGACTGAGCCTGGCCGATGTCGACCTGCTCTTCGAACACCAGGCCAATTTTGCCATGGTTGTGTTGACCCTGGAGCAGCTCTTCAAAAAGGCAACCGCCACGAACGTCAAAAAGGCGGTGTTCGATTTTGTGGCCAATAATATGGTCAATAATATCCACACTCGGGGGAATACCTCCGTGGCCTGCATGCAGAGAATGCCCTTTGATCTGGCCCGGGGCGCCCTGGAGCCGGATGTGATTCAGGGCTATCCCATCAATCAAAACCTGGAAGGCTTGCGGCAGGCCGGGGTGATTCTCTACGATTCAGTGGGCGCCGGCATGACCAGGAGTTCCTTTCTCTATCTGAGGCCGGACAAACGCGGTTAAGCTGAAAAAAAACAGCCAAGCCCTCGGTGGTTCCGGTGGCTTGGCTGTTGAGCTGCTCGTGTTCTTCTGCTGATCCGGAGATTCTCGACAAAGACGGTCCCTCTCAAATACAACAGTTCGATTGGATCAGTATGATGACTGTTGCATCAGGAGGGCGGCGCCGGCTGTTGTTGCTGCTGTTGATCGTATCCTCCTTGCTCCGGCCCGCCTTCGGGCTGGTCGCAGCCAAGACCGCAGCTGAGCATCAGGATCAGCGCACATCCAAAAAGTATGTGTTTCAGCATGCTATCCTCCTTTTTTCAGACTCTCCCATTGTTTTTCCGGACTTGATCGGGCAAAGAACTCGGCGCAAAGCAGGGTTTATTCCATGAACTGATCGATTTTTTGCTGAAGATCCGGGTTTTCCTGAATGGCCTGGGCGATTTGATTATAGGTGTTGACGCTCATGCCGGTAGCCTCCACGGCTTCCACCATTTGTCCAACATATTTTTCCTGGATCTGTTCCGCCTTGCTTTCATCCTGCACTCCGTCCAGGGCCTCAAAATATTCACTCCGGATTTTAACGACTTCGGACTGTGCCTCGGCAAATGTCTGAAGTTCACTGTTTTTGAAATCCTGGGCGCTCGCCTGGGAGGCGATGAGCAGAAAACAGGCGGCGGTCATCAGAGAAAGCAGTTGCCATTTGGTCGTTTTTGTGAGTACGTTTTTTGCTTGCATTTCAGCAAACCTCCTCGATGTTGATTGGTTGACGGGATGGTTCTTGCCCTTTCATGAAACGCCAAGCAAACTCTGTGCCGGGAAAAACAACAACAAAGAATTTTTTTTAATGTATTGATTTTTCGATATGTATTCCGTAATGTCGGAGGGATTTGCATCGATTCCAAGTGTGTGTCAAAAAGTCACATGTGAGGATTTGACAAAGGAGGCTTGCCCATGTGGAGCGCGATTTTCAATCGTTTCAGCCTGCGCACGGTTCTGGTTCTTTATATTCTTGTTCCTTTGCTGTTCGCCATGGCCGCCATAAGCTATCTGGGCCTGCGAGGTATGGAGAATATTCTTGAGCAGCGAATGCAGGAAGACGTGCAGCTGGTGGCCAGAGCCATCCGCCTGCCGGTGAGCTACAGCCTGGAAAAAGAGCGATACGGCAGCGTCAGTCAGGCATTGCAGTCCGTATTTCATATTGAACGGGTCTACGGGGCCTATGTCTATGACATCCAGGGTCAACGTATCGCTGCCGTAGGCGCTGTTGAACCTGATCGGCAGGAGTTTGATGTTTTGCAGAAAGTTGAAAGCGGGGAGCGGGAAGGACGGTATGAAAAAATTCAAGGCCGCCGGGTGTATTCCTATTTTGTCCCGCTTTTCGACACCTCGGAGAAAAGCATAGGCCTGCTTCAGGTCATTCGCCGGAAAAGCGATTTTGAAAGCTCTATCTATTGGCTCCGCTATGGGATGGCCGCGTCAATCTTTGTCACGGGGCTGTGTCTTTCCGGCTTGGTGCTGTTTGGTTTTCATAAGGCACTCGGCCGGTATTTCATCCGGCTGGCCCAGAGTATGTCCAGGGTCGAAAGCGGGGACCATTCGCATCGCGCCCGGCCGGAAGGCCCCAAAGAGATTGCTTCCCTTGCAAAAAGTCTGAATTCCCTGCTTGACAGCAGAGACCGCTCAGCAAAAGAAATCGCCGAAAGACGGGATGCCCAGCAGGTCCTGGAGAGCAAGCTGCGCCAAAACGAGAAAATGGCGGCCGTCGGGCGGCTTGCAGCCGGAGTGGCCCATGAGCTGGGGGCTCCATTGTCCCTGATCGACGGGAAAGCCCAACGCTGTTTACGGAAAAGCGACCTCAGCACAAATCTTGCAGAGAGTTTTCAGGATATCCGCAGGCAAGTTCAGCGGATGAGCGATATCATCCGCCAGCTTCTGGACTTCGGCAAGGGCTCCATGCAGCAGAGGCGTTGGACCAATGCGGCTTATTTAGCCGAATCAGCCGTGAAGACTGTTTGGAAAGAAACAGAGGGCAGAGTGGAATGCTTTGCCGAGGGGCCTGAACCCGGCCCGAGTCTGTATGTCGACCCGCTCCGGATTGAGCAGGCCCTGGTGAATCTTTTGCGCAATGCGGTCCAATTCGAGACAAGCACCAGGGTTCGGCTGACTTGGGAGCAGGCCGCAAACCAGGAGGTGGTTTTCAGGGTTGAAGATGATGGTCCGGGAATTGCGCCTGATATTCAGCCGAGACTCTTTGAACCGTTTTTCAGTACCCGGAAAAACGCTCAAAATACCGGGATGGGACTCCCGGTGGTGCACGGAATTGTCCAGGAACACGGAGGGACGATTCAAATTATCGATTCGGAGCTGGGCGGGGCCGGGTTTCGCATCTCGCTCCCCGTGCAGACAGGAAAAAATCAAATCGAACAGGGAGAAGAGCATGTCTGAATCTTTAGCGGCCGGTGCCTTGGAACACGGCGGGGAGCGTATTCTTCTGGTGGAGGACGATCAGGGTTTGGTGCACATGCTCTGTGAAGAGCTTGAAGAAAACGGGTATCAGGTTCGCCCTGTATCATCCGCTGAAGAGGCCGGAGAACTGGTGAAAGCCTGGGAGCCGGATTTGGTGGTCAGCGATTTGAAATTGCCCGGCGCAGACGGCATGGCCCTGCTGGAGTCGGTCAAGGAGCTGTATCTCCAGCCGGGTTTTCTGATCATCACCGCCTTCGGCAGCATCGCCCAGGCCGTGGAAGCGCTCAAGTCCGGGGCGGACGATTTTCTGGCCAAGCCCCTGGACCTGGAGCATTTCAGCCTCAGCGTCAAGCGAATCCTGCGGCATCGAAGGCTGCAGCAAGAAGTGCATCGTTTCAGAAGCCTCATGGCCAGGGACGCTTTTCAGGGCATGATCGGGCGGAGCCGAAAGATGCGCATCATGTTCGATCAACTGCAAGAGATAGCCCGGGCGCAGGGACCGGTATTGATCCAGGGTGAAAGCGGCGTGGGCAAGGAGCTGGCGGCCAAGGCCCTGCACGATTTAAGCCCCAGGCGCAGGTCTCGCTTCCTGGCCGTGAATTGCGCAGGCATTCCCTCCGAACTGCTGGAAAGCGAGTTTTTCGGACATGAAGAAGGCGCTTTCACCGGTGCGGTAAAAAAAAGGCAGGGACTATTTCACAGAACCCATACCGGATCGCTGATGCTCGATGAAATCGGTGAAATGCCTTACAATCTTCAGTCTAAGCTGTTGCGCGTTCTCCAGGACGGCAGTTTCCGGCCGGTGGGGTCGAACAAGGAGCAGCAGGTCGATGTCAGAATCATCGGCTCTACAAATCAGGACCTCGACCGCCTTATCGCATCCGGGGGCTTTCGGGAGGATCTGTTTTACCGTTTGGAGACATTCAGCCTCACGGTTCCCCCGCTTCGGGAGCGTCGGGAGGACATCCCCCTCCTGGCGGCTTATTTTTTGAACCAATACTGCTTGCAGACAGGAAAGGAGATTCAGGGCTTTTCCCCGGAGGCCATGGACCGGCTGCTGGCCTACCCCTTTCCCGGAAATGTCAGGGAACTGCAGAATATCATTGAAAGGAGCGTGACCTTCTGCCACGCGAGGCATCTGGAAATGGAGCATTTGCCCACCAAGGTGCGGCATGGCGCAGGAGATTCCCTGCCGGGGGGGAATTTGCATGTGGAGCCCATGCTGGAGAGGCTGTTGGACAGGCATGAAATGCTGCCGACGCTTCAGGAAATCGAAAAGCAATACATTGACTATGTCCTTGACAAGACAGGCGGAAACAAGAGACGGGCGGCCGGGGTCCTCGGGGTCAGCCGCAAAACCCTGTACCGCCATCTGGGGGGATGAGTTCGAGCGGCGCCCCGGCGGCGGTTTCGCTCGACTGAATTATTTCCGCCGCCTTGTGCCATTGCATGCCGCCCACCCCCAAAAGCGGCAGCTTGGCCGGCGAGAACAGGGTAATGTCCATGCCATGGGTTTTCAGGAATCTGAACGAAAGATTTCAAAAAGCCGGTTAAGTCTTTCTTCGCGTAAGAGTTTGTCATTGACACCTGTCCTGCATCACCCATAAATTACGGGCTTGGTTCTGTCGGTCTGGAAGACTGTCAACAAGAACACGAAACATTCGTCGGACTAAAAATGAAATTCCTTGTGAGTCAGCTCACCGCTTTTTTCAGAACAAACAGCGAGAAAAATCTTGCAATCCTGGTCAAATTTTTCTCTCTCCTCCTGCTGCTGGTCATAGCCTATTCAGTCCTGTTTCATGTCCTGATGCTCTATGAAGGGCATCGCTTTTCCTGGATTACCGGATTGTATTGGACCTTGACCGTGATGTCCACTCTCGGCTTTGGAGATATCACGTTTCACAGTGATCTCGGCCGCTTGTTCTCAATGCTAGTTCTGCTTTCCGGTATGATTTTTCTGCTGATCATGCTCCCCTTTACCTTTATTCAATTCTTTTACGCCCCCTGGCTGGAGGCCCAGGCCAAGACAAAAACCCCGCGCCGTTTGCCGGAAGACACGCAGGGGCATGTCATTCTGACCAGTTTTGACGGCTTCAGCAGGCATCTGGTGGCCCGGCTCATCAAGCACCACTATAGCTATGCGATTGTGGTTGCTGATGTGCAGCAGGCTTTGGAAATCCATGATCTGGACTACAAAGTGGTGGTGGGCGAACTTGGGGACCCGGAGACCTACCGCAATCTCAGGGTGGACAGGGCCGCTCTGGTCGTGGCCAATGCCGGCGACATGTTGAATACGAATATCGTGGCCACCATTCGGGAGGTCTCCCGGGACGTCTCTATTGTCGCCAACGCCGACCTCGAAGAGTCCGTGGATGTTTTGGATCTGGCCGGGGGGAGTCATGTCTTTCAGTTCATGAGACTGCTCGGGCAATCCCTGGCCAGAAAGACCCTGGGCATCAAAACCTGTGAAAATGTCATCGGATCCATCGAGACCCTGCTCATTTCAGAAGCCCCGGTGCTGCGCACTCCCCTGCAGGGACGGATACTGTCCAAAAGCAGGCTGCGGGAAAGCACCGGACTCAATGTCATCGGGCTATGGGAGAACGGAAGGTACATTGCCCCGCAGCCCGACACCCTGCTGGATTCGAAAACCGTTCTTCTGCTGGCCGGTTCCAAGGACCAGCTGGAACAATACGATCATTTTTATGGAAATCAGCCCAAATCACAGGGACCGGTGCTGATATTAGGCGGGGGGCGCGTGGGCAAGGCCGTGGCCGAGACCCTGGATGAACACGGTATCGACTACCGGATCATTGAAAAGAATAAAAAGCATGTTCAGGACGATCCCCGGTATATTCTGGGAAGCGCGGCGGATATCCAGACCTTGAACAGATCGGGGATCCAGGAGACCCCGTCCATCATCATCACCACCCATGACGACGATATCAATATTTATCTGACCATTTACTGCCGGAAATTGCGGCCGGACATCCAGATCATCAGCCGGGCCAATACCGAAGGCAATGTCCCCAAGCTGCACAGCGCC
Organism: Desulfohalobiaceae bacterium S24; assembly: GCA_011389765.1. Taxonomy (GTDB): domain Bacteria; phylum Desulfobacterota; class Desulfovibrionia; order Desulfovibrionales; family Desulfothermaceae; genus JAABTT01. The sequence goes on along the minus strand of JAABTT010000011.1, from coordinate 34,870 downwards.
GGCGCGGATCAGGTTATGTCCTATTTCTCCCTGGCGGCAAGCAAGATGTTCAATCTGCTCAAACCCCACGGCCTCCAAGTCCTGGCCGAAGGGGTCAATCTGTTTCGAAAGTTCACCCCGCGTCAACTCGAGGACAAGCCGCTGTCCGAGTGTCATATCCGTAAGTTGACCGGGTGCAACCTGGTTGCCGTCAATTCCAAAGGGACCATGCTCATCAATCCCGAGCCGTCCTATGTGTTTGAAGCTCATGATGAATTGTTTCTTGTCGGTTCTGATGAGGCCCAGCAGAAATTTCTCAAGCAGTTTCCCGGCTAGGAGCAACATGTTTTTGAACCTACTGTTTGTATACCATGAATCATCCTTCCCCCCCGGAGAGCTGGCTTTCCATGCCGATGATTTTTTCCACCGGCAGGACAAAGGCTATTCCGGTACCGGGTTCGCTGAATTCTCCGCTGGTATGGATAGCGGAGAGAATCGGGTCGACCATTGCTTCTTCCGCCAGGATAAGGATGATCTCGGTTCGAATATCCAGACTCAGGCCGAAAAAGGTCTTTGCCTCTTTCAGGCCGGTGCCTGAGGCATCGATAATGGTCGCACCTGTTGCCCCGGCTTTTTTGGCCGCCTGGACAACCTTGTCGGTCAGGTTCGGCTTGACCGTTGCCAGAATACACTTTGCAGTCATTGCCATTCTCCTTTAGCGACTTATCGGTTAATCTCTGTCCTAGAAAACAAGAAAATGTGTTGCTCCGAAGCAGTTGAAGTCCTTGTAAAAGAAATTGGAAATTGGAAATTGGCAAGAAAAGAATGCAGACATGCAGCGTGTTGCAGAAAGCCTCATCAAATTTCGAATTTCAAATTTCAAATTTCGAAGTAAACCTGGAACCTTTGGGTTGCGGGCGAAGCCAGCTTTGGCTTATATCTCTGAATTACAGCCAGTTGTTGAAATCATTTTGGTCGCAAAATGGAATCAGACGTTTTGTTCTGATTTCCGCGCCTGCTTTTTCCCGCGCCGCTCGGCCAACCACTGGGCCAGCTGGGCATAGCCCAGCACCGAGACAATCGGGAAAAGACAGGCAAGAGCGATGAGTCCGAAACCGTCAAGAACCGGGCTCCGACCTGGGACTGTAGAGGCCAGGCCCAGGCCCAGGGCGGCCACCAGGGGCACGGTGACCGTGGAGGTGGTCACCCCTCCGGAGTCGTAGGCCAGAGGGACGATCGTCCGTGGGGCCAGGAAGGTCTGCACGGCCACAAGGATGTAGCCCCCCAGGATATAATAATACAGAGGCGTGCCGGTTACGATGCGAAAGGTCCCCAGGGAGATGCCGAAGGCCGCGCCCAGGGCCACGGCAATGCGCAGTCCCAGTGCGGAAACCGCTCCACGGGAGGCGGTCTGGGCTTTATGGGCCACCGCGATGAGCGAGGGTTCGGCAATGGCGGTGGAGAATCCCAGCAGAAAGGCAAAGAGGTAAACCCAGCCATAGGCTGTCCAGCCGCCGCCTTGGGCGGTACTGGCCAACTGCAGGGCCATGTTCCGGCCGATGGGGAAAAGGGCCAGGTCCAGCCCCCCTAAAAAACAGGCCATGCCCACCAGGACCAGGAAAAAACCGAACAGGATCCTGCCGGGCCTGGGCAAAGGCTGCCTGCAAACCGCCATTTGAAAAAAAACCAGCAGGCCCAGAACCGGAAACACGTCCCTGGCCGTGGACAGCAGCAGGGTAAGGGGTGAAAATAAATTTTCCATAAATGTGCTGCTCTGGAAAGAGCTTTGGAATTAATGCACGATCAAGCCAAAGATCATCACAAAAAACATCGGGGTCAGGGAAGCCAGGGCGATGAGCCCGAAGCCGTCGGTCAGGGGATCCCGGCCGCGAATCGTTCGGGCCAGGCCCACGCCCAGGGCCGTGACCAGAGGCACGGTAACCGTGGAGGTGGTCACCCCGCCCAAATCATAGGCCAGTCCGACAATCTCCTGCGGAGCAAAGACGGTCATGAGCATGATCAACACATACCCCCCGACAATGAGCAGGGGAAGGGACCAGCCGCGCAGGATGCGCAGCACCCCGAGGACAATGGCCAGCCCTACGGCCAGGGCCACGGTGATGCGGATGCTGAAGGCGTAATGCTTCAGGGAATCAGGGGCGTCCTTGATGAGTCCTGCGGCAGCGGCCGCCCGGGCGCCTTCTTTGGTCACGGCGATCAGGGCGGGTTCGGCAACGGTTGTGCCGAAACCCAGGACAAAGGCGAAAATCAAGAGCCATACCAGGCTGCCTTTGCGGGCGAACTCTTCGGCCAGGGATTCGCCCAGGGGGAAGAGGCCGATGTCCAGCCCGACCACAAAAAAGGCCAGGCCGACCACCACCAGGGCCAGTCCGGCCAGGGAAGAGGCGAGTTCCGGAAACGGCTGGCGCAGGATCAGGATCTGAAAAAAGGCGATAACCAGGACAATGGGGGCCAGGTCCCGGCAGGAACCGAGCAGGGCCTTGCCCAAAGCCTGGAAGAGTTGTACGGGAATCCGGCGGAGGAGAGTCATTGCTAATAGAATTTTCGATTTTCGAATATCATTTGAAGCGGTATATGCATGAGGGTTGTCCATACCGTATTTTCCTGGTCTTGGCAAGACCGGAATGCCTTTCTTTGCCCTCTGCGTCATTTTTCGATCTTGTATTTGCCGGACAATCTTGATAGGAGCGTTCTCGTATGAGCAAAAAAAGTACGAAAACGGAAAATATTCTGATACTCGGCCTGGGCGGGATGGGCTATTATCTGGCCAAGCGCCTTACCCGGGAAGGGTATTCCATCACGGCCATAGAAGCAGACGCCGGACTGATCCGTTATGCGGACAGTTACATCGACGCTCGGTTCATCAAGGGCGACGCCATGAATATATCCTACTGGAAAGAGGCGGACGCCGGGGAGATGGACTACCTGATTGCAGTGACCAACAACGACGCCGTGAACATGGTCGCGGCCATGGTGGCCCATCGTTTTGGGATCCGGAAAAAAATCGTGAGGATTCGTTCCCTTGATTTCGGCAATCCGGATTCGATTCTCAGTGACCAGGATCTGACGGTTGATCTGCTGGTCCATCCCGAAGAATTGACCGCTCAGGAAATTTTTCGGCTGGTGAAGCTCAGGGCCGGCAATGAGATCATCGATATCGCCGAAGAACAGTTACAGGTCATGGCCATCCGCATCCAGGAGGGCTCTGCACTGGCCTATATGAATCTGAAGGATCTTTCCCTGACCCATGATGCCTTTCCCTTCCGGGTCATCGCCGCAACCAGAGGGATCTCCACGATCATTCCCGGCGGGGATTACGTCATTCATCCCCAGGATCAATTGTTTTTCATGGTCGGCAAGGATAACCTGTCCCGGCTCATGGCCATAACCGGGGTCCAGGAGCAGCATTTGCACCGGGTCATGATTGTGGGAGGTGGACTTATCGGCAGGCGCATTGCCGAGCTGCTGGGCAAAAGCTTTGCCGTCAAAGTCATTGAGCGGGACGAGCAGCTGGCCGAAGAACTGACCTATAAGCTGCCTCATGCCGAAATCCTCCAGGGGGACGGCTCCGATACAGATGTTCTGTCCATGGCCGGTCTGCTGCATATGGACACCTTCATCACCACCACCGGAGACAATGAAACCAATATCATGAGCTGCCTGCTGGCCAAACATCTCATGAGCCCCCAAAATCAGGATCAGACGAACAGGCAGCGCAAGTCCATCGCCCTGGTGGACAAAGAAGACTACCTGGTTCTGGCGGCGAGCATCGGCTCAGACATCGCCCTGAACAAGAAAATCCTGGCCGGCAATGAAATTCTGAAATTCATCCGCCGCGGGGAACTGCTCTCGGTGGCACATTTGCACGGTTTTGACGCAGAAGTGGTGGAACTCGTGGCCGCCCCGAATGCGCCGATCACCAGAAAGCCCCTTTCTCAGCTGGACCCGTATTACCACGGCAAGATCATTGTCGGCGCCATTTTTCAAAACGGGCAGTGGGAAATCGCTGTGGGCGATACCCAAATCCAGGACAATGACCGGGTGATCGTGGTCAGTACCTCTTTGCAGCTCAAGGAGGTCCAAAACCTGTTTGTTGTGTAGAACCGGTCGGACAGGAGACCTGCACAAGAGAAATGGGAGTTTTTTGAAAAATTTTTCAAAAAATTTATTTTTTCCAAAACGAGGGATACAGAATCACCAGGGCTGAAAACATCTCCAGCCGGCCCACCAGCATGTTCCAGGACAAAAACCATTTTCCGATCCCGGAAATAAAGGCATAGTTTTCCGAGGGGCCCACGGCTGCAAATCCCGGACCGATATTCATCAGGCTGGCAATAACCGAACTCATGGCGCTTGCGTAGCTCATATCGTCCACCAGAACCATGAAGCAGCCACCTCCGAAGACCAGGAAGATATTGACGATGAAATAACAGACGGCAATGTCGATGATGGAGTGCTCCACCGGGCGCTGGTTCAGGCGGACAGAAATCACGGCCATGGGCTGAAAAAAGAGTTTGCGTACCGTGGCCAACAAATATTTGCCGATGAGCACGTAGTGGACCGTTTTGATTCCACTGGTGGTGGACCCGGCGCAGGCCCCGATAAAGCAGACTGCATAGAGAAACATCTGGGCGGATTGGGGCCAGGTCTCGTAATTTGCCGTGGTGAAGCCCGTGGTGGTCAAAAGGGAGGTGACCTGAAAGGCGGCGTAACGCAAGGACTCGTTGAATCCCGGATACGTCCCGTTATTCCAGAGGATGCAGCTCACCGTCAGTCCGAAAAAAAGCAGAAAACCGCAGTACCATTTGAACTCGGTATTGATCCTCAGGGCCTTGAAATCCCCTCTGATCAGATGGTATAACAGCAGAAAGCTGATGCCCCCCAAGAACATGAAAATGATGGTCACCCAGTCAAAATAGGCATTGTTGTAGAAACCCAGACTGGCGTTTTTCGGGGAATAGCCAGAGGTGGAGACCGTGCCGAAGGCATGGCAGAGAGAATCAAAAACAGACATCCCGCCCATGAAAAGCAGGAGAACCAGTAAGATATTCAAGCCCAGATAAATCCCCCAGAGCCAGATCATGGTGTCTTTGTTTCTGGCTTTGAATTTTTCCCGGGTGATCACCTGTCCCGGGCTGGACTCGGCCCGGAAGACCCGCAGCCCGGCCATGCCGTGGGGCATGAAAATGATGGTCAAAGTCAAAAAGCCCATGCCCCCGAGGAGATGGGTCTGGCTCCGCCAGAACAGCAGTCCGTGGGGAACGCTTTCGATGTCCTCCAGAATGGTGGCCCCGGTGGTTGTATACCCGGACATCATTTCAAAAAAGGCATCGGTGAAAGAGGGAATGGAGCCGTGGATCATAAAAGGCAGGGTCGAGACCGCGGAAATCAGTATCCAGCCGAAAACCGCCAGGATGAAGCCGTCTTTGAGCTGTAGGCCGTACTCTTTACGATAGAGCCACCAGGCAGGGAAGCCCGCGGCAATGCTCAGCAGAGCCGAAGCCAAAAGCGAGGTCCAGTCTCCTTCCTGGTAATACAGGGAAACCATGAGGGGCAGCAGCATGGAACATCCGATGACCATCAATAATTTCCCCAGGACGTTGATCACGGCTTTGGGATTCATACATGCTCCCCGTTCGCCAGGATGCTGATTCGCCGCATGCTTCTCTCCTGAACAGCTTGTCTGTTAGTCTGAATTCACCACTGACGCTGAAGGGATAGGCAAGGGGATGGGTTTTGTCAAGGCGAGTGGAAAAGGGGGGCGATTTGGCTCATCTCTAAAAAAAACCAGGCTGGATCAGCAATGCCTTGGATTGGTTCCGGGCGGCGGTGAAATGGGGGAGAAAGTCCTTTGAAAACGGATGGAAAACTCCTTGAAGGCAGGGATTTGCATGATTCTGTTGAATACAAAGTGGATTTGAAACCCTGTTTACCTCCCGTGCACGAAGTCCTTCCCGAGCGCCTGAGGCGGAGCTGAGTTTTTAAGATATACTGATCCAATTTTGGTTTTTGAAACAAAGACTGATTGTCCTTTGATTTCAACGACAGAATTTTGAAAAAGGTAAGTTGGAGCAGTATAGATTTCGTACCTTCGACCCGGCCTGTCCACTCCCTCCATTAAACCTGATTCTATCTAATACTTTGGTATTTCTGTTTTTTTAAACAATACCTTTTGACAACTTTCAACGATCAGGGTACTTTACCCTCAACTGCACCCAAGGCTGTAAAGCGCTTTGACATTCATGAACGGCGAGCCTTTATCCGCCGGTCAGCCTTTTGGACGAGAAGGGAATCATCGTATGACACAAAGATTTGTTGATTTATATCAACCAGCTATTCAACTTTCCAAAGGGATCGTCCTTCTTCTGGATGAGGATGGATCAATCGTGAGCTTTAACGAGTTCCTGGAATCTGCCAGCGGATATTCTTATTCCGAACTCATCCGGCAGAACTGTTTTGATCTGCTCCTGGCCGAGAAAGACAGGGAGCCTGCCAAGCGTTTATTTCAACGCTTCATGCAGAAAGGCAAGGCAAAGAAGAAGATTGTCACCAGGATCATCTCCTGTTCAGGAAAAGCGCGTTTTATCGAATGGCAGGCCAAGCGGCTGGAGGAGGAAGCGTCAGCAGGCGGCATCGGGATGCTGGCTGTCGGGCAGGATGTATCGAAGCGGGTCAAACGGGAACGGCAGCTCTTGAAGCAGAGAAATGAACTGATCGAAAGAAATAAGGAGCTCACCTGTCTTTACAAAATGACTAAGATTGTCGGCCAAAACAAACCCCTGCCCCAGATGCTGGAATCCATTGCCGGAATTATCCCTCCGGCCTTTCAATTCCCTGCGGAGACGACAACAATCATCAAACTGGATCAACAGGCCTATGGCGCCTGGAAATCAGAGGCAACAGGTCCCAGCCTGACCGAAGAACTTATCATTCATAAGGTGCCGAGAGGGCATATAGAGATCATTTACTCGGCCTCCCAGGCCGGTTCGAAAAAGGAGCAGAAGCCTTTTCTCGATGAGGAGCGCGCCCTTTTGCGGAGCATAGCCCATCATCTCTCCCTGGCTATTGAAAAAAAGGAAGCTATCGATATCCAGGCCGAAATGGAACATCAGTTGCGGCATTCAGATCGCCTGGCCAAAATCGGACAGTTGACCGCCGGCGTGGCGCACGAACTCAACGAACCTCTGGGGAATGTCCTTGGCTTTGCCCAGCTGTCAGCCAAGGTCCAGGATCTTCCGGATCAAGTCTCCCGTGATTTGAGGAACATTATAAAAGCGGCTCTGCATGCCAGGGAGATCATCAAAAAACTCATGTTTTTCAGCCGGCAGACCCCGCCCCGGCAGGCCCTGATCGATCTCAACCAGCTGATCGAAGACGGCCTGTACCTTTTCGAGTCCAGATGCGCCAAGAGCGGTATCGAGATCAGCAAAAATCTTTGCCCGGATCTGCCGGCTATAAAGGCGGATATGTCTCAACTTCAGCAGGTTTTTACAAATCTGGTCGTGAACGCCCTTCAGGCCATGCCTGAAGAAGGTGAATTGAAGATAGCCACCTCGTTTGACGAAAGCCATGTCTTTTTTCAGGTTCAGGACACAGGCCTCGGCATGGACCAGGAAACGGTCAAACAGGTTTTTCTGCCGTTTTTCACCACCAAGGACATCCAACAGGGAACCGGACTGGGGCTGTCTGTGGTTCACGGCATCGTCAAGAGTCATGGTGGCGGTATCACCGTGGAAAGCAGTCCCGGGCAGGGGAGTCGCTTTGAGATTCAATTTCCGCTTGACAGGTTCATTCCGGAGGGAAGCGATGGATCATAGGAAGATTGCACAGGACAAGGCTAAAATTCTGGTGGTGGACGATTCCCCGCTGACGCTGGAGGTCCTGCAAAGAAACCTCGAAGAGGCCGGCTATGCAGTGTTCACAGCCTCAAGCGTAGAACAGGCCATTGCCGGTCTGGAGCAGAACCTGGTGGATCTGGTTGTCACGGATATAAAGATGCCCAAGGTCAGCGGTCTGGAACTTTTGAAGTATGTGAAAGAAAATCTGAAGGAAACGGAGATCATGATCATCACCGGCTATCCATCCGTCCGGGGCGCGGTGGAGGCGGTCAAGGACGGGGCCGAGGATTATCTGGTCAAGCCCTTTACGGATGAAGAGTTGTTGTCGACCGTTTCCCGCTTGCTTGAAAAGCAGGCCAATCGAAAGGCAGTAGAAAAGAAGGCCCTGTCCGAAAACCGTAATATCGTTGGAAACTCCCAAGCCATACAGCGGGTCTACCGGCTCATCGACAAGGCGGCGGCTACGAAGGTCAATGTCTTGATCTCCGGCGAAAGCGGCACGGGCAAAGAATTAGCGGCCCGGGCCATCCATTACGGCAGCAAAGCCGCCTCGGGTCCTTTCGTGACCGTCAACTGTACCGCGATTCCGGACAACCTTCTGGAGAGTGAGCTCTTCGGCCACGTCAAAGGGGCCTTTACCGGAGCCCAAGCCTCCAGAGCCGGTTTTTTTCAGATAGCCGACAAAGGGACTCTTTTTTTGGATGAAATCGGGGATGCCAGCCTCAATATGCAGGGGAAACTCCTGCGGGCTATACAAAACAAGGAAATTTTCATGGTCGGATCGAGCCGGGTCCAGAAAATAGACACCCGCATAATAGCGGCGACCAATGCCGACTTGACCCGGCTCGTCAGGAAAGGGCTCTTCCGGGAAGACCTCTATTTTCGACTGAATATCGTTGAAATCGTTTTACCGCCTCTGCATGAGCGAAGCGACGATATTCTGCCCCTGGTCCACTTCTTTTTGGAAAAAATGTCCGGGGAGCTGGAGCGGCCGGTACCGCAATTTTCAGACAAGGTCCTGCAGATTTTTAAAAAATATCGCTGGCAGGGCAATGTCAGAGAGCTGGAGAATCTGGTCCAGCGCCTGGTCGTGCTGGCCGAGGACGACTTTATAGACGTTGCTGATCTGCCTGAACACATGCGCTTTCAAATCGATTGGCAGCAGGGGCTCGAACGATCTCTGGCCGAAGTCGAGGCTGAACATATCAACAATGTTCTCAACAGCGTGAAAGGAAATAAAACCCGGGCCGCTCAGATTCTGGGCATTGACCGCAAGACCCTCCGCGAAAAAATGCGCAGGGCGAACAATTTTTTTGAAGCCGGGTGATTTCTCTCCGGTGGTACATTTTTCCTCGCTTTTTTCCCGCCAGTATCCATTTTTCTGCGCACGGACCCTGCCGGAGCGCAGCGCGTTCAATATTCTATCCATCTGATATTTTAAAGTATTTATAACCGAGACAGAAATCCGATTCAATGCGGCCCTTCTTATCTGTCTGTGGCATGGAGCTTGCTTTCTCTCTTTTCAAAAGGAATTCATTTTTTGATGCAACCTGAAAAGCAAGGAGAATGTCCATGCAATCCCAAGCCCTCAAGGTAAGTTTGTGTCAGTCCTGTATCCATGCGCCTGACTGCTTTCACTATCAGAAAAGTCTCAGCGCAGGCCGACCTGTCTTTTTTTGTGAATATTTTGACGATGCCCCGCCTGTTGCGCCTGCTGAAAAGAAGAACCCCGGCCCTGAAAAGCCCGGGCGTGATTGGTCCAAGCTTTATCATTTCAAGGATATTCCGGGAAGAATGCAGGGTTTATGCTTGAATTGCGCTAAAAGGGAGACCTGCACGTTTCCTGTCCTGGAGGGAGGCGTATGGTTTTGTGAGGAGTACAACTGAGACAAAGACCCGGGCAGTTTTCCGGACGGCAGGGTTTTTCCGGCTTCGTCCATTCAGATCAGGCCGCGGCGATCGATCAGTATGAGAGCGCTGCTCGACAGGCACATTGCATGTGAATTTTCAAATTCACAAGGAGAGTATGACATGTACAAGACAGCTGTATATAACGGAGCGCAATCAAGTTCGTATGCGCAAGACGTATTACAAATGATCAAAAGCAAGTATCCCTGGGAAAAAGAGTACATTCAAGCTGTTGAGGAGATCCTCTCTTCAGTGGGCCTGCTCTTTGACCAGGAGCCCCTCTATCAGGATGAACGCATTATGGAAAGGATTGTTGAACCAGAAAGGGTCCTTATGTTCCGTGTCCCCTGGCGGGACGACGCCGGATCCATTCAGGTGAACACCGGGTACCGGATCGGCTTCAACAGTGCCCTTGGGCCCTACAAAGGCGGATTGCGTTTTCATTCCTCGGTGACCTTGAGCATCCTGAAGTTTCTGGGCTTTGAGCAGATATTCAAAAACGCCTTGACCGGTTTGTCCCTGGGAGGCGGAAAAGGCGGCAGTGATTTCAACCCCCGGGGCAAATCCAATGTCGAAATAGAAAATTTCTGTCAGAGTTTTATGGTCGGCCTGTATAAGCATCTCGGCCCGGATACCGATGTGCCCGCCGGCGATATCGGAGTCGGCGCCAGGGAAATCGGTTATTTATTCGGGTATTACAAGCGTTTGAAAAATGTTTTCGAAGGGGTCCTGACCGGGAAAGGGCTCGATTGGGGCGGTTCGGTGATCCGGCCGGAAGCAACAGGCTATGGAGCGGTCTATTTTGCCGAAGAAATGTTGAAGACCCGGGGTGAAGGCATTGAAGGGAAGATTGCCGCTGTTTCCGGGTTCGGGAATGTTGCCTGGGGCGTCGTTAAAAAGGTCTCGGAACTGGGGGGAAAAGTCGTCACCCTCTCCGGTCCTGACGGTTTTATCTATGATAAAGACGGCGTTCAAGGGGAAAAAATAGAGTATATGCTGGCCATGCGCTCCTCGGGACGTGATCGGGTCAAAGACTATGCCGAGAAGTTTCAAGTTGATTTTTATCCGGGAAAACGTCCCTGGGGCATCAAATGCGACATCGCCTTCCCCTCTGCCTGTGAAAACGAGATGGATGCAGACGATGCCGGGGCCCTTGTCGACAACGGGTGCGCCTGCGTCACGGAATGTGCCAATATGCCCTTGACCCTGGAAGCCATTGACTGTTTGCTTCACAACAAAATTCTTTATTCACCCGGGAAAGCATCCAATGCCGGCGGTGTGGCCTGTTCCGGATTCGAAATGGCCCAGAACAGCACCAAGGTGAAGTGGACCAGGGAAGAAGTCGATCAAAGGCTGAAGCAGGTCATGATCGAGATCCACCGCAACTGCCTGGAGGCTGCTGAAAGATATGGAGAACCCGGAAATTACTTGAGCGGAGCCAATATTGCCGGCTTTATAAAGGTGGCGGACGCCATGCTCGATCAAGGCAATACCTGATGAAGCAGACAGGTTGGGAGCAGAGTACCCTGCGGATACTTTGCTCCAGAATTTTATTTTGTGTTTGACATTTTTTTCACAATGCGCAAAAAATACAGTGTGTCGTCTCATGTGTTTTACTCCGACTGGAGGCGAGGATGAAAAGATGGTTGAAATACGGCCTGCTGATTGTTTTGGGCATTATCGTGGGTTTTCCGGTTTTCAGCACGGCCTATTACACCATGGTCCGCACTTCCACTCCTGAATTCTGCGCGTCCTGTCATGAAATCGAATATGCCTACGATACCTGGAAGACCTCCAGCCATGCCAACAACCCCAAAGGGTTCGTCGCCGATTGCATGGACTGCCATCTTCCTGCGCCAGAGGATACCTTTGATTTTTTCTATGCCAAGACCTACCACGGGATCAAGGATGTGCTAAAGCATTTTACTATGGACACCTCTGAATACGACCATGCCAAAAACCGCAAACGGGCCTATGAGGATATGGACAACAGCCACTGCCGGAAATGCCACCGGAATCTGCTGGGCATGTCCCGCAAGCGGGGCGCTCTTCTGGCGCACAAGACCGTGCTCTATCCAAAGCCGGGCTATGAAAAAAAGTGCGTGGACTGCCATTATCATCTGGTGCATTTTCCCAGATCGAATTACGCCTATGCCGACGCGGTTCAAGAACCCTCGGCATCGGGACTTTAGTATCGTCTGAACCCTTAGTGCTTTGATTCGTAACTTCAACACCGGAAAAATATTTTTCAAGCTTCAAGTTCCAGGGAGCAGTCTCAACCTTGCAAAGGAGGCAGTCATGCGTCTTTTTTCACCCCGGAAGGTTCTCTTGCCGGTCTTGATCCTCGGATGCCTGGGCCTGGTCATCGGCAGCCTGTCCGCCTGGGCTGCGAATCTGCCCAAAGAGAAAGAATTCCGCATCGAGCGATCCATGTCCAAGCAGGCCAAAGCCTGCATCATGTGCCACAAAGAGGAGCATCCGGGCCTGTTTGCGGACTGGGCCAACAGCCGGCATGCCTGGGCCAACATCGGCTGTCTGGACTGCCATCAGGCGGAAGAGCATGATCCCGACGTCAGCAAGCGCCATTTCGAGCAGTATCGGCGCGACGACAGCAAATGGGGCACACCCGAGTACAAGGTACCCGTGGCCACTGTGGTCACGCCCAAGGACTGCTCCCGGTGTCATCCGGACGAAGTGACCCAGTATGAGAAAAGCAAGCACGCCAATACCCTGGAGATCATCTGGAAGATCGACCCCTGGCTCAATGACGGCATGAACTCGGACTGGGAGCGCGCTTCAGGGTGTTATTACTGTCACGGGACCGTGCTCGAGCAGGATGAAAACGGGGATCTTGATCCCATGACCTGGCCCAATGTCGGCGTGGGGCGGGTTAATATGGACGGCTCCCTGGGCAGCTGCTCCTCCTGCCATACCCGGCACCGCTTTTCCGTGATGGAGGCCCGCAAGCCGGAAGCCTGCGGACAATGCCACCTGGGCCCCGATCATCCTCAGATCGAGATCTATATGGAGTCCAAACACGGGGATATCTACACTGCATTCGGCGATGAGTACAACTGGAACGCCGCACCCGGGACCTGGACCCCCGGGGTGGATTATCGGGGGCCGACCTGCGCCTCCTGCCACATGTCCGGCTCTGGAGGGGTGATGACCTCCCATGACGTGACCGAGCGCCTGTCCTGGGAGATTCAGGCCCCGCTCACGGTTCGGCCTTCAGACTTCAAGGCCTTTCCGGCAGAGACCAACTGGAAGGAGGAGCGGGCAAAGATGCAAAAAGTCTGCACCCAGTGCCACGGCCGGACCTGGGTCGAGGATCATTACGTCAAACTGGACAAGAGTGTAGAGGAGTACAACGAGGTCTATTTTAAGCCGGCCAAGGCCATGCTGGACAAACTCTACGAACAGGGACTTTTGGACAAGAGCAAATTCTTTGATGAGAAGCTGGAGGTGGAGTATTACGAGCTGTGGCATCATGAGGGGCGTCGGGCCAGAATGGGCACGGCCATGATGGCCCCGGACTATTCCTGGTGGCATGGATTTTACGAGTGCAAGAAGCGTTTTAACGAATTCATGGCCGAGGCCGAGCATCTTTTGGAGACCGGCGAACCGGCTCATATCTATGAGAATTTCCCCAATGCCGGCGGGGACGTGACCAGACCGGCCATACTCTTCGGATCCAAAGAATAAGCACTGTTGCAAAGGGCTTGCTCATGCCCCGCGTCCTCTCGGCTGAATGCCGCCGTGTGGAGGGTTTTGTGCCGGATAGCAATCGGAATGAAAAGGCTGCGCTTGCAAGCGCAGCCTTTTTTCATTGGACATTCATGGGAAAGTGACTGGGGAATTATGAGCAGCAAGCATCCGGGGTGAACACTCGGCGCAAAAGCGGGATTCTGGCCAGCCAGGCATGGAGTATGGCCTGAGCGCAGCCTACCCCGGAGCGTACCTGGAGTGCCCCTGCAGGGCAGTTCAGGGCGCACGCGCCGCATTCCATACATTCCCCGCGATCCCGGCAGACCGCTTTGCCCTGTCCCAGCTCAAAAACCTGATGCGGACAGACGGCGAGGCAGTTGCCGCATCCAATGCACCTGTCTGCATCGTAGTCCAGGGTCGCGTCTTCTATATGTCGAAATCCTTGCATCATTGCACCTCCTGATTATCCTACAGCCAGGACCAGATCAGCCAGACAAGCACCGCGATGAGCAGCAAGCCTCCCTGCACCGGCATGTACCGCCGCATTTCCCGGTCCACTCCGGACAGGGAGGTAAAGGGCGTAGAGCCTGTGTAATGCATGGCGAACCAGGAGGCAAAGGCGCTGCAGGCCATGATCTGGGCGAGGGCCTGGGGCAGGGTCCCGGCCAGGAGCCCTGCGGGAATGAGACCGATGATCGCCCCGGCCAAAAGCCCCTTGGCGGCAAAGGCCCGGAATGGAATACGGGGTAAAAGCGCGGGGACCAGAAAAACCCCTGTCAAAAATCCGGTCAGGACGGTGGCAAAGGCCCCCAGCCCGGCGCTCAGAATTTTGACGGGACTGAAGCCGCCCGGGCCCAGAGCGGCCGCAAGCAGGCAGGCCAAGAGGACCCAGAGCAGGAATTTGCGTGCTCCGTAGAGCTCGACAAAGGCCACCGCCAGGCGCTGGGAGAGCGGAAACTTTACTGTGCGCATCTCCGGGCCGGCCTGCATGCCCGCATCTATGAAACGAGGGAGGTCCCGGATATGGACCGGTCCGAAAACTCCGCTGAAGCCGCAGAGCTTTCGAAGCCTGTGCGCCGACACACCAGGTCCGGCTAACTGGGGGAGGATAATGCTGCGGTGGGAGACCACCTTGTCCAGATTGGATTCCTTGACCCGCTGTGCCACTTCCTCGCTAGTGAAACTCTTCTTCCCTGCAGCGCACCAAACATTTATGCCGTAGGTTTCCACCACCAGCAGCCAGTAGGAACGTCCGGCCAGTTCCCGCCGCAGGATGTCAAAAGTCAACTTGAAATTGCAGGTCACCACTACAGGGCTGTCCGTATCAGGCGAACCTAAAGCGTAGAGCCCGGGGGCTATGCGGTAGCTGTCTCTGCCGATACCCAACCGAACCAGAACCGTTTTGAAAACATCCGGCAGCTTCAAGGTGGAAGTGACTTGAGGGACAAGCCCGGCCGCAGTGGACTGCCAGCTCCGTACAAAATGCCGGACCTGAAGGCCCGCTTTTTCGCCTGCCGCCTCCGGCGGCAGCTTGTTTTCAGGACCTCAGCAGGGTGCCTCATCCAGGTCTTTGCCGTTCAAGGCTGAAAGACTTTGAAGTGTATATCCGCTTCTCATTTCTGCGCTGCTTTCAGAGCAGACTCCGGCAGCATGCAGGTCTGCGCCCGGACTTGCTTCGCAGCAGGCGGATCCTGCCGGCAGAAGCTGATCTCCAGGGTTCTGATCTTCCCGCTCATCCTGGGCGGGGGATGCGCAGTCTCACAGCATTACAGTTTTTTGTGTATTTTGCATGGGTTTGCCTCAACTTCAGACTTCGTAACAGTGCTAGGGCATTAAACCGTAACAACTTAAAATAAAGAAATCCCGGTCGGAATCGCTATCGCTATCGGAATCGAAGTCTTAATCCTCATCATATCAATTCTCGATACCGATTCCGATGGTGATACCGATTCCGAGGAAAAATCAAGTTTCATACGATGAAAGGCAAAATCCGCAAACTGAAACCTGAAACCAGACACCTGAAACCCCAAAATGAGGCATGAAATATCACGAAATGTCCAAAAAAACATTCAAATTTGTGCGTACTGTAGACAGATTTGAACTTTACACGCACCAGGATTTTTTGAAGGCAGGAGACTCTTTTTCCTACCCAGTTAATAGGGTAATGATGTTCTCATGCCTTGTCAATATCAAGTTTTTGCCTGCTGCGCGCTTGGCTTGTGATCATGATTTTCTGCCGCTCGCAGGAGGGCGGGTCTTAATGAATCGTTCGATCATGATCCAGATCAAGTGTGCCGCCCCATACGCCACTAGAGCCCCGAATGATGCCAGTATCAGCGAACCTGTCCACAGGTAGGCGCTTTGTTTGATAGCGCCGATGAACCGGCCTGATTCGAGGAGGTAAAAATCAAAAAGCCCTTCTATGAGGAAGATTTCTTCGAGAACGAAACAGCCCAGTTTCCAGGAAAAAAGATAGATAGGGACCAGGGTAAAGGGATTTGTTATCCAGCAGGCAGCCAGGGCAATGGCCAGATTCAGCCTCCAGCGCAGCGCCCCCAGGGCGGCCAGAAGCATCTGAAAAGGGATGGTCGGGGTCAAGGAGATAAAGACCCCGAGTGCCAGACCGCCTATGATGGCGCGCCGGTTTTGAATCCACAGATAATTTCGGAAGAGACTCTCCCCCAGAATGCGATGGACGTAAGTCCCCTTGAGCGAAGCCTTGATCCGGCCTTGTCTTTTCAGCCACACTTTGCGCATGGCTGAAAGCTATACCTGTGGACCAAAAGAAAAGCAAACCGAATCCTATCCTTTCGAAACTGTCATGTGCCTGCAATGCTCGGGCAAGAGTCGACGATTATAATCAATATCTACGGATGAGGTGTCGTCCCTGTCCGTTTTGGCTGATACCGTATGTTTTGAGGAATTGAAAACAAGGAGGAGGAACGAATGAAAAAAGAAATGATTAAACCGTTTGTCTGGGGGCTGGTCGCCGGCGCTATTGTTCTCTTGATCGTTGTGTTTGCAACGGGTTGGGTCACGACAAGCAGTACGGCCAAGCAAATGGCCGAAGAAAAATCAGAAAAGGCGGTGACCGACAAACTGGCATCTATCTGTGTGTTTCAATTCAAGCAAGATCCTCAGAAGTCTGAGAAAGTGAAAGAATTGGAAGAAGTGAGTTCCTGGAAGCAGGAAGACTTTGTGGAAGAACAGGGCTGGGCTACCATGCCGGGAAGCGATTCTCCGGTTAGTGGTGTGGCCGAGAAATGTGCTGAACGAATCCTTGGGTTGAAGGATCAAGGGTAATTGCAAATACGTTTGGTTTAAATCACTGAACACTGGAAGTGCCCACACTCAACAGAGCTCTGAAACCGGATGCTGTCCATTCTGGCCGGCAGAGGAGGACAGCATCCGGATGAGGGGCTTGTGTCATAGGGAACATTAACAGGAAAAGAAACCATCAGTCGGCCAGTTTGGCTGTCGTGAAAATGAATCTTGAAAATTTTTCTGGATGGCGGGTGAGTTCAGGGATTATAGCCTGCTCGCTTTGGACAGCTTCCCATACATTCGCGAATAGCGTTGTCGGATATCCTCGGGGTTCAGCCCGTATGCTTCCAGGGAGTAGTGGTGAGAACTGCGATAGGAAGCGGCTGCCTGTGTCTCTTCGCGCAAGAGGGCGGTATATCGATCCGTCAGGGAAAAATGAAATCGCTGGTAGAGTCTGCGCACACAGTCCTGCAGATCTGAGCGCATTGCACCCATTTCCACCACCAGGTGTTGCTGTTTCGGGATGTGCGCGCTCATCTCGACAAGATGGGCAAAATAATAATCCATGAGCTCCAGCCATTGACTTTCGAAAAACTCGAATCCGAAATCATTGCCAAACAGGCGCCAGCTGCCTTCCATAGCGCTGATCTGAGAGGCCAGGGCCTCTTGCGGGGAGCGTATACAGATCACAAACCGAGCCTTGGGCAAGGTGGTGTGCAGGCTTCTCAGCATGGGGGTGAAGGATACGTTTTTTGAGAGCAGGATTCGATGCGAGCCGAATACATACAGATGGCGCTGCAGCATGGCCTTGTAAAATTCTATGACCCGCTTGCGCTCTGCGTGGCTTAATTTTTCATCGAAGCGGGCCAGATTTTGCATTTCGGGCGCAAAGGGAAAGGGCACGATCAACAAAAAGCAGGCCAGAACCGGTGTCAGCAGCAGAAAATCTTCTTCCGGCTCCGTGAGGGACAGGCGATGGACCTTGTCAAATGAGGGAGTCAGCCGTTTTGAAATAAGACTTGCCAGGCGGCGGACCGGGCTGCCGAAAAATCCGTCGATCCGTGCCGCTCCCAGAAGAATCAGTTTTTCGCAGATGGCCGGAGCAAAGACCAGCTCCCAAAGCCTCAAGGTTGTGAATCGCTCCCTGTCCCGGGCGAGGACGCGATGCAGGAACGTGGTGCCGCTTCTGGGGATGCCGACCACGAAGACCGCTCCATCCGGCCGCACCTGGCGGTAGTCGGGGAAAAGGACTTCGTCCAGCAGTAAGGCGCTCCAGTGCAGGGTTTGCAAAAGGGCAAAGGCCGGCAGAAAGACGAGCATACTGCAAAACCGGCGCAATGACGGCGGGCGTGAATACGGTTTGGGGGGGTAAAAGGCCTGTCCGGCCAGCCTGAAAAATGTTCCGGCTGCCCGGCGCAGTTCCGAAAGGGAAACCGCTGCTTTTTCGCCCGGAAGCTTGTCATTGGGGTCCTGCCCAGGCGGGTGCGCCTTCTCGGGTTCTTTTCCGTTCACCGCTAGATTGTTGTCCGGAAGATAGCGCCGGCCCGTCCGCCAGATCAGAATCAGCAGGCCCAATCCGGCCGCGGCTGTGGCCAGGGTGAGAGGGGAGCGGGACGCCAACCAGGCGAGGACCCCATGCCCAAGCAGCACAGAGAGGATCGTAGTCGGCAGCATCCCGATCATGGTGCCGCACAGATAGTCGGAAAGTCCGACCCGGCTCAAGCCCAGCATCCAGTTGACAGGCGGGAAGAGGTAGAAGGCCAGCCGCAGGAGGATGACCGATCGCAGGCCGGTTGTTTCAAGGCTCCTGTTGAACTGTTTGAGACGGGCCGGGATATGGGCCGCACAGAAATCTCGCGCCAGGTAACGGCTGAGAAAGAATCCCAGGCCCGCCGCTCCCAATCCCGCACAATAGGAAATGCCGAAAGCGATTGAAAACGGCCAGAGCAATCCTGCGGCAACGGCGAAAAGAGCTGGGGGTACACCCAGAGATCCACCCAGAATGAACAGACAGCTGAAGAGTACAATGCTGCGCCATCCGGTGCTTTCGATCAAGAGGGTCAGAGCTTGCGGGTCCCGGATGTACTGCGCCCCGTCCAAGACAATGAATCCGATACCGCAGATCAAAACACCAAGAACAAGCAACAGCTTCAGCCCTTTCATACGCTGGATTTTTCTTCCCGGCTTTTCACCAAACCTGCCCTGAGTGATTTTTTTGGATATAGGTACGGGCCTTATTCCGCATGGAGTTCAGCAGTTCAGGGTTATCACAGAGCCGGAGGATCGCCTCTGCAAATTTTTCCGGCATCGCGTCGTCAGCAGGAATCACAAAACCGGTTTCCTGGTCCAGCATGTTTTCAGCCGGGCCTCCCTGATCGCTCACAAGGACCGGCAAGCCGGAAGCCTGGGCCTCGAGAACGACGTTTCCCAGGGTATCGACCGTGGACGGGAAGACGAAAATATCGCTGGAGGCATAGGCCTGGGCCAACTCTTCTCCGTGGAGATATCCCGTGAAAATGACCGGCAGACCTTGAAGCTGCTTGCGCAATTCAGGAAGGTAAGGACCTTCGCCGATAATGATGAAACAGACATCATCCCGTATTCGGAGAATCTCCTGTATCATTGTTTTGAAAATCTGCAGGTTTTTTTCCTTGGATACCCGTCCGACATAGGTTATTTTCTTGCGTGATTCATCTATATTGAAATGGATTTTGAAGTAGCCGTTCCGTTTTTCAGGATGGAAATCGGCGAGGTGAACCCCTGTATGGCGGAGATGTATTTTGTCTTTGGGCAAGCCCCGGTCGACAAGTTCGTCCGCAGTCTTGGCCGAAGGCACATATATCCGTTCCATCTGCCCGTAGAACCAGAGAACATATTTCCAGAGCAGGGCCTCAATATGTGAATCGTCCATTACAGCCCCAATGGTTTGCGGGAGAGAGGTATGGTAGGCCCCGCGAAAGGGCAGGTTCAGGAAGCGGGAGATCAGCAGAGCGGTCAGGCCCATGGTACCGGGAGTTTCCGCCTGGATATGGGTAAAGCGCATCCGGTAGCAATAGGATAAAATGTCCAATATCGGCGGGTAATGCAGTTTCAATTCGGGATATTCAGGGAGATCAAAGGCCCCTATGGGTTGAAACGCGGCGACGTTCGAAGACGTCTCTGCGTTGGAGCCGCAATGAATCAAGGTCAGATGTTTTTCCGTCAAGGACGCAGCATCCACCTGCGTCCGAATGCTCGTGGCAACGCCGTTAATTTCATGAAATGTATCCGTAAACAAAGCAATATTTTGGGGAGGACCGCTCAGATCCACTGACAGCTCCTCGTGCTTTTGCAAACACTCCAGACTGAAGGCCCGATCCCTGGCAAACAAGGAATAGGCGATAAAATAGGGAGAGAGGATCGTATACAGAGATGTCAGAGAGCCAAGAGCGGGGAAAAAGGCAAAGATGTCGGCGTTGGACAGTTTGATCAAGATGTCGTCGATACACTGCCGTATGAGGCCGTCTGTCAGCTGGTCGACAAAGCGCTGCCAGGTATCCGTCTGGTCCTGGGGATTCGCAGTCCGGTGCCGGGATGCATCGGTCCCGGGATTGGAGTGTATGAACTGCTTGGCCATATCCAGGAAGCGCTCCGGAAATGAAGAGCCGATCAATCCAAAAGTCGCTTTTTTGACGGTCGGGGGGCTTGATTTCCGGGAGGAGTGTTGCCGGTGATCCGGGGGCAGTAAAACATCATTGAGAAAAGCAACGAGTTCCGGATCGTCAATCCATCGGCCAAGTTGGTAGGCCTCTTCATAAAATTGATAGATGATGCTGTAGATGTTGTGCGCCAGGGTCTGCGGCCCGGATTGATGGGTGTGAATGGTCTGCTGCCGGTGCCTGATGCCTTTTAGATATGATTCTGGGGATGATGCCTCCAAAATGTTCGTATATGAAGTGCCCAAGTACAATGAAGAATGATCATCGGAGCCGCTGATGAACGATTTTTTCCAGGGGTATTCCCCGCGGGGCCTGATGTTATAGTGATGGGACAGCTCCTCGATTTTCCCTTGGGTCAGGTTGGAGCAGATCCTTTGAACACTAGTGTTTTGCAGGGGATCCCTGGCCCCGTTCAATTCGAAGCAGGAAAAGAGGAGTAACAGCTTTTGAAAGTGCTCGACCCTGAGCAGGCCGTTGACGCTGTACATGGGATGAGCCAAGGCATGTACAATGGACTCCGTATTCAAAAAATCGACAAGCTCAAACACGTTTTTTCGAAGCCGGGATATTTCGTCATGCTGTTGTTCGCTGATGTTGTATGCCAGCACGTGCAGCTTGCAGTTGTCTTCGGGAAAGGCGGTCGTGATTTCTTCGCTGATAAAGGCGCCCTGGAGATGTGCGATTTCCAGACAGCCCTGAATGCTGTTGTGGTCGGTGATGGTGACCAGATCCATGCCCCGGCGCTTTAAGGCCTGGTAGAGATAACCTGGTTCGGTATAGCTCTCGAAGCAACCGATTTTTTTTAAAATCCAGGAAGAGGGCAGCTGAGAATAGCGGGAATGAACATGGAGATCGGCTCTGCAGATATTCGCATTCATAGTGATACCTTTGTTTTGTGGATAGAATCCTGAATACCATTGTCGGATTCCTGTATCCTGTTGAAGGCCTCTTGATAGGAGATAAATCTCTGAAAGCGGGCAAGATGACTGCTGAGGGACTCTTTCAGAGGGAGGCGCAAATCGTCGGGATGGATAGCGATTCGGGTGAATCCCGGCAGGAGGTGCAGATTGATTGTATTGAAAATATGCAAGATTCCGCACCGAAAACGCGTGTCAGCCATATATCCGGTGAGGGGCATGCGCTTCAATATGGCCGTGTGGCAATCATAGACCCCGGACAGGGTCTCATAGTGCGCAAAAGGGAGCGTATGCAGCAGGCGACGGGGCAAAGCGCCCATAGCCCAGGCCGGGGGAACGTAGAGGGAGGGTGGAGACAGACCGGCCTCTTCAAACCATTGGTAGCAATCGATAATGATTTCAGCGATCTCTTCTGTTGAAAGCGACAGGTGCTCAGCCTCATCCCTGGACATCAATTTTCCATGGATTGTATGCCAGGCGGTGGTCTTGCGTATAATGCCATGCCGCCGGCCATGTCCGGCCAGCTCCAGTCCCTCTTGCTGCCAAAAGTGCAGCTGCTCGATGTCTGATCTCGTCCAGACTTTCCCGGAAACGATGAGCAGAGTGAAATCAAAGATATTCCGTGTTTGGAGAAAACGAATGATTTCTCTCACTCGGGGAAGCGTGTCGGGCATCACATCATGGATGGAAACCAGGGCGGTCCGGAGTTGCCTGTGTGATTTTTTCCTGGTCATATGAAGAGAAAGCGCCTCACGCCTGAAATACAGCATAATCACGAAAAGATTGCAACAGGTTTGCCTGAAGATTACAAAATTGATAGGTGTGATTGCTTTTGAGGTGTAAATGTGCTTATTCTTCACAGAAATTGACTGTCGGTGAGCTTGGGTCCAGAGGTATTTGAAAAGACTGGATTCCGGTCCCGGATCGGGGTCCGGGATGACGTTCTTTTGCCGGAATGACGGACAATGTGCGATAAAGTGCTTTTGAATGATGCCTTTTTTTTCAATGCTTTCTTCAGCGTTATGAATACGGTATAGAATGCGACTCCTTTTAATCGAAGATGACCAGGATATCGCTTCCTTTGTCGGCTCCGGCCTTCAAGAGGCAGGATTTGTCGTAGACATTGCGAAAAACGGCCGGGAAGGCTCCCAGTTGGCCCTCTGTGAACCGTACGATCTTGCGGTCGTTGACCTCATGCTCCCGGATATGGACGGGCTGGTTCTTATTGAAAGCATGCGTAAACATGGGATTCAGACGCCGGTACTTATCCTGAGCGCGAAGCGCACGGTCGATGATCGTATCAAGGGCCTGCAGAAAGGGGGTGACGACTATCTTACAAAACCATTTGTTTTTTCAGAGCTTTTAGCCAGGGTCCAGGCCTTGATCCGAAGATCATACGGTTCGACGGAAACCACCCAGTTAACGTATGGTGATTTGAGCCTGGATTTACTGAAGCGGGAAATTTTTCGCGGCGATTGCCGGATTGAGCTGCAGCCCCGGGAGTTTGCGTTATTGGAATATCTCTTGCGCAACAAAGAGCGGGTTGTCTCCAAGACCATGATCCTGGAGCATATTTGGGGGTATCATTTTGACCCTCAGACCAATGTGGTGGATGTGCTTGTCTCCCGTCTCAGAAGAAAAGTGGACAGAGATTTTTCCTGCAAATACATTCATACCATCCGCGGTGTTGGTTATGTTCTTAAAGACCCCGTTAGTCTTGGCTAAAACCATTGGGTTTAAACTCGCGCTTTGGTATTCCGGCTTTTTTGTCTTCAGTGCCTCCCTGCTCTTTGTTCTGGCCTCTATTTTTTTGTCCCAGGCCTTGCAAAGGGATGATCACAAAGCCATCACAAACCAATTGCAGGAATTCGCCGGCGAATACGAAAAAGGCGGCCCGTCCGAGGTCATGGCCAAGGTCAGAAATGAATTCGAGGAGAGCAAAAAATTTCGAAAGCGAAGCCATTTCTTCTACCGTTTTGCGAGTCCCGATAACAATACCACTCGAATTTTTTTCCCCCGCCAATGGGACGAATTTGATCTGGGAAAGCTTGAGGATATCGATCCCGATAAAAAAACATGGATTATTGTACCCCCGAAAAGCGATGAGGATGACTATTCTCTGGAGCTGACCTCTCTTCGTCTCTCAGACGGGTCCTGGCTGCAGGTGGGCATGAGCACCGAGTCCAGGCAGAGGGTCTTGAGCCGTTTTTTGGAATCCTTTATGTACGTTGCGGTCTTTCTCCTTTTGGCCGTTTTTTTCAGTGGATATTTTCTCTCCCGCAGGACCCTTCGACCGATTCGCGATCTTATCCAAACCGTCCAGACCATTGAGAAGGGAAAAATGGATGCCCGGGTTCCTCAGACAAGGACTGACGACGAACTTGGAGAGCTGACCCGTTTGTTCAACGGTATGCTGATGAGGATCGAGACCCTTATCGAAGGGATGAAAGGGGCACTTGACGATGTGGCTCATGAATTGCGGACCCCGATGACCCGGATGCACAATATCGCGGAAACAGCCCTACGTTCCGGAAGCGGCAGAGAACAGTACAAAGAAGCCCTTGAAACCTTTCTGGAAGAGTCGGACAGGATTCTGAAGATGCTCAACACCTTGATGGATATATCCGAGGCGGAAACAGGCGTCATGCCCATCAACCTGGAAGAATTCAGGATCAAAGAGCTGATCGATCCTGTGGTGGAGGTGTATAGTTTCATTGCTGAAGAAAAAGAGCTCTCCATTCGGGTCGACATGGACGAAGACCTTGTCGTCAAAGCGGATTTCAACAGAATCAGCCAGGTTCTGGCCAACCTTCTCGATAATGCCATCAAGTACACTCCAGCCAAGGGTCTGTCTATCCTTGTTCAGGCCGGGATATCGGAATCCGCAGCAGTTATCAGCGTTACAGACCAGGGTCAGGGGATCGCTGAAAAAGAGATGCCGAAAATATGGGATCGTTTGTATCGCGGAGCAAAGAACCCGGGTGATACAAGCAAGGGACTCGGACTCGGTTTATCACAGGTGAAGGCTATTCTCCAGGCGCATAACGGCCGGGTTGAAGTCGTGAGTAAACCCGGAAAGGGGACAACTTTTCGGATTTATTTACCGCAATGACCTTTCAGATATCGGAAACCGGACAATGGCGGGTGATTCGGATCATGTTTTGACTGGATGGATACACTGCTCGAACACGGTTTTTCAAGAATGTCCTGTTTTTTAAAAGCTGTGCGCCGGCCGGATCGGCCAGCTCCTGAATATGTCCGCACTGGCCAATGAGTGTGGTCTTTCCCATACCACAGCCAAATCCTGGATTTCTGTTCTGGAAGCCAGTTTTATTATTTTTTTGCTCAGGCCGCACCATGCGAATTTCAACAAAAGACTGGTCAAGATGCCGAAGCTCTATTTTTACGACCCGGGGCTCGCTGCCTATCTCCTGGATATTCGATCCAAGAACCAGATACAGACCCACTATGCAAAAGGGGCTTTGTTTGAATCTCTGATCATCAGTGAAATTGTGAAACAAAGATTCAATCAGGGGCAAGCAGGCAATTGTTTTTTTTGGAGGGACAAGACCGGAAATGAAGTCGATTGCCTTGTGGAGCAAGGCCAGACCCTGCTCCCTCTAGAAATCAAAGCAGGCCGGACCATTACCCGGGACTATTTTAAGGGTGTGGAGTATTTTGCACGGCTGGCGGGGGAGCAGGCGGCAAAACCGTGTCTTATCTACGGCGGTGGAGAGAACCAGGAACGGACCAAAGCGCGGGTCCTTTCCTGGAACAGTTTGGACAAATTGCAACTTTGACTTGCAAACTGGACAAAACATGCCATCCGATAAATTCAAGCAGGGTAGAGACATCCGATTCAAGACCAAAGGGCTGCCGCGTCATTACGGCAACCCTTTTGTCATGACTGTACCTTGCGGCACATTGGTATTAGATGAGTTTCTTGAGCTGATCCAGGGCCTTCTGCAGATTTTCAATGGCCTCGTCCACCCCCTCCCGCCAGCCGGGCCGGGCGGTCTCGTCAGCCTCCAGGGGGTCTTCGGCTTCCACAGGCGGGGCCACCGCGGGCAATTCTCCTACCAGGGCGTCAACGGAATCATTTAGGGTCTTATGCATGACCACCTGCTGGTCGTCGGCCAGGATAATGCGCCGGAGTTCCGGGAATTCAATGGTATCCGGCGTTAAAAAGATCGGTTCCGCATACAGGATCGAATCCCCCACCGGGATCACCAGGAGAATGCCTCTGGTGACTTCCGAGCCCACCTGTCCCCATAAGGTGAACTGCTCGGAGATGACGGCGTCGTTGTCGATCCGGGCCTCCACCTGATTCGGCCCGTCAACATGGCGTCCCGAGGGGAATTCGAACAGGGTCAGTTCACCATAATGTTCCCCGTCCATCCGGGCGGCCAGCCAGCCCACCAGGTTGTGCCTGTTCTGCGGGGTGAAGGGCTGAATGAGCAGAAATTCCTCTTTGTCCTCTCCCGGAAGCCTGGCCACAAGATAGTAGGGCTTCAGGACTTCATCGGATCGTCCAAACGAGGATTGCACCGGAACGGACCATTGATCTTCCTTGTTGTAGAAGACCACCGGGTCTTTCATGTGGTACTGCAGGAGCATCTGGCTCTGAACGGTAAACATATCCTGGGGGTAGCGCACATGCGCTTTGAGATATTCAGGCATCTCCTGCATCGAATGGAAAAGATCCGGGAAAACCTTCTGATAGGTTTGGATCAAGGGATCGTCAGGATCGGAAACATAGAAGTCAACGTTTCCATTATAGGCATCCACCACGGTTTTGACGCTGTTGCGGATATAATTGAAGCTGCCCTCCCATGGGGTGGAATAGGGATAGCGGTCGGCTGTGGTGTAGGCATCCTGTATCCAGAACAGGCGGCCGTCCGCGATCACGCTGTAGGCTTCCCGATCCGGGGTTAAAAAAGGCGCCAGGGTGGAAAAGCGTTCGGACACGGTTCTGCGGTACTGAATCAGACTCTCCTCGCTGATTTCTCCGGAGATCAGGATATTGATGTCCTTGAATTTCCAGGCATAGAGGAAGCGGCGGAAGAAGGAATCCAGCTTGACGCCGCCCTTGCCTTGATAATGGGTGTAGACCGGGCCGTCGGGTCCGGGAAAATTGAATTCCTGCATCTGGGAGTTGACAATGACGTGGTCCAGACTTTTCTGGCCGTAATAAATCTCGGGCCGGTTAAGCTCGATTTTGCCTTCCGGCGGGATATCGCCGAGAAAAAAACTCGGCCGGCCGCCGGGTTCGACCTCTGTAACCGGAGAGGCTGCCACACCGTAGCCGTGGGTGAACTGCAGGTACCGGTTCACCCAGCGCTGGGCCTCTTCGGGCAGCTTGTCCGCGGAGAGTTCCCGGGTGGCCAGCATGATCTGCCTGAGTTCCCCGTCAACTGTGTACCGGTCGGTATGTACCTGGAGAAAATCGTAATAGAGCCGGAAAAACTGGATCTGGTTGTAGCTCTGGAGCAGCGGGCCTTCGTCCCAGAGCCTGATATTCTGAATCGTGCCCTGATTGGCCTGGATGGCTTCCCGGTCCAGCGTTCCTCTGGCCGGGTGGTCTTTGGAGACAAGCTGTTCCAGCCCAAAGGCGTTGCGGGTGTGCTGGATGTTGTCCCGCAGGTACTCCTTTTCCCTGGCCAGTTCGCTGGGTTCCACCATCAGGCGCTGGAACAGCCCGGGGACCACGAAGGTCAGGAGCACATTCAGACCCAGCCAGATAGCCACGGACCAGATGATGAGCTTCCTTTTTTCGGAAAAAGCCCCTACAATCATCATCACGGCCGCGATCACGGCGACAATGGTCAGAATAAAATAACCGGGAAGCATGATCACGGAATCGGTGAATCCCACGCCATAAACTGTGCCCAGGGAGGAATACAAGAGTTCGTAGCGGCTCAACCAGTGGCCGAAGGCAATCACCAGAAGGGCGCCCGCCCCGAGAACAGCCAGATGATTGAACACCTTTCCGGTCAGTGAAAAGAGTTCGCCCCGCAGGGTGCTGCTCATATAATAGAGACCGCCGACCACCACCATGGTGGCGATGATCGCACTCAAAAGCCAGGTCTTGATGAATTCCAGGACAGGGACCGTGAAGATATAAAAGGCAAAATCCTTTTGAAAAACAGGGTCCTGTTCCCCGAAAGGGACCTGCTTCAGATAGCGGAGCATGGTTTCCCATTCCGAAGCCATCATGGCGCCCAGATACAGGGCGGCAAGCAGCAGAACCCCGGCAGCGACCCAGCCGAGCAATTTCGTTGCCGTCTGATAGAGATTGGACGGCACATTGGGGTTCACCGGCTGCAACCCTGCGGTATGCCTGCGGGCCAGGTACAGATTGGGAAGGGCCAGAATCGCGAACAGGCCCACTGCAAGAAAGAACAAAACAAGTTTGCTGCTGACGATGGTGATCAGGACTGATTCAAAATCCAGACTCTTGTACCAGAGCCAGTCCGTATAAAAGGTATGTCCCCAGCTGATGGCCATCCAGAGAAGGATCAGGGCCAAAAGTCCGAGACCGAATTTCAGCAGACGATAGATTTTGCTCATATCCAGATCTTCCAGCCGAAACTGGGGCGGAGGGGGACCGGAGGCATTGGATTCAAATTGGTCGTTCATGAGGTATACCTTTTTCAATTGGTGGCGGTTGAATATTTCTGGGCCTCGTTGTTTTTCCCTTATAATCAAGGAGGGGCGTCATTTTGTCAAGCCGGTAAAATGGATGCCCAAATATGACTTCAAATTTTAAGGTACTGTAAATAGCTCTGAATCAAAGTGATCCGCCTGTCCGGTTCGAGTGAATGTTCATCATAGCTGAATGCAAATATCCCACACACTTTTTCAACACCGATGTGGGCCAGTGAAATGAGAATATTACCAACACGTAATGTTCAGGTAAGGCTGTCATCATGTTTTGCTGTTTAAAGTTCACTGTCCACGAAAGCACGACCAATCATGGCAGCAATCCTTGAAGCATTCAATAAAGGGAAGTCCTTGATGCCAAGACCATCTCTTTTTAGGAGGACCAAGTTGTATGGATGAAAAAATACTGAGACGTTACAACAGCCAAGAAGGCGCCGATAGTTATCAAGGAAAATTTGAACGGCATTGGCGGGAGCGGACCAACAACCGGACCGAGCAGCGCCTGCTTCAAAAACTCTTCACACGTCTATCGCCTGGGAATATTGAGACAGCATTGGATATTCCCTGTGGTTATGGACGCTTATTCCCAATTTTACATACCGTGGCTCCCCATGTCGTTGAAAGCGATTACAGTGAATTCATGCTGCAAAGTGCTCGCCGCTATCACGAAGCATCAGGTTCTGTCGCGGCGCAATATGTGCAAAATGATGCCTTAGATCTCCATTTCGAGGACCGGTCATTCGACTTGGTTCTTTCTGTCCGACTCTGTCACCATATCCGCGACCATGAGGAAAGATTGCAGTACCTCCGTGAAATAACCCGGGTTTCTCGCTGCTGGGTGATCTTCACCTATGCCGACCATGCTTCGCTGAAAAACAGGCTCCGGGAAATCAGGCGCCGGGTCTATCCCAAAAGATCCAAATGGACCCTGAAAGCAAAAGAGGTCAAAGAGACGGCCGATGCAGCAGGCTTCGAAGTGGTTGAATCGATTCCATTGTCGCGATTGTTTTCGCTTCACCGCTATTCGATTTTACGAAGAAGAGAGTCCTTATCATGATTCAATCGGATAAATCGAGTGTATACCACATCAATGAGCAGTTTGCAGGCTTTTTTGATTCTCGGCATTTTCTCCGATACCAGGATTTCCTAAAGGAATCTGGAATTGTTTTTAAAGACAAAGATCACGTTCGGGTTGTCCTCCGGGAACTCAGCCAGGATGGTTTGAGCCAGAAATTTGTCTTCAAGGAGTACCGGTACGGCAAAGGAAACATTCGAACCTGGTGGCCTGCAAAAGCCAAGCGCGAGTATCACAATCTGAAGGTCTGCCAAAAGCTTGGTATTCCAGCCGTCAAGCCTGTGGCCTATGGATCACAGCGCTCCATACTGAAAACAGTCAATTCCTGTTTTGTGATTACCAAGTTCGTCGAGAACTCGGTCAATCTCAAAAAAAGATTGCAAGAGTCCGGAAACTGGCACAATGATCCGTCTTTACAAAAAATTTTTACGGAACTGGGCATAATATTCCGCAGACTCCATAGCCGGAATTATTTTATGTACAGCTCAAGCACCCGAAATATACTGATCAAAGAAAACACGCCACTTCAAGAGTCTCGGATACGACTGCTGGATATGCCCTACGCCTACTTTGCCTTCAACAATAGAAGGGCCTGCAGAGCCCAAAGCAAAGACCTGGGAACTCTGCTCAAACTTCCGTTTCTCTTTGGATGTTCGAGCCTTGTGGATGCCTTTTTTCAGACCTATTTATCAGACCCTCTGGGCAGTTCGACAACTGAATTAAAACATCGCCTGTATCGAGCCGCCCGTGCGCAGGACAACAGAACCCTCTGGACCGACTTTGTACACAGATACAAGCGGAAGCTGAAAATCTGCGTACCCCGTTTTTTCAATACATGAACTAAGTTCCTGAATACGTTTCACGAGGGAAAGGAAGATTGATCGTAAAAACGCTTCCCTGACTCAGGGTGCTCTGTTCATGGATTGGCAATTTCATAGTTTTAGTTGACCATCATAAGCCCAAACCCAGCTCCCATTGGTCGGACATTTTGGGGCCGATTTCAGAAAAGCCTTTCAAGTATTTGATGCCGTACGTAAGCTCCGTTTGGGCCTTCCTCGTACCTTCTTTGATTTCTTCCAGAATCTTGATGGCCTGCTTATGTTGCAGGCCACAGTGATTTGTGGCCAAACGCAAAAGCCGTTTTTTTGTCGGCCATCTTTTTGAGCCTTCCATGGTTAGAGCCATTGCGTCATTGGGAAGGTAGGCCGTGGTGGTCACGATGTCGAATGCGGGTGCAAGCTTGCCTCGCCTGGATGTCGGTTTGTCGTACAAAAGGCAGAAGTTCTTCCGGTGTGCGTCTCCATTGCGCAAAACAACGCTTAAGGCAATCATTTTGAATAGGTCAGCCAGGTATGTCCCTATGTGCTCACGGAAGCAGAAATTTGTCAGCACCTTGGTTAGCTGCTCGTAGCTGCCATGGTATTTCTTGGAACTTGGAAGTCCGGCCAGGACACAGAAATCCTCAAAGCCCAGGTACCGGTTTTCTTCCGTAAGATCGAAGCGTTCAACCACCAGAAATTTGCCGTTCCTGGAGACTTCCCAATACGGGGTAGAAAGGCCTGCATATTTGGCGGCCAGCAGGCAAAAATGCTCGTTGTAGGCCAGATGAGGATATTTTGCGTCCCAGGTTTTGACGATGTGGGTTGTCGCCCGGACAGCAAGCTTGTGATCAGGACTCATTTTCGTATTCACCGGGTCCCGGACCAAGACCTTGGGCTGCACCCCTGAAACACCGGAAGCGGCTGCATACATTTCCAAGAGCTCCTGAAACAGATCCCCGGCCCCGTCAAATGCAAGAATGTCGTTGATGCTATACTCGGGGATACTTTTTTTGCTGATCTGTTCCCCACTTTGATACAGTAGTCGGCCAATTTGTGACGGCCCTGTGACTTCCAAGAGCTTAAGATCGTCACAATTTGGAACGGCCTTCATCAGATAGTTGCGCAGGAAACCCTCGGGCAGGTTCATGTCAAAGATGGGATGCAAAGAACCAATAGGGGAGACGTAGCTTTTGTGGCGGACAGGCATGGTCAGGGAAACCGATTGCTCCTGGTCAGCTTCCGGGTGGTAGGTGAACACATAGTACGGTTTTTTTTCATCCTTGTCCAAGGCCCCTGCATGGATACCGTCTGCAAAAACAAGGATCACAAGGATTGCTCCTCAAGCAAATCGTCGAGTGTTGGGGGCTCAGCAGCTTCTTTTATCTCCAATGTTTTGGAAAAAAGAGCCAGTATAGCAAGCACTTTTCGTATGCCGGGATCACCCCCTGTCCCCCGTTCCAGATTGCACACAAATGCTCTGGAAACACCGATTTTTTCGGCCATCCGGGTCTGAGTCCAGCCTTTTTGTTTGCGCAGCAACGCGATCTTTTCGCCAATTTCTTGTCTATCCATAACTATAATAATAGACAAATTATGTATTTTGTCAAGATATGCATATTATTATAGTCATGACTCCCGGCTCCGGGGTAGACTGCTTAAAATAATTGATTTGACTGCAAAATTGGACATTTCACAGGTGTCAGGTGTCAGCGCGGCCGCTGGCAGGGCTGACATATATCTTTTTGATATTTATTATAATTCACTTAAAAGCTCTTCGATCGCTGTTCTTGAAATCTACGACTGCCAGTTTGATCAGTGAAGAAACTTTTGATCACCCCCTCCGTCATTCCGGCGGGGCCTGTCCCGGACCCCGATCCGGGAGCCGGAATCCAGACTGAAAAAGCTGGACCCCGGCCTACGCCGGGGTGACGGAGAAAGAAAATCAAGTTTCATACGAGCTTTGCCAGAGGCAGGGCTGACACCTGAAACCTCGATTTGCAAATAATTCCAGAACTCTTTCCCGTACTCCAAAATTTGGATATTTTTTTGGACAAATATCAGGTTATGATAAATTCGAAGCACGAAATTCGAAATCCGAAACAAGCACGAAATTCAAATTTTCAAAATTTTCAAACGAAGACAGGTAACAAATCCCAAATAGATTATAATGGTTAAAGTTAGACAACCTCTGACGTTTTGAATTTCGAATTTTTGTCATTTGAAATTTGTTTCGAATTTCGTGCTTCGAATTTCGAGTTTATGTCCAATTTTAAAGTCATTAAAAATATATGAAATAATTTTAAACTGTTAAACTTAAATGTCAAAACGCTGATACGAAGTCTGAATTCACAATAAAGTGTCCAAAAATTCATATAAATTTCAGCTCACTGGAAAGAGCTCTGAGGTTGAATACAACCTCCCTTCCCTTGGGAGTGTCAGGGAAGGGAGGTTGCTCCTATGACTCTTTCTGAAGCATACTCTTGAGCTTTTCCTTGCCGGGAACCTTGCCCACGGCAACAACTTCTCCGTTGATCATCAAACCGGGCGAGCCCATAATTCCGGCTTTGGCAATTTCCTTGACGTCCCGGACATGTTCCACGTCAGCAGTCAAATTCAGTTCGGACAAGGACTGAAATATCTGCTCCTTATTCCGGTTCACAGGTCAAATGGCAGACCCCGGTGGGAGTTTCCAGGGCATAGGGAAAGTATTTGCGCTTCAGCCACAGGGCCACATTGACCAGGCCGATGAGCACCGGGACCTCCACCAGGGGGCCGATGACCGCGGCAAAGGCCTCTCCGGAGTTGATGCCGAACACAGATATGGCCACGGCAATGGCCAGCTCGAAATTGTTGGAGGCTGCGGTAAAGGACAGGGTGGTGGTCTGCTCGTAGGTGGCCTTGAACTTCATGGACATATAAAAGGTGATCAAAAACATGACCACGAAGTAGACGCACAAGGGGATGGCGATGCGGACCACGTCCAGGGGCAGGCGCACGATGAATTCACCCTTGAGTGAGAACATGACCACGATGGTAAACAAAAGGGCGATCAGGGTAATCGGGCTGATCTTGGGAATGAATTTGTGCATGTACCAGTCTTCGCCCTTGGTCTTCAGGCCGATAATGCGGGAGACGATCCCGGCGATGAAGGGGATGCCCAGGTAGATGAACACGCTCTCCGCGATCTGGCCGATGGTCACATCCACCACTGCCCCTTCCAGGCCGAACCACCCGGGCAGGATGGTGATGAAAAACCAGGCATAGACCGAGAAGAACAGGACCTGGAAAACAGAGTTGAAGGCCACCAGTCCGGCGCAATACTCGGCATCTCCTTTGGCCAGATCGTTCCAGACCAGGACCATGGCGATGCAGCGGGCCAGTCCGATCATGATCAGGCCGACCATATATTCGTGATGGCCGGATAAAAAGGCGATGGCCAGCAGGAACATGAGAATGGGGCCGATGACCCAATTCTGGACCAGGGACAGGGAGAGTATCTTGACATCCTTGAAGACCTCGCCCAGCTTCTCGTAGCGCACCTTGGCCAGGGGAGGGTACATCATCAAGATCAAGCCGATGGCGATGGGCATATTGGTCGTGCCCACGGTCACGTAGTCCATGGCCTCGGTGATGGCCGGGTAGATATAGCCGACCGAGACCCCGAAGGCCATGGCCAGAAATATCCACAGGGTCAAAAAGCGTTCCAGAAAAGGGAGTTTTTTGGCCTCGGACATAACTTTCTTCCTCCTCGCTTACGGTTTCAAAGTTCCAGGCTCGCCCGGTTAAATCATTCCCCACTTAATTGCAGAACTCTTTCCCGAGAGCTAAAATTTGTACAAGTTTTGGACATTATCTTACTTTACTCACCCTTGTTGGAGTTTCAGGTGTCTGGTTTCAGGTTTCAGTTTGCGGATTTTGCCTCGTATGAAACTTCATTGTTATTTCTCCGTCACCCCGGCGTAGGCCGGGGTCCAGCTCTTACATTTTTAATCTGGATTCCGGCTTCCGCCTTCGCTCAGAGCTTCGGCGTGACAAGCCGCCGGAATGACGGAGGTGGTCGACCAATAGTTTCTTCATTGATCAAACTGGCTGGTCCGTCCAGCCAGCGGCCGCGCTGACACCCGACACCTGACACCAAATGAATGTCCAATTTTGAAGTCAAGTAAATTATATGCATTTATTTAAGGCTGTTAAGTGTAAACATCACAACTGGGGTACGAGGTCTGAATTGGGTTCACGGTTATGCTATTCCCGCGTGTCGCATTGGGAGCGTTGTTTCTGCAGCCTGCACAGTTCCTCCGGATCATAGGAGAGGATGGTATCCAGGCTTTTGCGATCTTCTGCGATTTGGGCTGAGCCTGTCACCTCCAGGGTCAACCATTGACGGAGCAGGTCAGGAAATGCAGCCGTGAGTCGGTAGTAGACCCAGCGGCCGCGCTTTCGGCTTTGGACCGCATGCGCGTTGTGCAGGATGCTCATATGCCGGGACACAGTTGCTGTTGCCAACTGGAGCAGCTCAGTGATTTGACAGACGCACAGCTCCTCATGGTCCATTAAGGCGGCAGCAACCCGGAGCCTGTTGCCGTCGGCCAGGGATTTTAAAATGGAGAGCGGTTCGTGCATGGCGTCTCCGCTTGTTGTATGTTTAGCTAAAAGAGGAAATACAAATATTGCATGCCCGCCTGTTTGTCAAGAATGTGGAATGATCATAAAAAAAGGTTGTGCGCCACTTTTCCTGATTCCCTTTCTCCTGCTGGTACTCTTTGTGGTCCGGGAGGGCAAAGTAGTAAGGCGGGAGATCCGGCTCGGGATTGAACAGGGCAGCCGGGTTCAGGTGGTCGAGGGCCTTAAGCCCGGCGATCAGGTGGTTGTGGCCGGAATGAACAGCATTACCGACGGCGCGGCCGTGCGCGTTGAGAAGGCTGAATCTGGACAAAGACAACCCGGCGAACAGGAGCAATAAGGCGATGAACCTGAC
>JAABTT010000109.1 GCA_011389765.1 Desulfohalobiaceae bacterium S24 | reverse complement strand
GAAGGAGATCGCCGCCACGATAAGAAATGTGTTGGACAAAAAATCAGAGTGAGCAAATTGATCACACATTGGATATCCTGAGTGTACCATTCGGCTATCGACCTGGAGTAGTCCCCTTCAAAATTTGCGAGAAATATCAGATCTATGCTTCACTATCTTTCTGCTTGAACTCGACCGTGAGAATCCCTTTTTAATGTTCATAGACAATCAAGGAGATCCGTTGCGAAGGAAGGAGCAGACTACCATCTGAATGTTTCAACTTCTTGAATTGATTAGACTATACAATTTTTTGGCATGTAAACTTCACTGATTGGGCAATCGATATTTTTTTGAATATCTTCAGACTGCTTGAATTTGGCTAAGTCAAAGATCATGCAAGTCATATTGACTTTTCGAAAATCAAGAATTGTTGTAATGAAGCAAAGAACGTATAATTTCTTTGCTATGGAAAAGATTGGCATGACAAAGAGAAAAAAAGACCTGACCATGCAAGCCGACTCACAACAAGGAAAAACGAAAACCGGCATGCCGCCGGAACATTCCGGCACCACAGTAGACGCGCAGCCGAAGCCCGACCGGGCCGGCGGCGGTTTTCCAATCGTGGGCATCGGGGCCTCGGCCGGGGGCCTAGCAGCCTTCGAGGCCTTCTTCTCCGGTATGCCAGCAGACTCTGACCCGGGTATGGCCTTTGTGCTGGTACAGCACTTGGCCCCGGATCACAAGAGCATCCTGACCGATCTCATTCGGCGCTACTCGTATGCAGGTCTCTGAGGTCGAGGACGGCATGAAGGTTCAGATCAATTGCGCCTATATCATTCCCCCAAATCGGGACATGGCCTTTTTGAACGGCACGCTGCAACTGCTCTAACCCGCGTCCCCGCGCGGCCGGCGCATGCCCATCGACTTTTTCTTTCGGTCCCTGGCCCAGGACCAGCACGAGCGGGCCATCGGCGTGGTGCTCTCGGGCATTGGCAGCGACGACACCCTGGGGTGCGGGCCATCAAGGGCGAGGTGGTCGGGATCACCTGCGCCGTCCTGGATGTCACCGGGCAGCAAGGCCGGGAGTGGACGGATTCCGGAAGAAACTGGACTTCGCCATCTGGAAATAACGGAGGCAACCTATGACAAACCAGAAAAACCGCCCCAAAGCCGCTGCGGATTTGCGGCAAAAAGCTGAAGCGCTTGCCCGGGAACGGGCCGTCCGGACGTCGGAAGACAGCGCGGCCCTCTCGCCCGGGGAAATCCAACGGGTGCTCCACGAACTGCGGGTGCACCAGATCGAACTGGAGATGCAGAACGAGGAACTGCGAGCGGCCCAGGCGGAGATCGAAGCCAGCCGGACACGCTATTTCGACCTCTTTGATCTGGCCCCGATGGGTTACTGCACCCTGTCCGAAAAGGGACTGATACTGGAGGCCAACCTCACCGCCGCCACCCTGCTGGGCGTGACCCGCAGCGTGCTGGTCAAGCAGCCGATCTCCCACTTCATCCTCAAAGAGGACCAGGACATCTACTATCTGCACCGTAAAAGACTTTTTGAAACGGGCGAACCCCAGGAATGCGAACTGCGGCTGGTCAAACCGGACGGCGCACGCTTCTGGGTGCACCTAACGGCAACCGCCGCTCAAACGGAAGACGGCGCGCCTTTATGCCGAGTGGTTCTGAGCGACATCACCGAGCGCAAGCGGGCGGAAGAAGCACGTAGGCAGAGCGATGAGCGATTCCGCATTGCTCAGGATATGTCTCCTGATGGATTCACGATTCTTCGACCAGTTCGCGATACTCAGAATCGTGTGATCGATTTCACCTGGGTCTACGAAAACGACTCGATTGCAAGGTTGAACGGGACTGACCCTCAAAAAGTGGTGGGGCAACGTCTACTGGAGTTGTTTCCCGGACACCGTGAAAAGCAATTCATGAAAACCTATCAACAGGTAGCGGAATCCGGGAAGTCCATAACCTTTGAGGAAAAATACTCCGGCGAATCAATGCAAAAACAAACGTGGTTTCGCATCGTCGTTATACCGATGGCTGAAAACATCGCAATACTGGCTCAGGACATCACCGAACGTAAGCTGGCCGAGGAGCAGATCAGATTCCAGGCTCACATCATAGAGAATTCTCCCATGATCGCCGCTTATCACGACACGGATTTGAACCTGGTATGGGTAAATCGAGCCTACCAGAAAGCGACAGGATTAAGCCTGGAGGAAGTCAGGGGGAGAAAGTGCTACCAGGTCTGGAATTTGTCAACACCATGCCGGGGTTGTCCGGTGATCACGGCAATTGAAACCGGAGAGAGTGCTGCCCATGAATTGACGCCGGATAATCAGGATTATTGGCCGAAAAATCAAGGATGCTGGTTGAGCCAAGCCGTGCCTGACCGGAATGAACAGGGCACCGTTATTGGCGCCATCGAATTCGCGATTGACATCACCGAGCGCAAGCTGACTGAAACCTATCGGGAGATGGGCCAGGAGATATTGCAGATTCTCAACGAGCCGGGCGACCTGCAGGAGTCCATCCAGCGCGTTTTCTCTGCATTGAAGATACGGACAGGGGTCGATGCCGTGGGCCTGCGCCTGCAAGAGGGCGATGATTTTCCGTATTTCGTCCAGGACGGTTTCTCCAAGGATTTTCTGCGGACCGAAAACACGCTGCTCGAACGCGGCAAGGATGGCGGCGTGTGTCGGGACAAGGACGGCAATGTCCGCCTGGAATGCACCTGCGGCCTGGTCATATCCGGCAAGACCGATCCTTCCAACCCGCTCTTCACCCAAGGGGGGAGCTGTTGGACCAACGACTCCTTCCCCTTGCTCGACCTGCCGTCCGATCAGGACCCCCGGATGCATCCTCGGAACAACTGCATCCATCAGGGCTATGCCTCCATGGCCTTGATCCCGGTTCGGATTCAGGACCAGATGTATTCACGGGAGACCTGTATCCGTCATGGCTTCAGCTCCATGGCCCAGGTGCCGGTTCGGACCAGAGGCCGGATTTTGGGGCTGATCCAGCTCAACGACAAGCGCAAAGGCCGTTTTACCCTTGAAACGATTGAAATTCTGGAAGGAATCGCCGCGCATATCGGATCGGCCCTGATGCGCAAGCGGGCCGAGGATGAGCGGGAGAAGCTCCAGGCCCAGTTCAATCAAGCCCAGAAACTGGAATCTATCGGCCAGCTGACCGGCGGCATCGCTCATGATTTCAACAACCTGATGACCACGGTGATCGGCAATTCGGATCTCATCCTGGCGGATATGGCGAAGGATGATCCGCTGCGGGAGGATGTCGAATACATCAAGGCGGCCGGGAATCGGGCGGCCTCCCTGACCCGCCAGCTTCTGGCCTTCAGCCGCAAGCAGATGCTTGAACCTGTTGTTATGAACCTCAACGACGCGGTCCGTGACATGGACAAGATGCTCCGGAGGATGATCGGCGAGGACATCGAGATGGAGACCATCCTGGCGCCCGATCTTGGTGAGGTGGAAGTCGACGAGAATCAGGTCGGGCAGGTGATGATGAACCTTTCTGTGAACGCCAGGGATGCTATGCCCGGGGGCGGAAAGCTTACCATCGAGACGGCCAATGCCGAGCTGGATGAGGAATACGCCCGAGCCCACATCTCGACAATACCGGGTTCTTACGTCATGCTGGCCGTGAGTGACACCGGGCTTGGCATGACAAAGGATGTGCAGGAAAAGATTTTTGAACCGTTTTTTACCACCAAGGAGAAAGGCAGAGGAACGGGCCTGGGTCTTTCCACCGTTTACGGTATTGTAAAGCAAAGCAGGGGCAACATCTGGGTGTACAGCGAGCCCGGCGAGGGAACCACCTTCAAGATCTATCTGCCCCGGATCGATAAACCGGTATCGGAAACGGACAGCAAGGTCAAAGCATCAAAAGCCCCCACCGGATCGGAAACGGTCCTGGTGGTGGAAGATGATGAACCGCTCAGAAAACTGTCAATCAAGACCCTCGAAAAATACGGCTACACGGTCCTGACAGCCGCTGACGGCAGGACGGCCCTGAGTATGTGTGAGGAGTATAAAGATCCGATCCACCTTATGGTGACCGATGTGATCATGCCGGGAATGAACGGAAAGGCTTTGGCAAACCGTTTAAAGGTCATGATGCCCGATCTGAAGGTCCTTTACATGTCCGGCTATACGGATAAAGCCATCGTCCGCCATGGGGTTTTAGAAATGGGAATCGCCTTTCTTCAAAAACCGTTCACGCCTGAAGGGCTGGTCCGCAAGGTCAGGGAAGTGTTGGAAACAGATGGAAGAAGTGACTAAAGTTTGTAAGTGAACTAAAGTGCCTA
Organism: Desulfohalobiaceae bacterium S24; assembly: GCA_011389765.1. Classification (GTDB taxonomy): domain Bacteria; phylum Desulfobacterota; class Desulfovibrionia; order Desulfovibrionales; family Desulfothermaceae; genus JAABTT01. The sequence continues at coordinate 2,627 of JAABTT010000109.1, read as the reverse complement.
AAGTTGGAAGAGGGGGAAGAAGTGCCTTCAGAAACACTTTACCCGGAAGGTTGGGTCCGAAAGGAATTCGAAAAAAACGAGTTATGCAGATTAGAGAAGAAAAAGGGAAAATACTCATTCTGGATGATGAGGCCCCGGTCTGTCGGACTCTGAGCCGAATCGTCAATAAAATCGGCCGGGAATGCGTCACTGCCAACAGCGCCGAAGAGGCGAAAGAGTTGCTGAAGGAAGAGAGTTTTGATCTTATCCTCAGCGACATCCGGCTTCCCGGCGAGTCCGGCCTTGATTTTATCCGGAACACCGTTGCCCAAGACCCTGACCTTGCCGTCATCATGATCACCGGCGTGGATGATCCCGAGGTGGTGGAAGAGGCCCTGGAGCTGGGGGTCTATGGCTATATCGTCAAGCCCTTCAAGGTCAGCGAGGTGCTCATCAATATTTCCAGCGCCCTGCGCCGGGGTCAGCTGGAGGCCGAGAAGAAGGCATACCAGAATACCCTGGAGCAGACCGTGGCCGAGCGTACGCAAAAGCTCCGAGAGGCCCTGACCGGTATCATTCAGGTGGTAGCCCGGACTGTGGAAGCCCGGGACCCCTATACTGCTGGGCACCAGCAGCGGGTGGCGGAACTCGCCGCAGCCATCGCCAGAATGATGGGGCTGTCCGAAGAGTCAATCGAGGGGGTTACCATGGCCGGAACCATCCATGATCTGGGCAAGATCGCCATCCCGTCCGAGATCCTTTCCAAACCCACCCGCTTGAGCGAGATCGAATTCGAACTCATCAAAAGCCATCCCCAGGTCGGATATGACATCTTGTCCGGAATCGAATTCCCCTGGCAGGTGGCCCGGATGGTGCTGCAGCATCATGAAAAACTCAACGGCAGCGGCTATCCCAACGGCTGTTCCGGTGAAGAAATCCTGCTGGAGTCCAGGATTTTGACCGTGGCCGATGTGGTGGAAGCCATGGCCTCGCATCGCCCCTACCGGGCCGCCCTCGGGATCGAGACTGCCCTTGAGGAGATCACGAAAAACAAAGGCCTGCTGTACGATTCGCAGATTGTGGAGGCCTGTCTGGAGCTCTTTGCCCAGGGCGGGTTTCAATGGGCGGCCAGTGACTAAAGAAGTGCCTAAAGTTTGTAAGTGGATTTTGGAATGGGGAATGGGGAGTGGAGGACGATGTTGTGAATGAAGCTGATTTGAAAGAGAGGACAAAACAATTTGCCAAGGACATCATCAGACTTTGCCGAACACTCCCTGATGCCAGAGAAGGTAAATTGATTGGTAATCGTTTCATCGATAAAAACAGCGAGAAAAAGCAAATAGTCTCAAAATCATGACTCTGAATTCCAAGATCCAAAATCCGCAATCCAAAATGTAAAACGGAGTGCCTCAACTTTAGTCACTTACAAGCTTTAGTCACTTTAGGCACTTCCGCCAAAACGAGACCTGTCTATGAAAAACGTAAAATTGAGCACCCTGTATCTGATTGCCGTAAGCATCCTGTTTCTAATTGCCGGGATCGTCCTGGTGGCCCTGGTCAACAGCAGCATGCGCCGGCAGGCCCTGGACGAGGCCGAGAGCAAGGCACGGATCATTCTGGACCACAATCTGGCCACCCACACCTATTTTACACATCAGCTCAAGCCCCATGTATTTGATCTGGCCGGGAATCCGGAATCGGAAGTCCCTTTTGATCCGGTCTGGATGTCCTCGACCTATGCCGTGCGGGAGATCGACAAGTACTTTCAAGAAATGAGCGCAGCGGATTACTACTACAAGGAGTGCGCCATCAACGCCCGCAGTCCGGAAAACGAGGCTGATGCCTTTGAGCGGGATTTTATCCACGAAATGAATCAGAATCCCGATCTGGTCCGGCAAAGCTCGATACGGACCATCGAGAAGGACCGCTATTTTCAGGTGCTGCGCAAGAGTGAAACCATGGAGCAGACCTGTTTGCCCTGCCACAGCAGGCCGGAGCTGGCCCCGGATGGTCTGGTGGAGGAATACGGACCTGTGCGCAGTTTTGGACGTGAAGCCGGCGAGGTGATCTCGGCTATCTCCATCCGCATTCCTTTGGAACAGGCCTATGCCGAGGCCGATGTCTTTTCCTGGGAACTCTCGGCCCTGCTCCTGCTCCTGCTTGGGATACTGTATGGCCTGCTGCTTGTTATGCACAGACGGCTGGTGGAAAAGCCCCTGGCTGTACTGCGCAATCAGGCCAGAGACATCACTGAAAATCCGAGCCTGCTCGGCAGCCGGGTTAATCCGCCGGCGGCCCTGGAGTTGCGGGATCTGGCCGAACAGTTCAACTCCATGTCCAAGGGGCTCAAGAAAAGCATGGATTCTCTGGAAGACCAGGTTCAGGAGCGGACCACTGAGCTGCAAAGCGCGAATCAGCAATTGGGGCAGGAGATAAAGGAGAAGAGCGAGGCTGAAACGGCACTTATCAAAGAGCGGAATCGACTCCGGGATACCCTGGAGCAGGTCCGGACCCTGAAGGGTCTGATACCCATCTGCGCCAACTGCAAGAAGATCCGGGACGACCAGGGCTACTGGAATCAGCTCGAGTCCTATCTGCGCAGGCATTCCGAGGCTGAATTTTCCCACGGCATCTGCCCGGAGTGCGAG
>JAABTT010000108.1 GCA_011389765.1 Desulfohalobiaceae bacterium S24 | reverse complement strand
GGATGGCCAAGGCCGCATATTGGGCCGCCAGGCCTGGGAGATTGAACCGCCGGTGAACAAAGGAGAGGCCATTGCCCTGCAGTATGCCATGGATGCCAATCAAAATCTGAACCTGCAGCTGCGGCTCCCGGGCAAGCCCGAGCACGCAATCTGCAAGCTGGAGTTGGAAAATCCGGCCACCTCTCTGATCAACCCCCACTCCAAACGCCGGGAGATCTTGGAGCTGGAAGAAGCCATGCGCACCCAGGCCATCCCTCCGGACAAGCAGCCTGAAACCGCATTCCGCATAGCGGATTTATACCAGGAAATCGGTCAGCAAGAGAAATCCGTGAGCCTGTACCGGCAACTCTTGCGCATTCAAGGCCCAAATGCCTTTCTCTTGAATAAAATCGGAATGCTGTACGGTGAAATCGGCGATTATACACGGGAAGAGAAATATTATCTCGAAGCAGCGAGATACGCGCAAACCTGGAAAGGCCCTTTGTTCAATCTGAGCCTCTCCTATCGCAGGCAAGGACGGTATGTGGAAGCAGCTTCGATCCTGGACCGGGCCTTGCAAACAGAACGAACAGGTCCTTACCTGGTGCTCAGGGCTATGATCGCCGAGGCCATGTCCGATATCGAAGGCAAGGAAAACCTGTTTGAGTATATGCAGAGTAAAAAGCAGACAAAAAAGAAAGAACCGTCTCAGAACATTTCCTGGGAAGAAGAAACGCAAAGCAATGCCTACGCGGACTTATTCTGAGGTATGCGGTTACCTTTTGATTTTTGGTCGACTTTCAAAAAAATCGCTGATAGGTTTAAGTCGGTTAGCATGATAATATATTTAAGCAATTAATATCATTGATCTATTGTAACGCAGAAGTTTTTGAAAATATGGCCGAATCGAATTTGATCGATTTTTTAGAAAAAGGACAACCGATTATCGTTCTTGTAGATCCAGCAGTGATCTACGGTGGATTGCAAGGCTTCGGTCATTTTTTCGTGGTCATTGGCTATGACGATGATTTTTTTCATTACCACGATCCTGATTTGTCCGGAGATCTTAAGATCAGAAAAAATCTTTTTGGAGAAGCATGGGCAGGACAGGCCACGAAGGGGTTAAAAGTATGGAAGTCTATGAAAAAGTAAAAAAGTATTTGGTCGATAATATCGGGAATTTAACCACGCCGGGGACGCCACGATTTGATTCTGAAAGCAGAAAATGGAAAGTGCCAGTATTGTGCAAAACTGATAGAGGCATTTTGATAGCAGGAGAATTTCAGCTTGATTCCAAAGGTTGCTTTCTGTACGTTCCTACAAAACAGGAAATGATGAAAACTATAGAATTGCAGATTCAGAACGTGCCTTATCTTTTTTATGGAAAAAAGAACGAATTAAAGGGAAAGAAAATAGAACCCGTTACAATATGAATGGGACCGGCTGTCGAGTATAGAGCCAAAGGAATAGGGCGGGCACTGTTTAGGGAGAACCCGGCGACCGAAAAGAAACATGCCTACCCGGCAAGTTCCTGTTCAGGTCGGCCTGCTGTTCTCCGTCCGGGATCATTCCGTCGACGCCGGCCAAGCTAATACAATTCCTTCGTTCCGCATGTGTTATGCGTGGAGATATGGGGGATCATATGAAGAAAGATGAGTTCATCGAGAAAATAAAGCGAACAGTCCCTGAGCATGAATGAGAAAGTGACCATCGCCCACAACGGCCATCTGCAAGAACTGGCTGACCGGCTTTCCACCAGGCACAACCATACCTTTCAACTCTTTTCATTCATCCTCCTGCGCGATTCATCCTCATTGGGCAGTTGGAACGGCCTGCAGCCAAGTCCCAAGGACAGGGAAATCATCCAGTCGATGCGCGAAAAAAACGTCCTCCGTTTGGATTGGTCGGAAACAAATGAAAGCGATGATCGAGTCGACCGCAGGGTGGATGGGTGGAGCTATTTGGATATGATGTTTGAAAGCATCGGCCTGGAGTTTTGAAACAGGCAGGGCATTGTACAGGAAAAACATTAGCAGAAGTCTATCATGAAGAGCTGACGTTACTGACCTATGGACCACGGAGTCGGCAGCCAAAAGAAAAACTGCTTTTCCAAACACGGCAGGAAGAGGCCGACAGTCCCGCTATACCGGCATATTTTTGGACCGTGACCCAGGGCCGGGGGAAACGTCTCGATTTGAATCGTGCCAACACCATTCTCTCCCAGGTCGAGACACTCAACTTGCGCAAGGAGATTCAGGAGGGAGCCAGACAGGTGCTCTCCCAATTGCAGAAAATTTTTGTTTTTGATCCCATTCCAAGTGTTGTGCACAACGCACAATCCTGCTCTGCTGGACGCAGCAGGCGTCTCCATGGTGCCTTTCATTACTGTCGCTCACCGGGACGATGCCACCGGCTTCAGCCAATTGACGCAGCTTGAAGATATAGAGCAACTGCCGAAGCTCATGGCTGGAGGCAGCCTCGGACATCTGTCCGCTCAAGGGGCCATCGAGTCCGCTCTCAAACAGGAGGGGACACGGTGAAACGCATACTGATTAAGGCCTGAAGGCATATGAACCTGCTGCGCCGGCTGCAATTCCCAGACGGAGACGACAGAGGTAAAAAGGGAATCGCTCTATAAAACCGTTAGACAGGTTGATAAGATTTCATCAGCGATATAGGAAAGCAGATGAAAAAGACCGACAACAGAACCCTCAGATTTCGTCTACAGGTGATGAGACGGAAGGAGCCGGCGGCAGGGCTGGTGAATGGTCGGTATCCGGAACCGAAGCCCCTCAGGATTCTCACGACAGCCCCGCCGCCTGTACGATATGCAAATTGCTTTTCTCAGGGTTCGAGATCACTGCGCCTGATCAAAGGTGGATGTTTATCATTGAAAATTCTCGGTTAACATATGATAATCTGAATTGACATGGCCGCCAAAGGTGGATAATTTATGTACATGATTTATTGAAACCCCCACCTTAACGGAGTCTATCTTGCAGGACTGCCTCTGTACAAGGCCATTTTTTATTACCTGCCAAAGGAGAAATTGCGATGCCGTTGAGAACCGTAGAAATATCGTTTCCAGCCGAGGTGTTGGATTCAATTGCGGCAACGTATCAGGACAATGCCGATCTAATCAAGGAAGCCGCCGTGCTCGAATTATATCGGGAAGGTAAAATTTCCGCCGGCAAGTCCGCCGGCATACTGAATATGGACCGTTTTGAGTTCATACGGTATGCCGGAAAGAAAGGAATACCTTACATCCGGATGTCGTCTGACGAGTTGGAAAACGAGGTCGCAATTCTGGAAAAATTGACATGAAGGGCAGGAAGGAAGCCATATCCAAAGGGCTGCCTGTTACAGGAACAGTCGGAGTTTTGTTGGCCGCTAAAAGAAAAGGATTTTTACCGGAGCTGGGTCCGGTTTTGGACATCCTCAAGAAGCACCGTTACTACCTGTCTGACGAACTGCTCGCCAAGGCTCTTCAGCTGGCCGGCGAAAAATAAATCTCCCGCTAAAGCTATAAACATATTAGATGTTCTACTGGTCCGATGATTCACAGATCAAATATCCTGGAGCTTGGGCTCCGGCGAAAGCCCTGGAGACAATTTACATGAAAGCAGAGGGAGCTTTCTCAGGCTGTCATTCCATACAGACGCCACGGATTCACAGACCGCTTCCGCCAGTGCACTTTCCAGTACGCCGTGAATTATGGCAAGCGCCTTGAGCTGGTTTACATAACATTCCAAAGGGAGCTTATGTTCCGCCAGCGCCGCAAAATAAGGATATGATTCCAGTCTTTTGTGATCTGCCGCGGTTTCCGTTTTGAGTCTATTCATGATAGCCATACCCTTACCTCCGGCTGTTTTTTAACTCAACTTTGATGGCGTCGCAAAAAGTCCAATATAGTAGTTTAGGGTATCACCCGCTATGTGCGACTGCCACCACCCGGTTGCGGCTCTGGTTTTTGGCCTGATACAGGGCGGTGTCGGCGCGTTTGAACATGTGGGTAAGGGAGTCTTTGGGTCCGGTCCAGGCGGTCACGCCGAAACTGGCAGTACATTTCACGGTTTTGGTGTCTGTTTTGAAGTCATGATCGGCAATGCTTTGCCGGATTCTTTCTGCAGAGACGCGGCCCTGTTCAAGATCTGAATTGCTGAGAATTGCCGCAAACTCTTCGCCCCCGACACGGCCAAACAGATCGCTGTCACGCAAATCCGCCTCGCAAATGGAGGCAATGGCTTTTAACACCGCATCTCCTGCCGGATGGCCCAGGTTGTCATTTATCTGCTTGAAATGATCCACATCCATGAGCAACAGGACAAAACTGTTATTGTAACGCCTGGCCCGGACAATTTCATCCTCTGCTTTTTCCATGAATTGAGCCCGGTTGGCAACGCCCGTGAGACTGTCAATAGTGGCCATGATGTGCAGGCGTTTCTGGTTTTCCATGAGGTTTTCATGGCTCCTGGCATTGTCAATGGCCAGGCCGCAGACATCTGCAACTGCCTGGGAGATCTGGGCATAGCGGTCCAGGTATTGAGGAAAGGCAACGTTTTGAAGCTCCAGTCCCCGGATACGGCCCGGACCCGATGCCATTCGAAGGATCAGGTGATCCCGGCCGCGAGTCTGGCGGTTTTTTTCAAGCACTTGCGTAATCCGGGGTGCCCGGTCGGAAACGTCAACTGCCGGTGCATCCGCGTACAAAAGCCAGGCCCGGGGTTCAGACTCGTTTTCTTTTTCCGCATACACGATGGCCTTGGGCGCAAAAAGCATTGTAAATACAGAAGCGGTGCTTGCAAACGCCTCTTTTTCCGTGGAAGCCATAGGAAGCTGGCTTAGCAGGTCAAGGGTCATGGCAAAATCGGCCTGCTGCTGATGGTACTGCTGCCGCTCCTTTCTGGCACTCTTCCGGGCGGCGTCCTGGCGCTCCATGAGAACCCGGCGGTGGACTAAACTTTTAAACAGATCAATTCCAACTGGTATCTGCAAGGCCGGCAGGTCCACAAACGCGGCAAAAGCTTCCAGGTTGTGGACCGCTGCGGCATCTGTTGCCGTGTTCAGCAAAACAATGCGTTTCATGGACTCTGCGAAATATTCCCTTGCAATCTGCCGGTCAAACCCGGCACGGTCGATCCACTGCCGCCATTGGGCAAGCCAACCCGGAGTGGTCAGAAATGCGCCGTCTGACATGAGGTTTTCCACAAAGCTTTTGCTTGCGACCATCTCAAAGCACTGGGGCATATAACAAACGGAAACACGATCTGAATCAGACAGAAACGACTGGATCCCGTTTATGCAGCAGCCGCCGAAAACTACCGTGCGGGCCTCCGGACCCGGGGCAGCTTGCGCTACAGCCCCCCTTATTTCATCCGCATTGACAGGCGGCCGGCCGCACCGGGCAGGAAAAGCCGCACACGTCACATCCTTGAGTTCCAGTTCGGAAATGGCCGCCATGGCCTCTTTGATAAAATGCTGACACACCAGCACGACAACCGGAATGGAGTCGGTTGATTCCTTTGCGTCCATATCTGCTCCTATTTCAAAGGGTACCGGCCATGAGTATGAACGGCCCCTGATATGGCATCTAAAACAGATTCGGGGACCTGAAAGGGGATCTCGCCGTGGTTGTCTGCCAGGATCAGCCCGCCGCCGACACCGCCCCGCAAAATTGCCTGCCGAACACGGTCTTCTGCATCCTGCGAGCTCCAGCGCCGCATTTCCACCCCGTTTAAATTGCCGATCACGCCCATGCGGCTGCCGCAGGCGTCCCTGATATCTGCCAGGTCTTCTTTTGAACTTGGGCATACCGCTTTTGCCCCGGCACCATACAAGTCGTCAATGATCGGCAGAATCGGGGTCGAGGCTGTATGCGCAGCCACAGGCGCATCAATTGCGGCAAACATCCGCCTGGCTGTTATAAGTCCTGTTTCCTGATACATCTGCCTGGGGATTATGGCAGGAGAAGACATGGGATCAAAATAACACATGGCCGTGGCCCCGGCCTGCAGCTGGGCCCGGGCCCAGCTGAGACAGAATTGTTCGTTTAATTCCATAAGCCGCCAGAACAATTCAGGATGTTCATGCATTAAAATAAGATAGGGCTCAAACCCCATCTGCATAACCGGCAGGGAAAAAGGAGATATCACTACGCCGATTACCGGCACCTCGTCTCCGGCCTCCGCCCTGAGCCCGGAAATGGCTTCCAGGGTGCGCATGAGCACGGGCGTGTTATCCAGCAGCGGCGGTTTCAGGTCCGCAATGGCCTCCGGGTTTGCGATAACAGGGCGGCCGGCGTTGGGCGGGCCGTTTTCCGAAAAAATCACCTCTCCGCCCCAGGCCTCGATTTCAGCAGCAGCATAAAAAAACGGGTAAAAGCAGTCGTGGTTGTACCTGGCCCTCATCCGGAGCTGACCCTCGATTACATGGCCGGCCCTGGAAAAATACTCGGCGATGGAAAGGCCGAGCTCTCTTGCCCCGTGCATGGTCAAAAGCAGGAAAAAAGGCACCCGGTCCGGCTCCTGGCATTGCAGGGCAGTGCTGACCCGCTGGGCTGCGGTCATGGTATCCTGCTGGTTCATTGCCCCTCCTTTATCAACCCTGCTATCACTTCTGCTGCAAGGGATTTTGTCTGAATACGGTCAATTGCCAGCAATGCATTTTTAAATAGGTCTATCATAAGCCTGTGTCTCGTTTTCCTGCAAATGGGAATAATTAGACATAATTTTTTTAACACTGCGGTCCCATTAAAATCACAACATCTTTATAACACTTTGAAAAAAAGCGATATAATTTCAACAAAACCACCTGCCTATTCGATCTCAATCATCTCGCGCACTTTTATCGCCAGTTCTGTAATGGAAAAGGGTTTTTGGATATAGCGCAGGCCTTCTTCCAAAATCCCGTGACGAACGATGACATCGGATGTATATCCGGACATGAAAAGCGTTTTAATCTCCGGATAAAGATCGTTGACCCGGGTGGAA